>NZ_CP121659.1:1845000-2152500 GCF_029714365.1 Sinorhizobium terangae
TTGAACTGCGGCATGTTTTTTCCTTAAATCGGCTAGGAATTAAGGAAACATGCAGTAGCGCGGGCAGCTTACTGCATAATCCGGCAAATCGGAATCGGAAAGATTGCGCCGATTCAAGGTGTTACGCACCCCGAGTGGCCTCGTCTGCGCCTTCAGCGCTTCTCGCCAAGATAGCTGAACAGAGTCTGCTTCCATTTTTCGCTGCGGATCGCCTCAAGGAGGGCCACGTCGGTCGCATTGCGGTAGCGGCTTCCTGTCGGCATGGCAATGCCGTAGCTCTGCGGTTCGAAAGTCACATCGAGGACTTCGACCGAATTCGAAAACTTCTGCGCAACGAGCCACGCCAGCAACGGCTTGTCGTACACAAAAGCGTCGATCGAGCC
Organism: Sinorhizobium terangae; assembly: GCF_029714365.1. Lineage (NCBI taxonomy): Bacteria > Pseudomonadati > Pseudomonadota > Alphaproteobacteria > Hyphomicrobiales > Rhizobiaceae > Sinorhizobium > Sinorhizobium terangae. Next base: position 1,845,384 of record NZ_CP121659.1, read on the forward strand.
CGACGAGAGCATGTTCAGCCCATCCTCGACGCGGTCGAAATTGCGGTATCCGATACGCTCGCGGACGAGAAAATCGAGCGTTGCCGATCCGGCCAATGCGCCGACGCGCACCCCGGGCAAGTCGTCGACGCTGCTTACGACGCCGCGAATCTGTCGCGTCGTGAGCGCCGAGGTCACACTGGCCGTAAAGACAGCGATGGTGATGATCGAGACGACCATCCAGATAATGGCAAGCGCGCGTCCCGCGAGAGTTCTCGGGCCGCGGTGCCCGGTACTTGCCTGCGTCATCACCTCGGCGGACCACCAGATGCTGGCACCGAGCCCCCTGGCGGCGCTGCCTCCGAATTCCTCGTTATGCCGTCGTTCGAACAGCCAGATCAGCGCGCCGACCAGAAACGAAATGCCGATGAGCGCGCCGGCTGCCTGAAGGAAACCCAGGGAGGTCATCGTGCGGATGATTTCGCGCCATATCGACATGCGATTGAGCGAAACCGCGATGCCGAGCCCGGTGTTGTAGAATGGTTGCGAGAAGTCCACGCTGCGTTCGCGTTCGGGCGTGATGGTCATCGCCGCGACCGAGAGATCGTAATCGCCGCGTGCCGTCGCCTCGAGCAGACTCTGGACCGACGGCTCTTCGACAAGGCGGAACTTGAGACCGAGTTCCTGAGCGATCTGCCTCCAGAGCTCGATGGAAATGCCTGTCCAGGTACCGTCCGGTTGCTTCATCGAGAACGGCGGGGCCTCCTTTGTACCGACGATAAGCTCCCGATCCGGAAAGTCCATCGCGAGGGCGTTGGCCGGTGCCTGCCCTTGTGCGCTCTGTGCGACGAGCGGCGTCCCGTCCGGCGCCGGGCGGGTGCTCTGTGCTGCACCCGCCACCGCAACGAGGGTCACCATACCGAGAACAAGCACCGGCAGAAGACGAGGAACATGTCTGTCCACGAGTTGCCGCTCTCTGAAGGTGTGCATCGCGACCCTCAACTCCTTCCCATCCGACGGAATGCGCGTCGTAACCGACGAGGGAAGCCCGATCCTCACCTGCCCTTATCGGATGCCGGCAGAACCTTATTGGCAGCGGTCACTTCCGCCCCTGCGGGTAAATCGTCTCGCCGCGCTTCAGCATTTCGACAAAAGTCTCGATCTTCTTCTTCCGCCCGGCCTCGGTCTTCATGTTGCGGGTGCGGAACGCGAGCGCGAAGCGGTTCTGCGCGCTAAGCTTGGCCAGCATTTCGCTGGCCTTAGGCTCGGCGTCGATGGCGGCCTGAAGATCGTCCGGGATTTTCATGTCCTTGCCGCTCGCATAGGCGCGCTCCCAACGCCCGTCCGCCTTGGCCGCCTCGACCTGCTTCAGCCCATGCTCGGTCATCCGGCCTTCCTCGATCAGCCGGGCGACATTGTCGACATTGATCTGGCTCCAGATGCTCTTCCTGCCGCGCGGCGTGTAGCGCTGCAGAAAGCTCTTGTCGTCGAGCCCCTTGCGCAGTCCGTCGATCCAGCCCCAGCACAGCACGACGTCGATCGCTTCCTTGGGCGTGATCGACTTGAGCCCCGAGCCAAGCTTGTGGATCTTGATCCACACCTCGTCGGCCGTGTCATGGTGGCTGCCGAGCCAGCGGTAGAAGCTCTCGGCGTCCTCGAACTCGCGAATTTTTTCCGGATCTACCTTCACAGGCGCCATCTACCGACCTGCCTTTTTGCCATTGCCATGTTGCGCGTCACCTTCGCCAAAATCCGGGCGCCGCCATCATCACGCAGCCGGCGAAGAAGTGCAACGTGTAGTGGTTACAGCCGATACAGTCGCTTGGCGCAGCAGGCCTTCCCGCCTAAGATCGTGTGCCGATACGGGAGGAGGCTATGGACGATCTCCAAGTCCGCAGGATCAGTGACTGGCTGCTCGAACAGGGGCTCCTCGGCTTGGACGAAGCCGGACTGGTGAGGGGATTTTGCGAGCGCTGCTGCGGGCAAGGTCTCGATCTCGTCCAGGCGGCGATTTTCCTCGACACGCTCCACCCTGTTCTCGAATCGCGGGGCTTCCTCTGGAACGCCGAAGAAACGGATGCGATCAGGCACCGCGAGTTTTCCCGCCACCAGTCGGAGGACAATTCCCGCCTGTGGCAGGTCAGCCCCTTCAAATACATGCTGGAAAACGCGCTCTCGGAAATGCATATTCCGCTCGACTACACCGGAGAGCCTCGCTTCACGATTCTCGATGATCTTCGTCTTGAGGGGCACACCGACTATTTCGCACAGATCCATCGACTGAGCGGCAAGGATGCGATCGGCGAGATGGACAGCCTATATTCGCGCTGGTCGACCAAGGCTCCGGGCGGCTTTTCGAGCGACGACCTCCGGGCGCTCCGCAGCCTGGTGCCGGCGCTGGCGCTCGCCATCAAGGCCGCTTCGCTGAAGTGGGTCGCGCAGTCGCTCGTCGAGGTCTATCTCGGGCGCGACGCGGGCCACCGCGTGCTTGAAGGCCGGATCGCCAGGGGCAAGGTCGAAAGCATCCACACGGTGCTGTGGTACTCGGACATGGCGAACTACACGGCCCTTTCCGAACAGGTTCACAGCAGCGATCTCATTCCCTTGCTGAACGATTATGCGGAGGCGGTGATCTCGTCGGTCCACGCCGCGGGAGGCGACGTACTGAAGCTCGTCGGCGACGGGACGCTTGCGATCTTCACCGGTGCGGATCGGAGCGAAGCCGCGCTTGCCGCCCTCAAGGCCGAGGCCGAACTCGAGGAGAGGATCGCAACGCTCAACGCGGCCCGATTGGCGCAGGAGACGGCAATCACCTCCGTCTACCTCGCCCTGCATGTCGGCGAAGTGTTTTACGGCAACGTCGGAAGCGACGAACGGCTGGATTTCACCGTCATAGGTCCGGCCGTCAACGAAGTCTGCCGGATCGCGTCGACATGCCGTCTCGCCAACCGGTCGCTGCTCGTTTCCTCCGCCTTCGTCGAGCTTCTATCGCCGGCAGAAAGATCGGCCTTCGAGACGATCGGCTCGTTCCACCTGAAGGGTGTCCGCGAACCGCGCGAATTGTTTGCCCGCTCATAGAAGACGACGCGGCGTTCGGAAGTCGGCACCTGCCGAACGCGTCCTCTGTCATCAGGCGAGCATATCCTCAATCCGGATCGGCAGCGTGCGCACCCGTTTGCCGGTCGCATGGAAGACCGCATTGGCGATGGCGGGCGCCATGCCGACGAGCGCGATTTCGCCGAGCCCTTTGACGCCGAGCGCGTTGACATGCGGATCCACCTCGTCGACGAAATGCGCTTCGATATTCGCGATATCGAGGTTCACGGGCACGAGATAATCCGCCATGTGCGCATTGACCGGGCGGCCGTCGCGCTGATCGAGCGCTGTCCGCTCCATCAGCGCCATGCCGATGCCGCCGACCATGCCGCCGGTGCACTGGCTCGCTGCAAGACGTGGATTGACGATGCGACCAGCCCCATAGGTACCGAGCGCGCGGCGCACTCGGATGGTGCCGACATCTGGATCGACCGCCACCTCGGCAAAGACAGCACCGAAGGCATGCATGGAATAGCGGTCCGCGATGTCCGGATCCCGGCTGGCGGACGCGTTCGCCTCGATCGATCCGCCGGCGCTCGCCGCGATGTCGCCATATCCCTGGCCTGGCGCTGTGTCGCCGCGGCGGCGCAGGCGCCCCTCCTCCCAGATGACCCCATCGGCTGACGCGCCGAAGACCGGCGAGCGCTGGTCGGCAATGGCGCGCCTTGCGGCCTCCTCCTGCACGGCGATGCAGGCGGCGCGGATGGCCGAGCCGACGGACGCCATAGTCCAGGAGCCGCCATGGGAGGGTGCCGGTGGAAAGTCCGAGCGGCCAAGGCTGAAACGGACGCTCTCGATCGGCAGGCCGAGCGTCTCGGCGGCGACCTGCGTCATCGATGTGTATGTTCCCGGACCCATGTCGCTCGCGGCCACCTCGATTTCGGCGGTACCGTCGGGAAGCAGGCGCGCGAGCGCACTCGAGGGAGCATGAAACGCCGGGTAGCTCGCAGACGCGACACCCATGCCGATCAGCAGCCGCCCATCGCGCATGGAGCGGGGTTTCGGATCGCGTTTCGACCAGCCGAAGCGCTCGGCACCGGCATCGTAGCACTTCAACAGCGACCGGCTCGAGAACGGCTTATCGGCTGCCTCGTCGATTTCAGGTTCGTTCAGCCTGCGCAGTTCGATCGGGTCTAGGCCGAGCTTGTAGGAAAGCTCGTCCACGGCGCATTCGAGCGCAAAGACGCCGCTTGCCTCGCCCGGGCCGCGCATATAGGTCGGCGTGCCCGTGTCGAGCTTTACGAGGCGGTAGCGGGTCCGCACATTGGGGCAGGAATAGAGGAAGCCCGAGACCGACGTCAGCGCCTCGATGAACTCCTCGTAGCGGCTAGTCTCTCCATACCCCTCGTGGATCAGGCTCGTCAGCTTCCCGTCTTTCGTCGCCCCGAGCGCGATGCGCTGGAGCGTGCGCGGTCGGTGGCCGGTTGTGTAAAACATCTGCTTGCGGGTCAGCACCAGCTTGACCGGCCGGCCCGCCTGCCGCGCCGCGATCGCCGCGAGCGTGACATGCGACCATGTCCGAAGGCTCGTGCCAAAGGCGCCGCCGACGAAGGGACAGATCACCTGCACGTTCTCGACCGGCAGGCCGAAAATGGCCGCGATCTCTGCCTGCTCGTTGACGACATACTGGCTCTTGCTCCAGAGCGTCAGCCGATCGCCGTCCCAAGCGGCGATGGTGGCATGCGGCTCCATCGGATTGTGGTTTTCTCGGGCGATGTCGTAGTTCTCATCGATCTTCACCTCCGCGCTCGCGAGAGCAGCGTCCGCGTCGCCGCGCCCGGCGTCGGCATCCGCCCGGCCACCCCGTTTCGTCGCCTCCGGAACAACGGCGCTGGCGAGCAGACCCGTCGGATCGACGACCGGCCGCTCGGCGATGTAAGCGACATGGAGCGCGGCAGCGGCGCGTTCGGCATGGTCGAGGGTATCGGCGACGACGATCGCCACCGGCTGACCCCAGAAGCGCACCTGATCGTCCTGCAGCACATGCAGGCGTTCACCGATGGCAGGATCGATCACCCCCTTGTGCTCGCCGTAGGCAAGCCGCGGCGCGTTGAGGTGGCTGATCACCGCGATCACGCCCGGCATGGCGGAGACAGCGTCCGCGCCGATCTCGGTGATGCGGCCAAGACCGGCCGTCGCGCTGACGATCACCGCATAGGCCTGGCCCTTCTGGTTGAAATCGGCCGCATAACGGGCGCCGCCGGTTACCTTGGCGCGGCCGTCTATGCGCGGGAGCGGTTGTCCGATGACGTTCGTTGTCATGCCATTTCTCCTACCATTTCGAGCGTGCGGACGATCGTCCGCTGCAGGAGTTCCACCTTGTAGTGATTGCCGGCAGCCGGCCGTGCGCCGTCCGCCGCCAGCCGCGCAGCCGCCTCGAAGGCCGAGCGGCCTGGCTCCTTGCCGATCAATGCCGCCTCCGACGCGCGCATCCGCCATGGGCGGGTTCCGACTCCGCCGCAGGCGATCCGGACCGAGCGGATCACGCCGCGCTCCGTTTCCATGGCGACGGCTGCCGAGACTAGGGCGAACTCGTAGGACTCGCGGTCACGCACCTTGAGGTAGCGTGCGCGGCGGCTGTGGGGGCCACCGGGCACCCGCACGTCGAGGATCAGTTCGCCGGGATTGAGCGTGTGTTCGAGATGCGGCGTATCGCCCGGCAGGCGGAAGAGCTCCTCGACGGGAAAGGTGCGCTCGCCTTCCGGTCCGCGCACGCGCATCGTCGCGTCGAGCGCAATCAGCGCGACGGCAACGTCCGACGGATGGGTGGCGATGCAATGATCGCTGACGCCGAGTATCGCGTGGCCGCCGTTGAGCCCATCGATCGCCGAGCAGCCCGAGCCCGGCTCGCGTTTGTTGCATGGGGCGTCGAGCATGCGGAAATAGGGACAGCGCACGCGCTGCAGCAGGTTTCCGCCGATCGAGGCGACGTTGCGCAACTGCGGGGATGCGCCTTCGATCAGGGACTCGGCGACAAGCGGCTGCAGACGCAGTGTATCGGGATGGGCGGCAACCTCCGTCATCCGGGCAAGCGCGCCGATGACGAGATCGGAGCCTTCGACGCGAATACCTCCGAGCGGAAGCGCATTGATGTCGACCAGCCGTTCGGGACGCTCCACCTCCTCGCGCATGAGATCGATGAGCGTAGTCCCGCCGGCGAGATAGCGTGCGCCAGCGGCCGCGGCGGCGATCGCCTCCTCTTCGCTGCGGGCCTTTTCATAGCTGAATGGCAGCATTGTCAGATCCTCCCGGCGGCATCGGCGACGGCGGCGACGATGCCCGGATAGGCCCCGCACCGACAGATATTGCCGCTCATCCAGAACCGGATCTCCTCCGGCGAATGGGCATGCCCCTCGGCGATGCAGCCGACGCCGGACATGATCTGCCCGGAGGTGCAGAAACCGCACTGGAGTCCGTCGTGCTCGATGAAGGCAGCCTGCAGCGGATGGAGCTCACCGCCTTTCGCCAGCCCTTCGATCGTCGTGATCTCGGCACCGTCATGCATGATGGCGAGCGTCAGACAGGAATTGATCCGCTTGCCGTCCACGAGGATGGTGCAGGCACCGCAGGCGCCCTGGTTGCAGCCTTTCTTCGTGCCGGTGAGGTCAAGCGTTTCGCGAAGAACGTCGAGAAGCGACTGGCGCGGATCGAGCTCCAGTTCGCGCGAGTTCCCGTTGACGGTCAGTCTGATGCGCGCTGGCGTCACGCTGGTGCCCTCCTGATTTGCGGTGGCGGTGGTCGATGACGCGGCCTGCGCCGTGCCGGGTGGAATGGCCGCCAGTGTCGCGGCTCCTGCTGCCATTTGTAGAACGTCGCGTCGGGAAAATGCGTAATCGACGGTCTCTGCTCCGCCCGATAATAGCGCTTCTCCGCTTTCGGGTTTCTCAAGTTCGGACATGGTAACGCAGACTCCTTGCTGGGGAACGGCGTGTTCGCTCTTTCAGGCGATTAATCGATTTACGGGAGTGCCGGCGCCAAGCTTATGCAGGCGCGCCGAGCGCGCCAGCGCCTGTATTGCTGCGTTTTGTACGAAAGTGCTATGTTCTTGCGGGGCATCTCAAGAACAAAACAACATCGAACCTCGACCGGAAATTCCTCTTGATGGGAGTTCGCGAATGGCCGGCGGTGCATATGGCGAGCGGTTGGGCGACGCTGTCGGGGTCGAGGCGCCGCCGACCATTCTTGTTCAGCGGCTTCAAAGGACCGACTTCGCTGCTACCCGCGTCAGCTGGGACAAGAGGGAAAGCGGGCGTCTGGGCCGGATCGAACGGGACGATGGCTATCTCGTCTGCCTGCAACTGCTCGATCTCGAGCCCCACCCCTACTGGGTGGAGGGTCGACCGGTCGCGATTGCCCCGATCAGACGTGGGCAGTTCACGCTTCTGGACCTAAGCTGCGAGCATTCCTCCGTACTTGGCGACCCTATCGACTGCCTGGCGATCTACATATCGCGCCAGGCTCTCGACAGGATAGCGGGGGAACGGGGTGCTTCGCGTATGGCCGCAATCGGGATAGCGCCGGGCGTGCCCAACGACGACGTCATCGTCCGAAGTCTCGCCGGCAGCCTCCTGCCTGCGTTGGAAAACCCCGAACGAGCCAATCCGCTGTTCCTTGATCACATCGGCATGGCCCTGCTCGCCCATCTCGGGACCCGCTATGGTGATATGCCGGCCGTGCACAGGCCAAAGCGCGGCGGCCTCGCCCCCTGGCAGGAGCGGCGCTCCAAGGAGATCTTAATGGAGCGTCTCGACGGCGACATCGCGCTGGAGGAACTCGCCCATGAATGCGGACTCTCGCGCAGCCATTTTGCCCGCGCCTTCAAGGAAACGACCGGTGTCCCGCCGCATCGGTGGCTGCTTGCTCGCCGCATCGAACGCGCCCAGGATCTGCTCTTGAACTCCAACCTCTCGATCAGCGAGATCGCCAACAGCTGCGGCTTTGCCGACCAGAGCCACTTCACCCGGGTCTTCACCAAAATGGTTGAGACAGGCCCAGGGGAGTGGCGGCGAAGCCGGCGATGGTAGCTATCGAACGGGACTGCCGCCGCCGGCCTGCCGCTCCCGACACCGGCGGTAAGCATGAGATGCACCCGCTCAGTTTGCGGCGAAGCAGTAGAACAGGCCGTCGCCGCCGGTGGTCTTGAAAGCATCGACAGTGCAGCCGCCGCGCGTCTTGTGCGACGAATTCCAGGACTTGGCCGCGGCGGACTCATCGAGGCCGGTGCGGTCGCTGTGGCCGACCACTGCCGCACCCTCCGCTCCGCCCATCGTCCAGTTGCCGCAGGTCTCTGCCGCAGCCGTGCCGTCCGGGTTTGAGCCAGTCAGAATGTCGTGACGGTTCGGCGTATCGCCGCGGCCGTTGATGACCTCACCCTTCTCGTTGAGTGCCGTCTGCTTCGTCAGGTTGTTCTTGTCGCTGTGGAGCGACGCGACGTCGTCGGCGATCTTCTCGCCTTTGGCGTTGTACCATGGGCCGCTGCCGATCCGATCCTTGGCGTTTTCCGTGTCGGTGGAAAGGTAGGCTTTCCAGGTCTTGCCGGTTGAGCCGCCGGCGGTCGCAAGTTGCGCGCAATAGGCGTCGGCCCCCGCAAGACCACCAAGATCGCCGCCCTTGCCGGGATTGGCGCTGGTGACGAAGAAGCTCATGCTGGTGTCCTGGGCATGGGCGGCCACGACCGAACAGGCCAAACTGACCGCGACAAGTACAACTGCGCGTTTCATAGTCTCCTCCCTAATGCAGGCTTCAACCCCGCGACAAGAAGCCTATGGCGGCAAAGATTGGAGTAAAATCAAAACCTTGTGATAGGATTCGCGAAAGGATCACTGCACATGACGTGGCGGGCGAACCGCCCCGGCGCGAGCGGCGGCCGGCGGTTCAAATAACTTTCATGCGGTTGTGGAACAGTCGCGAGGATACAGCGGTTGAGGGTGAGAACACCGGAGAGATGACATGGATAAGTCGAAGGACCCCGAAGGCCCGGACTGGCTGGAAGCCGAACTGGCCGATACGATCGATGAGGATTATGAGCTCGAACTTTCCGAGCCGGCCCTTTCCGAAGAGATCCGCAAGATCTACCGCAAGGCACATCCAGCCTCGATACCGCGCCTCGAATACTTCCGCACGCTGCTCAAGCTGCAGGCGGAATTGATCAAGCTGCAGGACTGGGTCGCCTATCACAAGGAGAAGGTCGTCGTGATCTTCGAGGGGCGCGACTCCGCCGGCAAGGGCGGCGTGATCAAGCGCATCACTCAGCGCCTCAATCCGCGCGTGGTCAGGGTCGTGGCGCTGCCGGCCCCATCCGACCGCGAAAAGACGCAATGGTATTTCCAGCGTTACGTGCCGCATCTGCCGGCCGGCGGCGAGATCGTGCTCTTCGACCGGTCCTGGTACAATCGCTCCGGGGTCGAACGCGTCATGGGTTTCGCCACCGAAGATCAGGTGGAGCAGTTCTTCAATGACGTGCCGGAGTTCGAGCGCATGCTCGTGCGCTCCGGCATCCGGCTGGTCAAATACTGGTTCTCGATCACCGACGAGGAACAACAGATGCGGTTCCTGGTACGTATCCACGACCCGCTGAAGCAGTGGAAGCTGTCACCCATGGACCTGCAGTCGCGGGTGCGTTGGGAGGCCTACACCAAGGCCAAAGAAGAAACGTTCGCCCGCACCAACATCCCGGAAGCGCCGTGGTACATCGTCGAGGGCAACGACAAGAAGCGCGCCCGGCTCAACTGCATCGACCACCTGCTTCACCAGATCCCCTACGGGGACGTGCCGCACGAGGACATCACCCTGCCCGAGCGGGTATTCAATCCAGATTACGAGCGCAAGGTCCTTCCGCCGGAGCTCTACGTTCCGTCAAAATACTGAGGACGCTTGGTCTCATCAGGCTCGCAAACTGCGATCTAAGGAATGCAAGTGTGCCCGCGCTTTGGCGGGCACTCTTTTTGAAGCGCGTTGTCGCACCCGAGCCGCGCGTCCTCAGAAGCGCAAAGGACGCTGCGGCACTGTGAATTGCTGCATGTTTTTGTCCTTAAATCGACTGCGACTGAAGGAAACATGCGGTAGGAGGCTCATCAGCTATTGCTGGGCGGGAGCCTGCTGCGCGGGAGCCTGTGCCGGTGCCGAGCTCTGGATCTTCTCCTGAACCTTCTTGGCCAAAGCCGGGTCGTTCTGCGCGGCCGTCAGAATGGATGTGTATTCCTCGACCGAGATACCCTGAGAAGCTTCAACAGCCTGGACCATCTGCTGGCTGGCTTCGTTCTTGAGCTTCTCCTTGGCGGCCTGATCCGGTGTCGCCTCGATCTTGGCCGAATATTCCTGCCGGACCTTATCGACTTGCAGATAGGCCACGGCAAATGCCTCGATCTTCTGATCGCTTACGGCCGCGCCGCCGCTGTCGGGCTGCCCTGGCGTCGGCTGCGTCTGTTGCGCTTGAGCCATTTCCAACGCGAACGCCGGGCTATAAGTCATCATGCCGAAGACCGCGGCGGTCAACATTGCAACGGCTTTATAACGAGTGATCATGTTCATTCCTCTGTAACGTGCATGACTTGATCGGCGGCAAAACCACCTGACAGCGCCGCGCGTCGTTCGACGCAGAAAGGTCGCTGCAGCACTTTGAATCGCTGCATGGCTCTTGGCCCTCAAGCTGGATATGATTGAGGACCCATGCAGCTCGCTCGTTCCTCGCGTCCACGCGATGACGAGCTGGTCACGATGGACCGCCTAAAAGTGCTCGATGGGGCAGTACCGGGGCGATTTGCTGACAATTGAGCGGCAGCTTTGTGGTCATCGGAGCGAGGAGGAGATGGCGCGAGACCGAAAGCCCGCATCGCGGGCCGCCGGTCAGACCGCCTCCTCAGCCATCTTTCGAACGCCGAAAACTACGTTGTTCTCGGTGCAGGCGCGCGGTAGCTGCCTCGGAAAAACTGCCGGCCTCAGCCTCTGCGGCCTCCGCGCTTCGCGATGCTGCGCGGCGCGGCTTCCGGCACCTCTTCCGGTTGAGCGGCAGGCCCGGGCTCTGTCGCGACCGAAGGTTCGGCCTCGGCCGGTGCCTCCTCCTCCGGCGTGGTATCCTCGATCTTCAGCGGGAATGGTGCGCCGATGCCCTCGTCGCGGAAGCGTTCGTAGATCGTGACGCGGATATCGTTGCGCACGTTGCCCGCCGTCAGTACGTCGGCAACATAGATGCGCAGCTCGAATGTCATGCGCTCGTCCCCGAAGGCGGTGAAGCCGACTGACGGCGCCGGGTTCTTCAGGACCATCGAATGGGCTGCGGCGATCTCCTGCAGGAGCTCGATCACCCGGCGCGGATCGCTGCCATAGGTCACGGTGACGGTGATCTCGGAACGGCCGAGCTTGTTGCGGTGCGTCCAGTTGCCGACCGAGGCGTTGATAAGCAGCGAATTCGGCATCATGATCGACTGGTGCTGGAAGGTCTCGATCTCGGTCGCGCGAACGGAGATGCGGCGGACGAAGCCTTCAGTCGTGCCGCTGACGATCCAGTCACCCACCTTGAACGGCCGCTCGACGAGCAGGATCAGCCCCGAGACGAAGTTCGACACGATGTTCTGCAAACCGAAGCCGACGCCGAGGGAGAGAGCACCGGCAACGAGCGCGAGGCTCGATAGATCGATACCAGCAGCCGAGAGGCCGATGAGTCCGGCAAGGCCGACGCCGACATAGCCTATGCCGGTGCGGATCGAATTGCGCACGCCCGCGTCGACGCGGCTGCGTGCCATGACATTACCATCGATCCAGCGCTGCACCCAGCGCGTGACGACAAAGCCGAGCGCGAAGAACAGGAGGCCGGCAAACAGGCCGACGAGCGAGATGGTAATCGTGCCGATCCTGATCTCGGTCAGCACGCGATAGGTCCAGGACTCTATATCGGCGATCTTGAAGCCCCACTGCATGAGGATCAGCGGGACGAAGAACAACAGCACCAGCGCATAGATGCCGAGGCCGGCCACAAGCCCGATCTGGTCGAGCCCTACCTGCTCCAGCTGGAAGCGCCGTTCGAGATAGCGCCCTGCCCTGGTTTCCGCGAAGGCGCCCTGCTTGGAGACCGACCTGCCGGTAAGAATGCCGATATACATGGTCACCAGGATTGCGCCGGTGACGATGATCTGCGTGGCGATGAAGCGGGCAAGGCCGACGTAGCCGCCAAGCGCGATGGCGACAAGCAGCGCCCCCATAAGGAGAAGCGAAATCCAGACGAAGCGCGGCCAGGACCGCCCCGGCGCATCGAAGGGCTCATCGGGCCGCAACATCGGCCGGATCCAGGCCATCGACATCAGGATGAGGCCGATGATGATCGAGGCCACGAAACTCTTGGCGACGGTCAGGATTACTGGCGAACCGAGGGACTCGCTGATGCTTCCCGCAAGGTAATCGAGGACGTTGACCACCGCCATGGCGCAGATCGAAATGAACAGCATCCGGGCGCCGCGATCCGAAACGCGCACGAGACGCCAATTCGATTGCCGCGGAGACAGCACCGCCTGCGCCAGGCTGGTGATGAAGAGCAGCACGACGACGACCGCCAGCGTGATCGCCAGTATCGGCGCAATATCCGGCCGCAATACATTGAAGCTATTGAGGAAAAAGTAGCTCGACATTGCGAAGGCGGTTGCCGACACTGTCGGGATCACCGTGGACCAGAAGGCGACCGAAAGCTTCCTGAAATAGTTCGGCTCCTCCTCGTCCCCATCGTGCCGGAGGAAGGGGGCGAAGAGGCGGCGGCTACCGGCGAGAAAGATCAGCGCCGCACAAAGCGAGAGGAAAATCGCGATGAGAAGCGGCACGCGCTTATAATTCCAGGCAAATGTCAGCCAACTGCCGACGCTGCGCGACAAAGCCTGGGTCTCGCCGATCGTCGTCGTCACCGCCTCGGCAAGTGTCGCTGCCGAGATTTCCGTGTGCTTCAGCAGCGTCTTGGAGAAGAGCGCCCGTCTTGTCGCCGTGATGCCGTTGGCGAGCTTCTTCGCCTCGACCGACAGGTTCTCCGCCGTTCCGGTGAACGCATTTATCGCCCCACGCTCGGCGAGCAGGCGCTGCCTCTCCTCGGTGACGAGCGGCTGCTCCGGCGGTGCCCCCGCGCCAGGCGGATCGCCAAGTTCGGTAAGCCTCGCCTTGATTTCATCGAGCCGCGGGCGGGTCGCAACCGACGCAGCGATGATCTGCTGCGAAAGCTCATCTACCTGCACCTTGAGTTCGGCGAGCAGCGCATCGTCGTCCTTGGCGCTCTCGACACGCCCGGAGAGCCGCCTGAGATCGCCTTCCGCCTTGGCAAGCTGCTGGGTCGCCTGATCCAGCACCGGCGACTCGACGGCGGCCTGCGGCGGCGGGGCCGGCTGCGGTGCCTGGCTAGGCTGGGCCGGCCGTGGTTGCTGTGCCGGCGGGGCCGGCTGCGCGGCTTGAGGGGCTTGCTGGGCCGGCTGCGCCGCCGGGGGCGCCTGCTGGGCGCTCGCGGGTCCGCTGCCGGCAAGCGGCATAGCTCCGGTCAGGACAACAAGCGTAACAGCGGTCAACTTTCCAACGAAATGCAATTCGATACCCTTCGAAGCCCGGAATGACGACACGGAATCACGTCGAGCACTAGATCACGATGATTTCGGATTGAATCAATCGAAAAACCGATAACGCGCCCGGCCCGTGGCTGTTCCCGCTCTCGATCAGATCGCGGAAAGCCCGGGGAAGATCCGCTGTGCATGCGCAACACGGCAAAAAGATGCGTTCCCGGGAGGATCTAAGTGTTTTTTTGAATCAAGCCGCGCGCCTGCAAAGGGCGCGCGCGAACCGTCCGCTACTGCACACCCTGTAAGGTCGCCACGGCATCAATGCAGGCGTCGCCATCCTCGTCCTCCCGTAGCGTAAAGCATCAGGGATGCACTTCCGCTCCTTTTTGGGGGCCGCGGAATCCATTCGCAATAATGCTATGAAATCCAACTCTAATGCGTATGATGAGGCGTTGGCGTCTTCTGTGTTTCGGGGGAAATGAAATGACAGAAACGTTGCATCCGGCGGCAGTGGATCATCTGCCTGTCTTCATCACCGCGCCAGGACAGACGGACGTCCTGTTCAATGTGATGGTCGTCTTCGTGCTGCTCATGGTCTTCCTGGTCGGCATCCTGTATCTGCGCCTGCACGCGCTTCCCGAGCACATGGCACACGGCGCTAGCAAGGGCCAGTTGCAGATCATCGGCGTGCTGTGCTTGATTGCGCTTTTCACCCACAACCATCTGTTCTGGATCGCCGCGCTGCTGCTTGCGATGGTCGAGTTTCCGGACTTTACCTCCCCGATCAGGTCGATGGCCCGCTCGCTCGCCAGGATAGCCCGCCGGGACCAGGGGCCGGGCGAATTCGCCCCGCAGCCGAGCGGAGAAACGACATTGGAGCCTCCGCCGAACGTGCCCTCACCGGAGGCGCCCCCACCTGACTCGCCAAGGGCGGCCCCCCAGCAATGGGTACCGCTCGAAGTCGCGCAGGCTGAGGACGATGACAAGATCGAGCGCAGGAGGTGAGCCATGCTGGAATTCCTGATCTGCTCGATGCTCACGATCTTTCCCGACTTTCTCTTCCGCCGCTACGTCCAGGGCAAGCGCATCGGCCGAGAGATCAATCTCTATTCTATGTGGTTCGAGCTGCGTTACGGCATCACCGCCTGCGTGATCCTCACCGTGTCGCTGATCACGATGATCTTCTACTTCCACCCCTCGACCACGAACGTCACGGCCGTCTTCCGCACGGTCACCATCCTGCCAGAGTCGAATGGGCGGGTCGCCGAGGTCTTCGTCGGCACCAACGAGAAGGTCGCGGCCGGCGCGCCGCTTTTCCGCCTCGACGATAAAGAACAGCGGGCGGCGCTTGAGACCGCACGTCGGCGCGTCGCGGAAATCGAAGCCGAGACGACCGTGGCACAGAGCGAGCTCGCCTCCGCCGACGGGCTGATCGCCCAGGCCGAGGGCGCCTATCTCCAGGCGCTGAACGAACTTGAAACGCAGGTCGAATTGAACCAGCGCAACCCCAACATCGTCGCAAGGCGGGAAATCGAGCGGCTGCAGGTCGCCGCCGACGGCCGCAAGGGCGCTCTTGCCGCCGCCGTCTCCAACAAGCAGACGCTCCAGACGAAGATCGCCTCGCTGCTGCCGGCGCAGAAGGCAAGTGCCGAGGCCGCACTTGCCCAGGCACAGGTGGAATTGGACAAGACGACCGTGCGCGCCGGCGTGGCCGGGACCGTGCAGCAATTCGGCCTTCGCGCCGGCGACATCGTCAATCCGATGATCCGCTCGGCCGGCATCCTCGTGCCCGAGGAACGGCGCATCGGCCTGATCGCCGGCTTCGGCCAGATCGAGTCGCAGGTGATGAAGACGGGGATGATTGCCGAGGCGACCTGCATCGGCAAACCCTTCACCATCATTCCGATGGTGGTCACCGAGGTCCAGGACGTCATCGCCGCCGGCCAGTTCCGGCCGACGGACCAGCTCGTCGACGTCCAGCAACTGGCGCGTCCCGGCACGCTGACGACCTATCTGGAACCGCTCTTCGAGGGTCAGCTAACCGGCATCCCGCCGGGCAGCAGCTGCATCGCCAACGCTTACACCAGCAATCATGACGCGCTTCATGAACCCGGCATCAGCACGGGGCGCTGGCTCTACCTGCATGTCATCGACGCGGTCGCACTGGTGCATGCGGCGATCCTCCGGCTACAGGCGCTGCTCTTGCCCGTCCAGACGCTGGTGCTGACTGGCCATTGATCCGGAGGTGACGGGGATGCAACTCACCCTCCCTCGTCTGCCACTGCTTGCCAACCTTGCCGGCTACCAGGCGAGCTGGCTGCGCAACGACGTTTCCGCCGGGCTCGCCATTGCCGCGGTCGGCCTCCCGAGCGCCATCGCCTATCCGGCCATCGCCGGCCTGCCTCCGGAAACCGGTCTCTACGCCAGCATCACGCCCCTCGTCGCCTATGCGCTCTTCGGCCCCTCGAGACGCCTGATCGTCGGGCCCGACGCCGCAACGATGACGGTGCTGGCCGCGGTGCTCACCACGGTCTATGCCGTGCCCGGCGTCACTGCGGATCGAGTCGCGGTGGCCGCGTTGCTGGCGCTCGCCGTCGGCGCATTGTGCCTGATCGCACGCGCCGTGCGACTCGGCGTGCTCGCGACGTTCCTGTCGCGGCCGATCCTGATCGGCTTCTTCGCCGGCATTTCACTCTCGATCCTGATCGGCCAGATCGACCGGGTCACCGGGATCGACATCGAGGCTGACGGCCTGATCGCCCCCGTCTTCGAACTCGTCGGCAAGGTCGGATCGATCCATTGGCCATCGCTGCTGCTTGCCGCGGTGTCTTTCGCGCTCCTGCAGGCGGCGCGCATCATGCAAACGCGCATCCCCGGGCCGGTACTGGTTGTCGCGCTCGCCGTCTTGCTGTCGGCCCTGTTCGATTTCGAAGGGCACGGTATCAAGGTGGTCGGTGATATCCCGCGCGGCCTGCCATCGCTGACGCTGCCGCCGGTTTCGGGCCTCCCCGTGCAGGCGCTCCTGCTCGGCGCCGGGGCCATCTTTCTGGTGAGCTTCGGCTCCGGCATCATCGGCGCTCGCAGCTTCGGGGCCAAGGGCGGCTATCTCGTCGATCCCAACCGCGAACTCGAAGGCTTCGGTGCGGCGAACATCGCCGCTGGGCTCTTTGGGACCTTCCCCGTCACGGCTTCGGACTCGCGCACGGCCGTGAACTTCAGCGTCGGCGGCCGGTCGCAGATCGCGAGCATCGTGGCGGCCGCGGCGCTTATGACGGTTCTCCTGTTTTTAGGCGATGTGCTGCGCATCCTCCCGATCCCCACACTCGGCGCGGTGCTGGTGGCAACCGCGCTCAGCCTGATCGATGTTTCCGCGCTCAAGGAGATCTGGCGCATCAGCCGCATCGAGTTCGTCTTCGCGCTGATCGCGATGTCCGGCCCTATCAGCTTCGGCGTTCTGGAAGGCGTGGTTACGGCCATCGCCGCGACGCTCGTCTATGTCTTGCACAAGACCATGTTTCCGCGCGACGCCCTGCTTGGCCGGCTTGTCGGCCACGACGGTTTCTACAAGCTCCACCGCAACCCGGCGGCGCGGCCGGTGCCGGGCCTTACCGTTTTCATGGTTCAGGGCAGCCTTCTTTTCTTCAACACCGACTATGTCCGAGAACGCCTGCGCGCCGTCACCGACGCGCTACCTGCCGATACCAAATGGTTCGTGATGGACGCGAGCGCCATCGCCCAGATCGACAGCTCGGCAGCAGCCATGCTCGATGAAGTTCACGACGACCTTCGGAGGCGCGGCATCGCGCTTGCGATCGCCGAGCTGCATTTCGAGGCGCGCGAGATCCTCGAACGGGCCGGCGTGATCGCGAAGATCGGCCCCAACATGATCTTCGAGGATCTCGATGACGCGCTGGACGCCTTCGAGAAAAGTGCTGCGGAAACGGCCGCGCAGTAGCGCCATACTCCGCTGCGCCGACATTGCAGTTGCTGGACGAAACAAGCGATTGGAGATGGGAGGACAGCATGGCCAAGAATGGCAAGAACGGCAAAAAAGATAAGGAAAAGAACAAGAACAAAAACAAGGAGAAGATCGGGAAAATCGCCGAGTTGCACGAGACTGAGACGAAATCGAGCGGCGACTATGCCAAGGAGCTCGCCCGGCTTCACGTCGAACTCGCCCATCTCCAGGCCTGGGTGAAGAAGACTGGAGCCCGCGTCGTCATCGTGTTCGAGGGCCGTGACGCGGCTGGCAAGGGCGGCGTGATCAAGCGGCTCACCGAGTGCGTCAGCCCGCGCGTCTTCCGCGTCGTCGCCCTGCCCGCTCCGACCGACCGGGAGAAGACCCAGATCTACATGCAGCGCTATATCCAACACCTGCCGGCGGCTGGCGAGGTCGTGATCTTCGACCGCTCCTGGTACAACCGCCCGGGCGTCGAGCGCGTCATGGGCTTCTGCACCGAGGAGAAGGCGCGGCGCTTCCTCGAACTTGCACCGCGGTTCGAGGCGGCAATGATCGAGAGCGGCATCGTGCTGCTCAAATATTTCCTCGATGTCAGCGAAGAGGAACAGGAACGGCGTTTCCGCCAGCGCGTTGACGACCCGACCCGCCAGTGGAAATTAAGCCCGATGGACGTTGAATCCTATCGCCGCTGGTGGGACTATACCCGCGCCTATGACGAAATGATCCGCATGACCGATACCGACTTTGCCCCGTGGTGGATCGTGCCCTCCAACGACAAGAAGCGCGCGCGGATCAACTGCATCTCGCACATCCTGGCCTCGATCCCCTACGAGCGGGTGAAGTTCCCGGAACCCGAGTTCGGCAAGCGGCAGAAGCGCCCGAACGACTACGTCGACGACACGCATGTCCGCCGGACCGTGCCGGATGTTTTCTGAACGGAGGCGTCTGATCAGACGCGCGCCGCTGCAGGCGCTGCGCGGGAACCGGCCGCCTCAGGCCTTGTCGGACGACCAGTCCAGAAAGAAGCCGACATCACCCGGCATGCCGCCGGGAAAATTGATGATCATCGCCTTCAGCTTGTAGCCCTGCGGCTTGCCGAAGGTCTGATAGCGCTCGTAGAACTCCCTGGCCTTGCCCTGCAGGGTTTGCGGCCAGTCGCGGTCGGCACTGTTGATCGCCCGCCCGCTGTCGGTGCAGAGCGAGGACGGGAAGCTGTAGACCATGGCTTCGAATTTGCCGTCCTTGACCGCGTTGGCGACAAGCCGGCGAACAACCGCGATTTCCTGCTCCGTGACGTGTTTTTCGAGGAAATCTGCGGCGAAATCGGCAAGCTTCTGTTCCTGCAGCGACCGGAGCTTTCGCTCCTTTTCCATCTCCGCCATCTCCCGCTCCAGCATCTGCATGCGAAGCTGTGCGGCGCTAATGGGTGCTTCGCTTGAAACGGCGTCTTTGTTTTCCGGCATGTTGGTGACCCTCCTCGTATAAATGGAGAACACAGTCTAGAAATGCTGGACTCAAGCGCACTAAGCCACGCCTCACTGACAAAACCGCTAAACGGGGCTACTGCGGATAAGAAAAAACGGAGTGCCGTCGCCGCAAAATCACGAGCGGACGCGCAGAAGGAATTTTGCACCATACCCCTAGGAATTCAAGCGCATCTTGCCTCTGCCAGGAAGCGCCCTGCTCCCCGGGGTTCCTGTATCGTTCACGCGGGCGGAACGCCAGCCTGCTTTCGGTATTCCTCCAACAGCCCCTCATAGGCCTCCAACGGCGGCAGCGTCTCGTAGCTATGGACGGCGGGTGTCGTTGCCCAGGGCAGCTTCTCGCTCGTCCAGGTCTCGATGAACGGCGAAAACCAGCTCGGATCGTCGAGCATCGTCGCGCGGACGTTGACGAACCAGTCCATGCCCTCCGGCCGCGTGAACATCCAGCTCATGCAGTGCGGGCAGAAGTAGTGCCGGGTCGCGCCGTGCACACCCCCGATCACCGGCTCGCCCTTCGTCACGGCAAACCCTTCGCTTGGGATGGCGACGCTCAGCGAGAAGGCGCTGGCGGTCATCCGCTGGCAACCGGTGCAGTGGCAGGCCATGGTGAGTAGCGGCGGAGCGCTGACCTTGAACCGCACCCCGCCGCAGCGGCATCCCCCTTCCCAAGACAAGCTGTTCTCGTTCACGGTTTCCTCCGTTGATGTCGTTCGGCAGCAGGCGCTTAAAACCCCGCGCCCGGCTGCGCCAGGTAGGCTTCCTCGGCCGGTGTCGAAACCCGGCCGAGAATGGCGTTGCGATGCGGAAAGCGGCCGAATTGCTCGATCACCTGGCGGTGCCGGATGGCATAATCCAGATAGTCGGCGTCGCCGAGCTCGGTGAAGAGTTTTACCGCCATCGTCTGGTCGGTCAGGTTTTCCGAATGCTCGAAGGGCATGTAGAAGAAGGCGCGCCACTCCTTCGGCACCGCCAGATCGGCGCTCGCGCCGATGGCGAGGTTCGCCTCGCGCAACGCCAGACAATCGGTGGCAAAGGCGAGCGGCGAGCCGCGATACATGTTGCGCGGCAACTGGTCGAAGAGAAGGATGACCGCAAGCCAGTGCTCTGGCGTTGCCCGCCAGACGTCGTCGAGCTTTCGCGAAAGCGCCAGATGCGAGGCCTGGAAGCGCTGCGCGCATTGCCGGTCGAGCTCAACACTCGGCGTGAACCATTCGTCGTAGGAAAGCTCCGTGAACCAAAATTTCAGGACCTCTTCCGGCGTGCAGATCGCGATCTCGTCAGTCATTCAGCGCCTCTCGTGAACTCCGGCATCAGATAGGAGTTGATCATGCTGTTTCCACAGTCGGTCGGCAACGGTCGTTCCGATCGAAGGCGAAGAATTGCCGGAGGCACAGTGGCTTCATTGCCCAACGACTCCTCCATCATGTCATTCTAGCCGTGACGCACGGCTGGAGCGTTCCTATGGCCCGACCTGCGCACTCTCGGCTCAGCGCCGCTGGAGCAGCGGTCGCCCGATGGGTTTCGGCGGCTCCGCGCGCAGCACCAGCGAGGTCGTCACCGCCCCGAATCTCGCGATCGAGTCGACAATCGTTTCCAGTTCTCCAGGCGACGGAACGAGCACCTTCAGCAGAAAACAATCCTCCCCGGTGAGCCGCAGCACTTCCACGATGTGCGGCATCTCGGCAAACTGCTTGAGACAGGGCCGGATGTTTTCATGCGTCGTGCGCAGCCGGATGACCGCCATCATGCCCAGTCCGAGCGCAACGGCATCGACGCGGGCGCCGTAGCCGAGAATGAAGCCGCGCTCTTCCAGCCGCCTGACGCGCTCGGACGTTGCCGGCTGGGAGAGACCCACCCGGCGCCCGAGTTCCGAGATCGCGATGCGCCCGTCCTCCTGCAGCGTTTCGAGGATGGCGATGTCGGTTGGATCGAGGATGCGATGATTTTCCAAAGTGATAACCGGCCTTCAATTCATCGGAAATCGGAGCTGTTTTCCGATAGTTCTGCATTCCCGCCGAAAAGGAAAGCCGTCATCCTCGCTCTGCACAACCATAGGAGAAATCATGACGAGCATCATCATCCTGCCGGGGATCGGCGGCTCCGGCGAGGCCCACTGGCAGACGCTCTGGGAGAAAGAAGATCCGCGAATGGAGCGCTTCCAGCCAACGAACTGGGAAAAGCCTGATCTAACAGACTGGATTTCCGCGCTGGAGCGCTCGGTCGCCGCGGCGCCTAAGCCGCCGATCCTCGTGGCGCACAGCCTCGCCTGCCTCCTCGTCGCGCACTGGCAGCAGGTTTCCGCGCTGCCGGTCACCGGCGCATTCCTCGTGGCGGTCCCCGATCCGCAAGGAGCCGCCTTCCCCAACGAGGCGAAGAGCTTCGCGAACCCGCCGACGGAAGCGCTTCGTTTCCCCTCCCTCATCGTCGCCAGCGCCGACGACCCCTACGGCAGCCTCGACTACGCCCGCCTCCGCGCCCGCCAATGGCAAAGTCGCCTCGCCGAAATCGGCGCATGCGGCCACATCAATGGTGAAAGCGGGCTGGGTAACTGGACGGAGGGCTTTGGCCTGCTGACGTCGTTTGCCACGGAATCCGCGAAGATGGCGCCGCCGAAGATGTGAGAAACCAACCTCCTACGCTGACAACGCACCTTACCCCTGCCGCTTGAGGATGGCGATGAAAGCGAGGCCGCCGGCAAGGCCGGTGACGACGCCGATCGGCATGTCCTCGGGCGCCATGACGACGCGGGAAACGAGGTCGGCAATGATCAGGGTAAGTGCGCTGGCAAAGGCCGACAGCGGGACGACGCGGACATTGTCGCTGCCGGCGAAGAGGCGGACGAAATGGGGGATCATCAGCCCGACGAAGCCGATCGCGCCGGAGAATGCCACCATGACGCCGGTAAGCAGCGCGGTGACGACGAAAAGCATCAGGCGGAAGCGGCGCACCGGAATGCCGAGCGTCATCGCCGTCTCGTCGCCCATGGCAAGCGCGTTGATCTCGCGCGCCCGGATGGTGAGCCAGCCAAGGCAGACGGCGAGCGCCAGCGCCGGATAGACGAGATGCGGCCACTGCGCGAGGCCGAGACCGCCGAGCATCCAAAAGATGACGGTGTGAACGGCACGCGGATCGCCGAGAAAAATCAGGAGATTGCCGGCCGCCGTGAGCGTGAAGGCGACCGCGACCCCGGAAAGCACGAGGCGATCGGCACCGGTGCCGAGTACGCGGGTGACGAGCGCCACCAGTGCCGTGGCGCCGAGCGCGCCGCCGAAGGCGAACAATGGGACCGTCGCGAGGCCGAGGATAAGGCCGGTGTGGAGCAGCGCGACGATCGCGCCGAGCGCCCCGCCGGCCGAAACTCCGAGCAGATGCGGGTCGGCAAGCGGATTACGCGTCACCGATTGCAGTACTGCGCCGGTGACGGCAAGCCCGGCGCCAACGAGCCCGGCGAGCGCCACCCGCGGCAGACGCACATCCCAGACGATGCTTTCGCGGCCGGTCGACCATAGCACCTCGACGCTGCCCGGCACGATCTTGGAAGCAATAATCGACCAGACGGTCTCGACCGGGATCGGCGCCGAACCAAGCGAAACGCCGGCGGTGACGGTCAGGCAGAGCAGAAGCAGCGCCGCGAGGATGAAGAGTGCGGTTTTCACGTCGGTTGGAGCTTTTACGGGTATCTCGGAGTGGAGAGGATGATGCAGCCAGATGCGGCATCATCGTTGAGAATCATAGGGTTGCCAGCCCTTCTTCATGCGATTGCATCGTCTGTCGCTCTCCGTAAATAACGGTGCGCGCTCAATGAGCTGCCAGGATCTTCCCCGCGCCACCGACGCGGCGCTGCTAGGTTCCTGTGACGAGCGCAGAAATGAGCCAAGCTGGGGCCCTGGCTGAGTGAGATCGCGCCGCCGAGAACCGTCCAGCGATTGAGGCTGGTTTTTGCACACGCCACGGCCCCTCACATCGCCTCGGCATGAAAACTCTCCGCCAGCCGACGGATCGCCTCGATATTGCGAGGGCCCGGCGTCGCCTCGACATAGTCGAGCACGACGAAGCGGTCGTTTTTCACCGCGTCCACGTTCTTGAAGGCCCGATTGTTTTTCATGAAGGCGATCTTCTGCTCCGCGGTCACCTCGCCGTAGTTGACGATGACAACCACTTCCGGATTGCGGTCGATCACCGGCTCCCAGGAGATCTCCGTCCAGCTCTTCTCGACGTCGTCCATGATGTTGACGCCGCCGGCTGCCTCGATCATCGCGGTCGGGATGCCGTAACGCCCGGAGGTGAAGGGCTTTTCCTCGCCGGAATCGTAGACGAAGACACGCGCCGGCCGCCGCTCGGCGCCCTTGATCCTGGCCGTGATCTCGGCGAGCTCGCCGCGATAGCCGGCAACCAGCGCTTCCGCCCTGTCCTCGACGCCGAAGATGCGGCCGAGGTTCAGGAGGTCGACAAACATGTCCTCCATCGTCGGCTTGCCCTTCGCCATGATGTGGACGCAGCTTTCTGTGAGTTCGTAGACCTTGATGCCAAAGGGCGCGAGCGTCTCCGGTGTCACGTCGCCGCCAACCTTCATGCCGTAGTTCCAGCCGGCGAAGTAAAAATCGGCGTCGGCGTTCAGCAGCACCTCCTTCGTCGGATATTTTTCCGCAAGCTCCGGCAGCTCCCTGATACCCTCGCGCAGACGCTCGTCCAGCGTCTTCCAGCCGGAAACGCCGGTGTAACCGACCATGCGATCCTGCAGCTTCAAGGCCAGCATCATCTCCGTGAGATTGACGTCGTTGGAGACCGCACGCTGCGGCGCCGCGTCGAAAGCGACCTCGCGGTTGCAGCTCTTGACGGTGACGGGATGAGCGAGCGCAGGCACGGCGGCGAGGACAAGCACGCCGGCGGCGAAAAGAAGTTTGTTCATCGGATGGCTCCTGTGGAACGGGAAGATCGCGCGACGGGCATTGCGTCGGGCTGCGAGAGCGCGAAGGAAAAGCGGGAAACATGGCCCGCGGCATCGCCATGCGCGGTGGCATGGACGCCGAAGGCGGCCGAAAGCGCCGCGGGCTTCAATACGGTCTCCGGCGGGCCGAAGGCGGCAAGCCGCCCCTCTGTCAGGATCGCGACATCGGTCGCGAATTCGGCCGCGAGATTGATGTCGTGCAGCGTCGTAACGATTGTCAGCTTCAGCGTCTGCAACAGGTCGAGAATTTCGAGCTGATGGCGGATGTCGAGGTGGTTGGTCGGCTCGTCGAGGATGATGATCTTCGGTTCCTGGGCAAGCGCCCGGGCAATGAGCACCCGCTGCTTCTCGCCGCCCGAAAGCGTGGCGAATTGGCGGGGCGCGAGATGGGTAAGGTCGAGATGCTCGAGCGCTTGCGCCACCCGCTCACGGTCGCGATCGCTCCAGCCGCTGATCCCCTCCCGGCGCGGGATCCGCCCCATCATCACGACGTCACGGACGCTGAAAGGGAAATCGCCCGGCATTTCCTGCAAGACAACGGCAATCGTTCTTGCCGCCTCGCGCGCACTCATCGCCCAGAGGTTCACGCCGTCGATCCCGATACGGCCGGCAGTCGGTTCAACCGCGCGGTAGAGGCAGCGCAAGAGCGAGGTCTTGCCGGCGCCGTTCGGGCCGATAATCGCGAGTCGGCTGCCAGGCGCGATCGAAAAGCCGATATCGCGGACAAGCCGAAGGCCGGGGCGCGGCCCCCACTCCAGTTTTTCGACGCTGAGGCTGGCGCCCGCGCCGGTCTGAAGAAAAGCATGAAGCGATTCTTCGCCCGCTTTTCGCTGCAAACTACTGAATTCATCGCTCATGAAAATGCCCTCCCCGCACTCACTGCAGCCACCCCGCCGTCTCCTCGGAAACGAGGACTGCCGCCGGAATGCGCGCAAGGCCCTTGCCCGTCAGGCTCAAGGCGGGACGCGGAAAGGGGTCAAACGCCTGGCCTTCGGCATAGGCGGCGGCGAAGCTGACAAGATCGTCGATGTCTTCCTCCGGCGAGATGTCGCCGAAGAGATAGGTCGCCCTGGCGGTCGCCTGGAAGGCGATGGTGCAAGGCCGCGTGCAGGCCGCCATCGCAACTGTGCCGGCGATCGAAAAATCCCGGTCGAGCGGCCGGCCAAGCGCGGAAACGCTGTGGTTCAACTGAGCGAGCAGCTCGGTGCCGGGACGGCATGGGCCCCCGGGGAAGCGGCAATCGGTGCAGAGAGTTATCTTGTGCTGTCGGAAGTCTGAATTCGCCATGGCTTGTCTCCGCCGGGCTGGGCCGGAGAGAAAATGGCGAAGATGCAAGGAGACGGTTGCCCGCCAAGCAGAAGCCAGTTCTTTTCCATCGGAACACCCCGTCCGTTGTGGTTGATCGGTTCGATGGCAGGTCTCCTGGCTCGCGGGTCGCCGCGCATCCACGTCTTCCCGGCTTTTCGCCAGTGACATGGTGTGAATGCGCTTTCCGCTCACAGTTGCGGGGGCAGCCACGGTTTCGGCCCCTCCTGGGTCGTCCTCACCGTGTTCCCTTTTCAGCCGCTTCCGGGTCAGGAAAGCAGCACCATCGCCGCCTTGGTGGCACGAATCGCGGCGCGAGGCAACCGGGGATGGATGGCGAAAGGACATATCATGGGTGGTATCCCGTTGAGGCTAGCCGTTCTGTTACTTAATAACATAACATCGCACAAGACAGAAAATTCGCCATGGGCGTTAATTTGCCGTTGTCATTGACTGTGAACCGAGCAACGCACGCCTTCGCAGAGGACAGCCGACGCACCAGAGCATTCCCAGCGCTAGAGCATTTTGCAGTCAGGTGGGAAACGAGGCGCAGGTGGCGAGATCGCCAACTGGTACATAAGGAACTGTCTGAAGGACCCGGCGCGGTCCCGGTATCGTCAATGCGCTCAGCGCAGCGGCCAGACCCACATCAGCATCGGCACGGCGACGAGCACAATGACGATCGAAAGCGGCAGACCGAGGCGCGGGTAGTCGCTGAAGCGGTAGCCGCCCGGCCCCATGACCAGCGTGTTGCACTGGTGGCCGATCGGGGTGAGGAAATCTGAGCCTGCGCCGATCGCCACCGCCATCAGAAAGGCATCCGGCTTGTAGCCGAGCGCCGCGGCAAAACTCGCGGCGATCGGTGCCATGACGAGCACCGTGGCGGCATTGTTGAGGAAGGGCGTGACCGCCATTGCGGCGATGAGGATGAGCGCAAGTGCGCCCGCGGGCGGCAGGCCGGCAGCGATGCCGCTCAGCCAGCCGGCGATAAGGTCCGACCCACCGGTGGTGCGCAACGTGTCGCTGACCGGGATCAGCGCCGCCAGCATGACGAGGATCGGCCCGTCGACCGCACGGTAGACGTCGCGCAGCGGGATGACGCGGAAGATCACCATGGCGAGCGCCGCCGCGAAGAAGGCGACCGGCACAGGCACGACTCCGATCGCCGTTGCCCCCATGGCGGCTGCGAGAACGAGCAGCGGCACCGTCGCGCGTCGGATGGTACCGAGCAGGATTTCCCGCTGGGCGAGCGGCAGGCAGCCGAATTCCTGCAGGAACGGCGGCAGGTCGCGCCGTGTCCCCTGCAGCACGACAATGTCGCCGGCCCGCAGCCGGATGCTGCCGAGTCGCTGCTTCAGCCGCTCGCCCTGGCGGCTGACGGCAAGCAGGTTGATGTTGTGATTGTTGAAGAGCGCAAGCCGCTGCGCAGACATGCCGATGAGCGGAGAGCCGCTGGCGATCACCGCCTCGATCGCCTCGATGTCGGCCGGCGTCTTGCCGTTGTTGGCCGTGGGCGACCTGTCGCCGGAAATCTTGAGCTTCGCCTGGGAGACGATACGGTCGAGCGCCGCCGGCCCGCCTTCGAGCAGCAGGATATCGTCGGCCTCGATGATGGCGTCCGGCAGCGGCGCCAGATGCGTGCCGCGGCGGAAGATGGCGAGGACGACCGCACCGCCGTCGCCGAGTTTGACGAGGTTGCCGAGCGGCTTGCCGATCATCGGCGAACCGTTCGCTACGACCGCTTCAGAGGTATAGTCGGTGATCTCGATCGCCTGGTTGACGGAAACCTGCTGGCTTTTGCGCTCCGGCACCAGGCGATAGGCGAAAAGCAGGAACACCGCGCCGACCACGGCCAGCGAGGCGCCGACCGGGGTAAAGTCGAACATGCTGAAGCTCTCGCCGGTCAGGTCCTGCCGCATCCTCGACACGACCACATTGGGCGAGGTGCCGACCTGGGTCATCAGCCCGCCGATCAGCGAACCGAAGGCCATCGGCATCAGGAAGACCGAGGGCTGGACGCCCGACCGCCGGGCGAACTGGAAAGCGACCGGGATCATGATCGCCAGCGCGCCGATATTCTTGATGAAGGCGGAAAGCATCGTGACGGTCACGACAAGAAGCGCAAGCTGCGCCCTTACCGAGGTCAGGTCCGGCAGGAAGCGCTGTATCGCCGCATCGACCACGCCGGAGCGGGCAACACCGGCGCTGACGATCAGCGCGCTGCCGACGATGATGACGATATCATCGCTGAAGCCTGTAAAGGCGCGGTCGAAGGGAACGATGCCGACCGCGACCGAGAGCATCAGCGCCGAACAGGCAATGAGGTCGTAGCGGAAACGGTCCCAGATGAAAAAGGCCATCATGGCGCCGATTACGAGAAACGAAAGCGACTGTTCGGCGGTCATGAGCTGTACCTGAAGCAACGCGGATCGTACGAAAGCCTCTACTGCATTTCCCCCCAAACCGAAATCGACTGAAGGAATAAAAACACGCAGCGGCGAGTCTGATCCACTACATCGTCCAAAGCGTCTATCGAATGCAACTGAAATACCGACAGATTCATGTCGCAGCGCTGTGGATTACCAGAAACTCAACCGAAACTCGTTGGTTCCTTTGACCGTTGTTGAAGAAGGAATATGATGTCGCAGCCAGTTTAGCGTGTACCAACGGGCCTTCGCGCAACGGAGGGGGCGCAATCGCCGGAGCCAAGGAAAACGCAGCCATGAAGACCGCCCTGCCCGCCATTTGCGCGGGTCTCCTGCTCGCCGCCTGTGCTTCCACCGCCCCGCCCTCAGTTGGCTACTCGCGCAATCTCGAACCCATTCCGGGCAGCATCACCTATGGCGGCCAGCCCCGCACGAGGCTGACCAAGGCGCCCGTCGGCAGCATCGTGCCGCACCGGTTCCGCGACAGTTTCGGCCGCCAGGTCTCCGAAACTTACGTTATCGAGCCCGACCGCTCTCTGCGGCTTATAAGCCGCCGTATCGACTATGATCTTATGACCGACCGGTAAGTGGGATAAGGAAACCGCGCACGGTTTCTCCGCGCCGTTTCTCACAAATGGAATGAGAGTATCGCCATGAAAGATGCCTTGCCCACCCTTTTTGCCGCCCTTCTGCTGTGCGCCTGCTCGACTACCGCTCGGCCGCCGTCGGTCGGCTACGGACGCTATCTCGAGCCCATCCCCGGCAGCATCACCTATGGCGGCCAACCGCGCACGAGGCTGACCAAGGCGCCGGTCGGCAGCATCGTGCCGCATCAGTTCTTCGATAGTTTCGGCCACAAGGTCTACGAGACCTATGTGATCGAACCCGACCGCTCGCTGCGGCTTGTCGGCCGTCGCATCGACTACGATATCTTCGGCGACATGGACCGTTGATGTCCGGTACGCCAAGGCATTACCGAGGGGCGCCACGATGAAACTTGGCTCGATCGCCTGCGCAGCCGCGCTCCTTCTTGCGGCCTGCACCACCACCGCGCCGGAGCTGGAGCCGATCCCCGGCAGCATCACCTATGGCGGCCAGCCACGCACGAAACTCACCAAGGCGCCGGTCGGCAGCATCGTGCCGCACCAGTTCTTCACTCAAGGCGGACTGGCCCGGGAAACCTATGTGATCCAACCGGACCGCTCGCTGAAGCTGATCCGCCGCCACATAGATTATGACTTTATCACGAGGCACTCTCGCCGCTAGGATGGCAAAAGCAATGTCGCCGGACATCACGTGCTGTTCGGCGGCCGGCGGCTGGGGCATGGGTAGTCCAAGGACGCGGCACGGAACCCTGCACATTTAAAACGCGTTGTTTGCGACCGGCCGACGCTTAAAGGCGCTTCAGCCTCACTTCGAGCGATGAGAAAACACCATGAGGCCCCTCCTGCCAGCGATGTCGCCCGCGGTCCTGTCCGTCATGCTGCTCGCGTCGAGCGTGAGCGGCTGCACGGCCACCGCGGTCACCTTCGGCTATTCACCCTACCTGGAGCCGATACCGGGCAGCATCACCTACGGCGGCAAGCCGCGGACAGGGCTTAGGCGGGCGCCGGTCGGCAGCATCGTGCCGCACCAGTTCAACGATCGCGCGGGGCGCACGGTCTATGAGACCTACGTGGTAGAGCCGGACGGCTCGCTCCGCCTCGTCAGCCGGCGTTACAGGTATGATTTCTTCGACTTCGACTGATTGCGCACGCCTACAACAGCCGGGACCGGGCCGCCGCTTCCAGGTGAAGGCAGCGGGTCGCGCCTGACCTGCGAACGTTCCGTCGTCTTAGGAGAATCCGGCCCGCCGGAACCAGTCCTTCACGCCCGCCAGCACTTGCGCCTGGGCCGCGTCGAGCGTGGTGGCATGACGGAAATCGTCGCTGCCGGTCCCGTTGCAATGCCAGATCGTCCAGGCCCAGTCTCCGCGCGCCTGGCGCTTCAAGACAAAGCCCATTTCGTGGTCACCAAGTTTGGCGCAATAGGCATCCGCCCGCTTCTGCACCCATGTCAGATTGATGTCGGCGACAGTCACCATCCCCGTGGCCCTCCCCCGGTGAAAAGGTAACCACAATCGCTTTGACCGCATCCATGGAATTTTATGAAAGCGACACATAGAGAGCTCGATATCCACAGCCATCGCGAGCCGAGCTAAGCTGCCAGGCTCGGTTAACGATTGTTTCGACAGAAACACAACCTGGACTACCAAATTTCTCCTATTCCGGCCGGCTCGCCGCGACCACGGCGGGCGCTGCCGGCCGCCAAACGCAGCGCACTTGCACCCAATTCGGGGGCGAAGCGAATCACCGGCATTCCCCCGACTAGCCGCGCAACAACATCAGCATGCGCTTCGCCGCGTCCGCAAAGGTCACACCGAGTGCCGCGCCGCCGATGCCGATGACGCCGAGCGCGCCCATTCCGATCAGCTTCCATTTGCGCACGTCCTCGGTCACCGGCTTCATATCGGCAATGTCCTCCTTGGTCAGCGACATCGCCCCTTCAAGCGTCCCCACCCGCTCGAAAAGCTCGTCCATGCGGCGGACCGTCGAGGCCAAGCTTGCGTCCGCCCGGTCTTCGGTCCGCCGAAAATCCTCGCGCAGGTTCTTCACTTCGGCGATCAGCGTCCCGAGCTGCTGGTGAACGCTCCCATCAATCATCGCCGCCCGCTCCCATCACCACCACTCTATGTCCTTCGCATTCGGCCTTCGCCCATACTGCCGCGGCGCACAGGCCGACGACGGTGCGGTCGATCCGCCGTTGGTCCGCCTGCGTTGCACCGCGGGCGCCGG
Organism: Sinorhizobium terangae; assembly: GCF_029714365.1. NCBI lineage: Bacteria > Pseudomonadati > Pseudomonadota > Alphaproteobacteria > Hyphomicrobiales > Rhizobiaceae > Sinorhizobium > Sinorhizobium terangae. The sequence goes on from NZ_CP121659.1 coordinate 1,875,937, forward strand.
CAAGATCAGTGCCGACGACGCGTCTCAGGCCCGTCACATCGGCCGGCCCCGAAATCCCACAACCCGCCAAAAGCAAGGCAGGCATCATAAGCGCGACGCTTCGCGTCAGCGCGGTCTGCAGCTTCATCATTTTGCCTTTCGATTGCGTGTCTCACTGCTTGTGCCCCCTCCTCTCGGATGGCGAGCACGGCCCAAAATGCGGCGGCGAGGACGAGCCCGCCGGCAAGGATCCTTCCCCAGAACATCGTCACTTGAGACCCAGCGCCTCGCGCACCACCGGCATGGAGGAGATGGCGTAGACGGCAAAGCCGACGATCACGGTGAGGATCGCGAGTTGCACCCGCCAGTCGAGCGTCACGAGATTGAGTTCCTTCAACGCGGTGACGAGGCTGCCGCCGGCCGTCAGCAGCCAGGTCCAGAAGCGCCCGGATCTCGCGACAGCCCTGCGCTTCGACGCAGCGTGCGATGCCGGCGCGGCTTTCTCCCGTGCCGCCCGCACGGCCGCTTGCCCTTCGGGCTCTACGCGACGACGCGCGACGGCCAGCACCTCACGCAGCACAGCTTCGACCTTCTCCGGCTTGACCAGGACCTTGTTGAGCCCGTCGCCGGCGTAATAGGATTGCCCGCGCTTCACCTGCTGCTGATTCCCCCTGGTGTCGGCCAGCACCGGCAGCGACGCCCACTCCTGCGCCAGCCGCTTCCCGAATTCGACGAGCGACAATTCGCCGGTTACGAAGGCCTGATAACCACGGCGCTTCAGGAGGTGAAAACCAAGGCGGTCCTGCAGATCCGGCGTGAAGACATCGGTTCCCTCGAGCGAGGGGATTTCTTTCGCCAACCCGAGAAGCGTCGCCCGCATAAACTGATAGGCGCCGGCGGCGCTCGACCCATGGCTCTTCGACCACGCCTCCTGCGCGTGGACGACATCGCCGAAGCTCATCGTCGTCAGCGGCTGCTTGAGCCTGTTCTGCCTGTTGGCATAGATCACGTCATAAGATGCGCGGTCTTTCCGTCCGACCTCGGTCTCCCGAATGAAGTCGAGCAGAATCGCCGCGCCGGCAGGCACGGTTTTATTCATTTTGATTTTTCCTTTAGGAACGCCCTACACGGGACATAGACATTCTACGGCACCCAATGCCTTAGGAATGTATCGTGGCGTGATACATTCCTTCAGGAGCAGGGTGTGTTCCGAGCACGGAGAGATAAGCCATGAGTTCCAATTTGCCGCCGGTCCACCCGGGCGAAATCCTGCGGGAGGAGTTTCTTGTGCCACTATGAGTGCAGGCTCTCTGGCAAAAATGCTCAGGGTTCCGCGCACCCGGATCGAGCGCCTCGCAACCGAATAAACCGCTGTCACTGCAGACAGGGCACTGCGACTCGGGAAATTCTTCCGCACAACTCCCGAATACTGGTTGAACCTTCAGGCGAGCTATGACTTGAAAAATTGCTGCCGCGGCTTTGGAGGACGAACTGGCCGAAATTCCGGAACTCGAGGTCGCGGCCTAGCTGAGGTTCGTTCGGCTGCAATCCGCCAGTCATCAACTGCCGAACGAAACCAGTTCTTCATTCAGCTGGACGAGACGATGTCGCCTCTCCTGAGCCTCGATCCGAAGCGCATCGATAATCGTTGGAAACGCCGGGCCGTCGACCTTCGGTTTCCTTTTCCGAGGCGGAAATCCGAGGATCCTGCGAATCTTGGCTCTGATGTGCTTGCGCCGTTCACGGCTGCTAAGTCGATATGAAGAAAGCCCATTTTCCGCGCGGTTTTTTCCATCCGATCGAGAAGCGGTGCGACGTCCTTCTGGCTTGCCCTGAACAGTATCGGCGCCCTCATCTTCGAGTTTTTCCTTTACGAAACCGCGCGGATCGTCGTGCCGCTGCTGAGCTTTGGCAAAGTAGTGGTCGACAATTTCTACATTGAAGATTCCGGCTTCAACTGGGTTGGGCTGAAGCGCCGGGAGGACGGCCGCTACCTCATGAATTCCGACGTCAGCAAGTTGGCCGCCGTGGTTTTCTGGGTGCTTTGCGCTCTCGCCTACGTCTCCTTCACGCGCGGCCTTTGACGCAAGACGAGCCTCGTGCATCCTCCTAGCCCGCCCACTTTTCCACTCAACCGGGAAGCAAACGAAACATGAGCAGGAAAAAACTCTTCGCGCTCGATGCCGCTTTCTCCGCAATCACCAATTTGTTCGAACTCCTCGTCGTCGAGTTCTTTCTCTATGGAACCGCGCGGATCGTCGTGCCTTTGTTGAGCTTCGGCAGGATTGTCGTCGGCGATTTCTATCTTGAAGAACCCGGCTTCAACTGGTTCGGACTGAAGCGCCGGGAGGACGGCCGCTATCAGATGAGCCGCGACGCCGGCAAGTGGTCCGCTGTGGTCTTCTGGGTGCTTTGCCTTACGGCCTATGCCGTCTATGCACGCGGGTTTTGACCGCGCTAGGGTTATTCGCGCCAGTCTTCCTGTGCTCGTCTCAGGGAAACGCGTCCCGGAAACAGTTTCTCCCATAGCCCCCTTCCCTCCGGAGCACCGGGAGGGGCGGCAAGCAGCCGGGAGGTACGCGTGACCGGCGCCATTTTCGGGGCGTTGCGGGGGTCGTTTGGGTCACCCTTGTAGGACTTTTCCCAAAACCCCGGATTCTGCTGGTACGCGTCACGGGCATCATGCCAATTGATGCCGAAGTCTCTCGCTATGCGATCCGCATAGGCTTCATCCGGGTTGAGGGTGTCGTTGAACATCGACTTACCCAATTTATCGCCGATCTGCTTCAGTCCAAACTTGATCAAGAATGGATACATGTAACTCTCCTTGGTGCGCGACGCCCGGCGCCGCCCACCGCGTGTCGGAAGCGGGCGGATACGGGGTTCGTCGCTGTGCTTAGAATGGCGTTCCACAAGCGTCCCACCGATGGGGTGGACGCCTGGCTGTTTGGTAAAGGTCCGGAAGGCTTACTGGAGTGTGCTATGACGGCTGCATCGACCTTCAACGCCAGCACGGGCAATGGTTACGAGCTGCAGATGGGGCGTTGGAGCCGCCGGCTTGCTGTTCCGTTCCTGGCATTCGCGGGGATCTCGAGCGGTGAACGGGTGCTGGACGTGGGCTGCGGCACTGGCAGCTTGACGTTTCTGCTGTCCGAGCGCTCCGACCTGGCGGCTATATGCGGGATCGACTACGCGCCACCCTACATCGAACATGCGACGCACAGAAACTCAGATCCGCGTATCTCCTTTCGTGTCGGCGACGCATGTGCTTTGCCTTTCCCTGACGCGGCATTCGACCGGGTTCTGTCGCTCCTGATGCTCCACTTCGTCTCCGAGCCGCACCGAGCCGTGGCAGAAATGCGCCGTGTCGCGCGACCTGGAGCGACGGTTGCAGCCACCGTATGGGACGCTCGCGGCGGCTTCGTTGCCGGTCGGGTGTTCTTGGATACCGCAGCCGCGCTTGATCCCGCCGCTGGATTGCTTCGGGCGCGCGCCTGCACCCGCCCCATGACACGGCCGGGCGAGTTGGAGTCGGCCTGGCGTCAAGCCGGCCTCACCAACATTGAGACGGCGGAGCTTGCCATCCGCATGGAGTACGCGTCCTTCGACGATTACTGGGCGCCATACCTTGGCAAGGATGGACCGGGTGCCGAATATGTCGCGACGCTCGACGAGCGGGCACGCGTGAGGCTTCGCGATGCTGTCCGTTCTGCCTACCTCGACGGCGATGTCGACGGTCCACGGTCCTACCTAGCCGTTGCTTGGGCCGTGAAGGGGATCGTGACGCCTTGAGCGCATAAAGACTTGTCGCACACTCGCAACTCGTCGGACGACGCCTCTTTCACTCGCGGGTTCTAAAGACGCCACCCATTGCCCGCGCAGCCTGACTACGCGCGGCCGGTCCTGGTGCTTGATGACGAGGCGAAGCAGCCCCTTGAACACGCGCCGCAACCCTTGCGCAAAGGTGCGCACCATCAGCTCCGTCTGGCCGATCCCCGCCTGCTCGATCAGCGCCGTCGCCCGCGCCGTCATGTTCTGAAGCGCGTCCGGCGCAAGCCCGCTCGAGGCGTCGGAAATGCCGGTGCGGTCCGTCGCCTCCTGGTCGAGATAGGAGAGCATCGCGAAGGACTCTTTCGCGACGAACGGCACCATGGTGTAGCCGAGCGCCGCGCGCGCATCGATGCCCTGGCTGACGCGGATCGGCTGCCCGAACTTTGGGTTGAGCACGGCTTCCGGATTGGCGATCGCGCCTTCTTGGACGATCGGCTGCTGGTTGTTCTGCCAGTAGAGATTGTCGAGCGTCTGACGCATCAACACGGTCTTCACCCGCTGGATTTCCGCCACGTCGTCGGTCACCGAGCCGCCCTCGCGCTGGTGCGGCCGCCGTTCGACGATGAGATCCGCGAAGGGCACCTCGTCCCATTCGTCGTTCGAAAGCAGGTTTTCCGCGCCCGTGCCGCCGGCAAAGACGAGCCGCCGCAGTTCCGCAATGCCGTCGTCGTCCGCGTCCACCTTCACGTAGAGCTCGTAGTAATCCACCTCTTCCAGCGCTTTCGGCACCGCATCGCGCGCCGCGAAGGCATCGCGCCGGCGGGTGAACTCCTCGTCGTCGTCGCCACTGTCGCCGGTCGAAGCCGGCACGCCTTCGATCAGGTCGCGGTCATGCCCCATCGCAATGAGATCCGAACGGCGCATGCGCGTGGCAATGCCGGCGATCGGGCTCTCCTCGATCGAGAGCGCGTCCGGATGGATCAGAAATTCTTCGAGCGGCACCGCCGCCAGCCGCGGCGTGCCTCGCTCCACCTTGCGGCGGATCTTCACGCTGTAGCTCGGCTGCTCGATCACACCCTCGAGTGTCTGGATCTTCTCGATCGTCTGCGACTGCTCCAGCACCTCCACCGCGTCGTCGCCGACGAGCTGCACCAATGCCGCCTCGTCGAGCCCAGTATGGGTCGAGACCGCGATCGACACCTTGTTCTCGTACCACCAGCGGATCACGCCGTTGCGGAGCTTCAAGGCGTCGTGCGCCGCGTCCTGCACGGCGTCATAGCCATCGCTTTCGGGAAAGACGACGTAGTTGATGTAGTCGGTCGCTTGGCTCGCCGCCGCCTCGTCGCCCTCGTTGACGGGCGCGTATTCCACCACCTTGTCGTTGCCGAGGATGGTCCGGATCAGCGACGGCAGCACCTTCTTGATCGCCGCGCGGCAATCGCGCGAAACCACTTTCGAGCGGTTGGCGTCGGCCGGCACGTCCTTCATCGTGCCGTCGTAATATTCCATCGCCTTGATGCGATCGACCGCGAGCGTGTCGCGATAGTCTTCGCAGTCCTTCACCAGTTGGCTGACCAGTGCGGCCAGCCGTTCATCGGTCATTGCAGCCATCGGAGAACCTTTCGGGCCGTGGAGTTCGATTTTGAATTGTTGGGTGACAGTCGGCCAGTTCGCGCGAATCGGAGAGAGATGCGTTTCCGCTCGTGGCATGGCGGTAGGAAAGTGTCGGACGATTTGAACGTCGGCTAGCAGTCCGTCATCTTGCAGCGGAATGCCATCTTCGGTAGCAGGCCTTCCCTTCTGCAAAACCTCCCATAGTTAAGCTTTTATCGGAAGCTTTCGTCGGGAGTGCGCGTCAATGTCGATCCTCATCAGCATCTTGATCACGTTCCTGGTCGTCATCCTGGTGCTTTATCTCGTTAATCGGCTTCCGTTGGACGCGCGTGCCAAACAGATTGTCCAAGCGATCGTGATCATCATCGGCATCCTGTCGTTGCTGCGGTATCTGGCGGTCTTCTGATCGTGCGCCTCGACACGATCGGCACGCCTCGGGCCTGCATTTGTATAGCTTGTTGAGCTGTGAAAAATGCGCTCGAAATGACGAGCATCGTCCTGAACGTTTCTGACCAACCAGCGGGCTGGTCTCGACCGAAACGCTGGTTGGTCGTGCTTGCCCGCCACCAAAAATAGCTACGAACGGACAGTGAACCAGCGGCGGCAGAAAACTGCCATCACCCGTAATCACCGGCCATAAGCTGAGGAGCATGGTATAATGCTGTCACGTTACAACGCCTCAACCCTTGTTATCGCTGACCAACCATCGTGCAGGAACCAGTCGCACCGATGGCACGTTCTCGTATGTGCATAGAGTGGAGTTCGTTACGATGGTTGGAAAAGATTACCGAGGGCCGGAATATCACGCTTCGTCCGGCCTGCCTGTCGCCATTCTGGTGCTGTCTGTGCTCGGCATAACCGCTTATCTTTTACTCGCAGGATCGCTGACCAGCGAAGAGCACGCCTCGGCCAGGGTTTACCTGCCGGCTGCCCAGACCCAGATGCGATAGCGGGCAGTGGGACTGCTACTGCATGATTCCTTAAGATCGGAACCGATCTAAGGACAAAATCATGCAGAAACTCAAAGCTTTACAGCGACCATTGCGCGTCTGGTTGGACGCGTGGCGCCGTAGAGACCGAGGCACTTGTCGGGCCTGCTCCCGAATGCCTCGAAATTCTCACATTCGGCTCCCCATGATGGGGAATGGACAAGAGCGGCATCGCCTTCCTGGCGCTTATTCTCATCCTCATCGCTCTCGTGCTGAGTATCCTGGCGTTCAATCCCGAAGCAGTGGCGCCGCCGAGTACACCGCCAATCGCTCCGAGCAACTAGAGCAATCCCAGGAAAAGTGCGGAGTGGTTTTCCGTACGGGACTGCGTGGTTTCTAAAGCAATTCCAGAGAAAGTGTGGAGCGGTTTCCGTTCGGAATTGCGTAGCGTCAAAAGCAATTCCAGAGAAAGTGTGGAGCGGTTTCCGTTCGGAACTTTGCTTCAAGTGCCGGCTCGTTTCCCTGCGGCAAACTCGATCCGGCTGCCTGCGCCCCCACGCCACTTATGCAAACAACGGCTCAAGTAATTACGAACACCGGAGAACGCTTCGGGAACGAAGCATGGACATCTACCCCCTGTGGGCTAAGCCTCATCCGCTGGGCAGAAGGCAGGTTTACCTCCTCCGGGCAGTGCCTATTCGGCAATGAGGAGAAGCAGCAGCAGGACGCAAGCGGCAGAGGCGACGATCGCCAGCGCACTGCCAGAACCACGCAAGTGGCGCACCTGCCTCGGCCAGCGCGGGAAACGGGTGGCTTCGATGACATCGCCGGATCAACATGCTCCATCAATCAATGGAGGCAGCCATGAGATCCCTCCTCGCACTCCACAGCATCGCGCTCGCAACGCGGCGATGGCCTTCGGCGCGAACTCGTCGCTGCCTTCAAACAAGAAAAGCCGCACGGGCTCGCGCTGCGCGGCGCCCTTGCGCCGACAGAAACGGCCACCCGACGTTCGGTGAGACAAATGCGCGCAAGACGAACGGAGCCAGGCGTCTAAACGACATCCTCAAACAACCTTCCGATCCGTGAACTTCCACGCCGCGGCATCCGCCCTCACCCTCGCGAACCGCTTCATCATCAGCGCGTAACGCGAGGCGGAGAGAAGGTCGTCGCGTTCCTTGACGACACGGCCGTCCTTGCGGTGGTAGAGGCGGAATTCCTCAAACCAGTCGGTCAGCGTGGTAAACACCTTCCAGCGCCCGGTCTGCATCCGCTGCAGCATATCCGATAGCCCCGCCTCCACGCCGTTGGTGCCGTCGTCGAAGGTCGCCCGCTCGGCAAGCAGCGCCAATCCCTGCGCGCGATATTGCGCGGCAAGCTGTTCGCCGCTGCCCTTGTCGTGCTGCAGGCCGTCATGTGGCCAGGCAAAGGGCAGCCACGTCCCCCAGGGTTTTATCGCCGCCGCGTGGATGATCGGCGTCGCCTCGCGCTCGCGATAGGTCTTCGTCACATAGAAGACGTCGGCGTCCCGGTCCCACGCGCAGGCCGTGGCGGCGAAGGGGTGGTCCCAGCCGAAATCGAGCCCGCCGATCTGCACCCAGTGCTTCGGGATCTCGAACGGATCGACGCGGATCGCCTCCTCCGCCACCGGAAAGATGCGCCCCGAACCGAGTGCAGGGACGCCCTTTGTGCGGGCCTCCCGTTCATGCGCCGGATAGCTGTCGATGATCCGCTGCCGCTCCTCCGCCGTATAGTGTTCCGCATCCTCGATCGTCATGGTGATGACCTCGCGATCCGGCGACTGTTCCATCAGATACCGCGCCACGACGCTGCTTAACCCTTTGAGCGGTGTGAACGTGACGGCGACCGCACCGCGCGTCGCATTGGTGCGGGTGATCCCCTCGAAATAGACATCCTCCGGCGGCTCCTCGTCGAACCACACATAGTCGACCGTATTGGCCTGCCACTTACCGCGCCCCTGCTCGTAGGCCTTGAAGAGTAGCGTCGAGGCGCCTCCCGTGACATGGCGCACCGTCACGCTGTCGAGCGCGCCGGACGCGCCGGAACGCCGCGTGGTCGCCTGGATTGCCGCCTTCGGAATGAAGCCGGTGCCCCAATCCTCCTCGTTGAGCGGCGGACCGATCAGCAGCCGCTGCACGCCGTCGCGAGTCAGCTCGTAGGATTCCGAGCCCGCCAGCAGTACGACCGGTCGGTCGAACCGCCGGCCCCGCCACCAGTCCGGTAGCGCCCTGTCAGGTGCATCGCCGCCTCCGCCGCGCCGGCAAGCGTCTTGCCCAGTTGATTGCCGGCCATGAACAGCCGTTCGCGCACCGCGGCACCCGCATCATGGAATTCGCGTTGCTTCGCATAGGGCCGGTAACCGGCGAGAATATTGGTGCGCCGCCGCCGGTCGAGCTCGGCCATAAGCACCGCCTGTTCCTTGAGCAACGCGCGCAGATCGCGCGGCCGCGCGGAGGCGCCAGCCATCGCCGCTGCAGGCCCGGTCGATCGATTTGGCATTTTTTCTCCGCCGGTTCGCGCATTGTTCCATCTTTGGCTCTTGCCTTTGGCGAGAAGTCGTGGAAATTCCACCGCATGAGAATCAGCCGTACGCTATTGATTACGCTCTGCCTCTCGGCGCTGGCGTCCTCGTGCACCGAGACCGCGGAGGCGCCCGCACCCGCGCGCCGTTCCAAGATAGCCGCCGCTGTCGTCGATAATTCGCCGCGCCTATGCAAGACCCCCCAGACGCAGTGCTACTACGGCACCGGTCCGGCCGGCGAACCCTGCTCCTGCTGGTCGAATGAAGGCGCTCCCGCCCACGGCATCACCACCAAATAAGCCGAGAGCTTGAACTGTCGCGAAAATCGCTCGGCCGCCCCACGGCCGGCAATCCCGCCACTGCAATAACAACCGCACTATGGCCGCCACGCGCGTCTTATCAGACGCACGAGGCACGCCAGTTCGACGCGCGACTGCCGCCATAAACCGGCCGTTAACCGTATTTCACGTTACCGGGGGAACATCTCAATCGGCGCCACATGATTAACGTCATCCCACGCTCTGAAGAGACGGACGACAACAACGCGCTTGAAAGGGGATGGAGATGGTCAAAACTGGTCTTGGCGCTTCGATAGCTGCTCTCACCTTCTCCATTGCCGTGTCCGCGGTTCTTCATGTCGCCTTGGCCCAAAATCGCACACCAGCCGTCCCGGCGGTGTCGACTGAGATAACCTCGTCGATCTCCAGATGAAGTGAATTGCCCCGTCCGGGAAGGCCCGACTGGATGGGGCTGACGCGGTTGCCTGCGCGTCTCGCGGCGCTCTACACGTCCGATCGGACGCGCAAAAGCTGTGACACTTTCATCTGCTGCATGATTTTGTCCTCATGCAGCAGGCCGCGCTGGGCCTTCGTACTTGCCCTGAAAACGCCTGGGTTGCGGTCTCGGTTCCGCCTCCGGCCGGTTTCCACCCTTGCGCTTCCGTCCGCGCTGGCCAATGCTTGAAGCGAGCCGGCTTACTGAAGGAGGCACGCCCCATGATAGAAGGTCATTGCCATTGCAGGTCGGTGCGCATCACCGTTCCCATCCGCCCCGAGACGCTTGGCGATTGCAACTGCTCGATCTGCAGCCGGCTCGGCGCCCTCTGGGGCTATTATCCTGCGAGCGACGTCACCGTCATCGACGAACAGAAAACGCTCGTCGGCTATGTCCAGGGCGACGCAACACTCACGATGCATCATTGCGGCCGCTGCGGCTGCACGACGCATTGGTCGCCGCGCGGGCGCAACGCCTCGCGCATGGGGGTCAACATGCGGATGTTCGACCGCGCCGTCTGGGAGGAAATCCCGCACCGATTGATCGATGGTGCAAGCTGGTAACAGCACCATCCACCCCCGCGAGGTTGCTCAGATCCTGCCCATTAACAGCAGGACCACCAGCACGACCACCAGGACGCCGAGAATGCCGGAAGGGCCGTAGCCCCAGCCGCTCGAATAGGGCCAGGAGGGAAACGCGCCGATCAGGAGCAGGATCAAAATAACGAGAAGTACGGTTCCAAGCATATTGCGATCCTCCGCCGCATAATTCGATCCGCGGATGGAATTACGCAGCAATTACAAGCTGCCACTGTGACATTGGCGCGTGCGCGCCGCCGCGGATGGTTTGTCATTCCTACCGAATGCCCATAACCGCAATAAGTTCCGATGAGACTGCGTCGGCCGACCGCTAAACCTCACGTCTCAGAGGATAATTCTGCGCCGCGCCGCTGTCCCCGCCAATATTTCGACTGTATCATTGGTAACAGCGCCGGCGCGCCAAAGATCCTTGTATGCATTTGTTCTCAGCTTCTTGAGAACATGCTAGATTTCCTACGGCTACAGAGGGGGAGAACCAATGCCACGTATCGCAAATCTTTACTTCAAGACCGCCATCATTTTCCTGATTGCCGGCATCTCGATCGGCCTTCACATGTCGATTTCAGGCAACCACGCGCCGACCGGCGCCCATGCCCACGCCAACCTGCTCGGCTGGGTCACCATGGCGCTCTTCGGCGTTTACCACGCACTCAACCCACGCAAGGCCGAGAAGCGCCTGGCGGTGATCCAGTACGTCGTCTACACGTTCGGCGTCGCCGTGCTGATCCCGTCGCTTTATCTCATGCTTTCCGGAAACACAGCGATGGAACCGATCGTCGCCATTTCCTCGCTTATCGCCTTCGCCGGCGTACTGATGTTCGCAGTCATCATCTTCTCGGGCAGCGAGGCCGCAGTTCCCGCCGGCGTCTCACGGGCGCGCTGATGCAATCGGGATGAGGTGGCTTCCACCTCATTCTTGCCCAACCTGCGGCGGCATACGTCTTCCATACATTCAAAACTCGCCACAACACTTTGAATTGCTGCAGGACTCAGCCCTGCTCCGGTCCGGAACGCCGTCCCGCCGGCCGCCGCGTCCGTACGGACTTCCGCGCCGTCCTGCTCTTCGCCGGCGCCTCGATCAGCGGCCGGATCGTCTGATCGAGCATCCGGATGCGCCGGACAAGCTCCTCATCCGTCAGCTCGTCCAGCGCGTTGGCATTCGCCGAAAGATCCTTGGGCAAGATCGAGGCCAGGAGCTTCAGATAGGATTCCGGCTTCTCCTCGCGCAGCCGCGCGATCACGTCGACGCCATGCGCCTCGAAGTCCGCCTGCACCGCTTCGAGGAAGGCCCCGCCGAGCCGCGTGCGCGAGCCCTTCGTCACCCCCGCCATACCGGCGCTAGGCTCGTCGCCCGCTTCGCCCGAGGGCGTGCTCGAGACATCGTCGTCGATCATCTGCACCGCCTCCCTTGTATTTGTCTCCACCCGCCGGAAGTTCCCATGATTGAGCGTGCAACGATTCCCGTTTCGCTACCCACAATTGCGCCAGAATCGCGAATCAGTTTGAATTGCAGTGCAATAGCGACCTCGAGAGATACCATGCGCAGTTTCGTTACTGTATTCCTGCTCGCCATATCGGCCACAGTTCTTGCCGCCAAGGAAAAGTTAGATGACCCATCCTATCAAGTCAGAATATGGATCGAAAAATTCGATGGAAACTATTCGCAAGCAACCGGCAGGTGCGGCTCTAGTTATTACTGCACCATAAAGGTCGGAAAGCATGAGGTCACTATCAGCGGCGCTTCCAGCAACTACTATTACCTCAGCGTGCACGGGGATCCGGAGGAGCCGGCCTATTGTTGTCTTTTTGCCGACAAGTCATATCAAGTGCCAGTACGGGTGGAGGGCAAACTCCATATCGAAACCCTTTACTATAAACTGCCTCGGTATTTAGCTCTCCGGGGCAAGGTCGAGTTCGGAAAGATCTACATCGAATACCAGGACCCGCGGGCCAACGAACGTCGCCAGCGAGTAAGCGGTACAGAGGGAGTCCAGGACCTTTGATAATCCGGCGGACATCACTCTCGCCACGTTCTAAGCGCTTCCAGCAAGGTGGTTCCAAACATCCTCGATAGCTTCTGAGCGCCGATCTTGCGGTTCTCTGCGTCAACCCAAGGATAATCACCCGTAGGCGAATACGGTATCTTGCGCTCCGCTCCCCGGCCAGACCTTTCGAGGCGCCGTTGAGCCAGCGAGCCTTCTTCAATGTTCGGTTCCCTCACATAAGGATCTTCGTAAAATCTCCGTTTCTCGTCGTCATCGAGTTTCTCCTGCATAGCCTGAATGCTGGACAAGACGGAAGCTCCATCCGGGTTGGTAATCTTAGGTATGAGATAGGTCAGCTCGATTTTTGCGTCTTCAAGATTCTTCTGCATCCCGCTTAAGCCTTTTCGCGGCCCTGGTGGTAAAGTGCCGAAGTGTTCCCTTTTGTCGCCGGAAAGCGCGCCGAGCGATTTCCTGGTCCCTTCTGGCAAATAGGAGCTTGGTCCATACAAGGCACTTTCAAGCAGGCTTTCTGCATAAGCTCTCGCATCCTCCGGACTGATGTATCCAGGGCTTGGCGCGAGTAGCGTTTGCCGCTGAATATTTCCGGCAGTAGTATTTTTCCTCAAAGGGAATGTCCGGTCGCTCATGAGCATCTCCTTGGTGCGTTTTGGCTGTTACGCTCGCCCGACCGTCGCAAGACCGAAGAAGTTCTCGTCGGCGGAGGTTTGCCCCTCGCCGAGCAGCTCTATTTCCAGTTCCCCGACGCGGTCGCGAACAAAGGCCGCGTCGAATTCGGCACGCTCTTCGCCGAATTGGAGGATTTGCGGTAGCATTTCGATTTCCGCCCTCCGCAGCCCGCCCGGCCGTCGCGTTGCGCCTCTGTGTCAACGTCGTTCAAGCGTCTTGCGCCTTGCGTTCGGTCGGGCGGCTGCGGGGGCGGCCGGTGACGCTGCCAAGGCCGCAGCGCCGCGCATCCTCTCGGACGCCTCAAGGTCGCTGTTCCATCAAGGCGCATCACCGGCCGCATACGGCGCCGCGCCGCATCGTGAGACGCGCGGCGGCTGCCGTAATCCGTTGTTTGACGATGGTTTGATAAGCTCAGAAATCGAAACGGCTGCCAAAAGCAGCCGTCGCATCAGGACAAAATTCCTATCCTTGATTTATGGAATAATCCAATTCACCCGCGGACCGCAAGAGCGGGCAAAACGAAAAGCTTCCGATCGCCGATTTAGCGACAGCATTTTGGCTACTTGTAACCCACCTTCCGGAAGCCGCCCGTTGCCCAACCCGCCCGCACCACCGACACAATCGCCCACGGCACCCGCCTGCAAAATCCGGCCCAAGCCCTTGCTATACAAACGTATATTATAATTTCCTTGCATAAGACAGAGCCCTCTGCTTCAATCGAAACGGGTCGATGCTCAAGGGGCTTGGGCATGATTGTATTGGTGGCATTTCCGCAAGCAAAGCGAGAGACGAATGATCATCGCGCCGTAAGGCCGGTGGTTGGCTGTCGCGCACGCCGAGGGAAAAACCATTGCCCCGACCTGCCGGTAAAAAAGACGTGAGCGAGGCTAGAAAAACCGGCAAGCCGACAAATATTTATACTGTAACAGCAAGAAATGACGGTGCGGCACTTATTTTTTAGACTTTGATCAACCCTTGGCTCCCGGACCGATACCGGGGAACCAGACAAGCCCTCACGCATTTGCCTTCCGACAGAAGGAGCTTCAGTCATGCGTAATCACTGGATCTATGTTGCCATCGGATTTGTTGCCGGCGCTGGCCTGTTTCTCACCACCTCCTGGCAGCAGCACACGCAGCCAGCCGAAATGCCGACGGTAAAACTCGAAAAGACCGACCGCCTCCAGGGCCCCGCCGTCCAGACCTCGTTCATCATGGAACGCTTCGGCCCAGTCCACGCGGTGGAATAGGCCCCGCATCCGTAGTCTCCTGAATCCACAGCAATGTCGCCGGAAACGTCACGCGTATTTCCGGCGGCATCGCGGCGTGACATGAACCTTTATCCTCGCTGAACGTTTCCCTGCCAGCCTGAACAGAGCAATTCCAGGAAAAGTGCGTAACGGTTTTCCGTCCGGGAATTGCGCAGTTTCAAAGCGGAGGACTGCCGATGGTCCCTGTCCCGCGTGCGAGGATGGTCGAGTGGGTCGTGGTGATTGCCGCGTGCGCGCTGGTTGCGGCGTTCATGGTCGCGACGTTGATCCCCTGATCGAAGTCGCCGATCAGACAATGCCCGAAAACTTCCGCTGCTCGCGGATGTAGGCGATTGCAGCAACTTCCAGAGCTCTGCACTTTGCCTCGAACTGGAGCAAGCTTTCATCGTCTTTGTCGGAAGCGCATCGCAGAACATCGCGTTGGAGGCACGCGTGCTCGTATACCTCGCATAGATGCAGAAACACGAGATCCTGCATCATCCAAGCGCTGTCCCTCAACTCCGGGGCTGCCAAAAGCAGCCTGGCCATTCCTGCCTTCTGCACATCCATGCCGAACGCTCGCATTCTTCGACGAGCCGAGCAAATTTAACGGCCTACGCGGGGAGAAGGTTCCAGAAGCATCTCCGGCGTACCCGCTACGACGGAATTCTTCACGCCCACAAGGCAGGACGTCCCGAAGAAGAAAAGAAATCAGATGGATGTTTTCAGTGAGACGCGCAGCGCTGCAGCCGACCGCCCTTCATTTGACAACCGCCGTAACGAAAAAGGCGGCGATCGCACCGCAGAGCACCGCATAGGCGCAGGCGCGCAACATTTTCATTCGGCGCGTTCTCTCGCCGGTCCAATCGTAGCCCATCATGTGCTCCGAACCGCCTTACAGCATCAAGCGTCTCATGACGCGCGAATGCCTGCTGTAATGCTTTGAATTGCCACATGATCCCTCAACTCGACGTCGACTTGAGAAATCTCGAGTAACTTGCCGGCTTCTTCTTAAAAAATGGCGAATCGAGGCAAGAAAATCTGATCGACAGTGCCCCAACGTCTGCGGCAATGACGCTCCAACATGTGTGGACGGCATGCAGCCCTTCCCGTCTTGCCTTTCACTCGCGAATGCGCAAGTTACACTCCAACGGGCTTGCCCGACAAAACTTTCGAGGAAACCGCTTTGAACTCCGACAACAAGCCCGATGCCACGATCAAGGTCGAGAAGCGATTGAACGGCCGCTGGGCCTTCGTCCTCACCTTCCGCGGCGTGACCTATCCGGCCGAGGGGCAATTTGCCTCCGAGTTCCAAGCGCAAGCCGCCGCCCACGCCGCGATGAAGTTCTTGCAACAACGCGGCTGACCTCACTCCGGCAGACCGGCCAGGCGATAACCGTCGATAAAATACCGCCTGAGCTCTTCATCCCGGAACGGTTGCGAATCCGACCACTGCCGTATCGTGAAGTTCGGGTTGTTCATCATGAAGAGCTGCGCCTCCGTCCGCGCATCATCCAGCCGCCCGAGCCGCGCCAGGCTTGCCGCAAGCAGGCGGCGCGAGGTCGCGCGGTAGGTTTCCGGGCGGCGCAATGTCTGGACCGCCGCCTCGTAGTCGCGGCTCGCATACTGGGCCTGACCCAGCATCCAATAATACCAGCCAGGCGGGTGAGGATTGAGCCGGAGGGCCTTTCGGACGTGCTCGATGGCTTCGCCGGGCCGCCCGGCGAGCACGATCAGATCCGACCGCATCGCCCAGGCGTCGGCATGGTTGGGATCGAGCCTCAGAGCAAGGTCGAACTCCGCATCCGATTCCTCCCAGCGGCGCTCATGGCCGAGGATGATGCCGAGCACCCAGCGGTTGCCGGCGTCATTGGGGTCGAGCGCGACCGCTTTTTGCGCTTCCGCGACGGCTCGCGGCCGGTTGGGATCGATCGGCTGATCCCAGAATTCCCAGCTCAGCCAAAGGTTGAGCGCCAGCAGCCGATGGGCCTCCGCATAGTCCGGATCGCGTGCGATTACCCGCTGCAGCAGGAAGATCGCCTCCCTTGCGGCGCCGGCCGTCTGCAGGCCGAGCGAACGCGCCCGGACGCAGAGATCATAGGCCTCCATGTCCGTCGGCCTGTTTCGCGCCGGCGTCGCCGTCAATCGCCCGACCAGCGCCTCGACGATCTTGCTCGTCACCTCGTCCTGGACGGCAAAAATGTCCTCGAGCCCGCGGTCGAACCTCTCCGCCCACAGGTGGTCCCCCTGCATGGCGTCGATCAACTGGGCATTGATGCGAACCCGCCCGGCGGCACGGCGTGCGCTGCCTTCCAACACGTAACGAACTCCAAGCTCGCGGGCAATGCGGCGCACATCCGTGTGCCTGCCCTTGTAGGCGAAAACGGAATTGCTGGCGATGACGAACAGGCCGCTGGCCCTGGAGAGGTCGGTGATCAGGTCTTCGGTCAAGCCGTCGACAAAAACCTCCTGCTCCGGATCGTTGCTCATGTTGGTGAATGGCAGGACGGCAATGGAAGGCTTGGTCGGCAGCGGCAACGGCGCCTTCGCGGCGCCATGCTGGCCCCAGGCCGAAGTCTCGATGCGATAAACGGAAACCGGCTCGGCCACGTTCTTGATGGCGTGCGGGCCAAGGTCGTCAAATTCGCAGTAGAGCCGCCGGCGGACCTGATCATAGATGCTGCTGGAGACGAAGATCTCTCCCGGACCGGCCATTGCCTCGAGCCGCGCGGCTATGATGACGCCGTCGCCGTAGAGATCGCCGCTCTCGACGACGACGTCGCCTAGGTTGATCCCAATTCTCAGAAGAATTTGCCGGTCGTCTGCAAGTCCCTCGTTTGCCGCCTGCATCCGCCGCTGGAATTCGATCGCACAGGTCACGGCGTTGACCGCGCTTGCGAACTCGACCAGCACTCCATCGCCCATCGTCTTGACGACACGGCCATTATTCTCGCGTACCAGCGGTTCCAGGATCTGCTTGCGGCGTTCCTTCAACGTTGCCAGCGTGCCGCTCTCGTCCAGTTCGACGAGGCGGCTGTAACCGACCACATCGGCAGCCATTATGGCGGCAAGACGCCGTTGGGCGCGTTCCTCAGCCATGTCAAACGCCTTCGCAGAACGCAGTGCCGTGGAATTGTAGGACGTCCATTGGAAATGTCTATCAACCGAATGCGTCTGGCGGCGGCAGGATGTTCATTGTCCGGGAGCGAGGCCATCGAGCAGGAAGTCAAGCCCTTTCCTGAAAGCGCCGTCTGAGGACCGCGAACAACGACCTTGGCAATTGACCCGATGCTCTTCGAGGTCGAAGCGGTCGTCATGCTGGATTAGAGCAATTCCGGGAAATGTGTGTAACGGCCGGAATCAGACCTACAGCTCCTGTCCGAGGCGCGACAGCGGGGGGCGTTTCGTCCCGTTGTCTCAACTGTCACATGCGCCTCCTAACTTCCGAGAATACTACTTCACGGGGCCACGCGTGATGGACGTGAGTTCCCCGATCACGTCAAACGCCTTGATGCTCAACGTCGGGTCACCTTTCATCTCCGCAATAATTGGCCCGTCGACGAAGGCTTGCACTGCGGCGTCATCGTCGAACAGGTAGATCCCGCCGGCTTCACTTTGGGCCTCATTAATGATCCAGACCTTCCAGCGCAGGCCAGGTATGTCCGCGATGGGTTGAGCATAGGGCAGATTTTCTTTCTCGTACTCGGCCCTCGGTCCGTTGAGCTTGTAGTTGATTTGCAGAATTTTGGCCGACATGTCTTTCCTCCCCTATTCTCTGTAGCAGTAGGCGTTACACGATCACAAGCGACCCTCCGCGTCCCCTTGTTTGGCGCCCCTTCAAGATACCACCTCAAGCGGCATCGTGGCGAGGGTACATCGGCGTTCCACTTGCGCATCTTGCGTTGGATTTCCATTGCGCAGGCCACCGCGTTCACCACGCTTGAGAACTCGACCAGCATTCCGTCGCCGGTGAGCTTGACATCCACCCCCCGCGCTCAAATTGGCCCGAACCAGCCCCTCTCGCCGACGGCCGTATTGCTGCATGTTTTTGCCCCTGAAATCGGACACGATTTAGGAAAGCATGCAAAGCCCATCCGAGGGACCAGAATGTGAGCAAGCCGAATTACCAGGACATCGCCCGCCGGGCCGGAGTGGGAACCGCAACGGTCGAGCGGGTCCTGAACGGGCGCGGAGGCGTTCGCCCGGAACTGGTCGAGAAGGTCGTCGTTGCCGCGCGCACTTTGAACTACCCGCGCACGCTTCCCGACGCTCATCGGGGACTGCTGCGTATCGAAGTGCTGATGGTTCGCCCCGAGACCACTTTCTACCGACGGCTCTCCAAGGCGTTCGAGAGGATTGCCGCGACCCTCGATCCTCTGGTGATCGTCCACCGGAGCTTCACCGAAGAGATGAAGCCGGACGAGATCGCAAGGCGCATCCTTTCCACCGACCTGCCGCGTGCCGGTCTGATCCTTGCGGTTCCCAACAGCCCGCTGATCAGTGCGGCCGTGGAAGCGGTGGTTGCGCGAGGGGTGCCGGTCGTCCATGTCGTAACCCGAGCATCCGAGAGCACGGGGGAATTCGTCGGAATTGACAATTACGCCGCCGGACGGACGGCGGCTCACTTCATAGCCCGCATGGCGCGGGCAGAGGGCCCGGTCATTGGGCTGTGTCATCCGATCTATCAGGTGCACCGCGATCGTATCCGCGGGTTCTCGGACTACTTTCATGAACACCCCGGCCCCATCGCCTTTGAATGGCTCGGCTTCAGCCGCGACGAAGAGCACTACAGCGCGGAGTCATTGTCCCTTGCGCTTGAAATGTATCCGGATCTCGTCGGGCTTTATAACGCCGGAGGCGCAAACTCCGCTCTGATCCAGGTCCTGCGCCGTCATCGCCGGGGCCGGGACGTGTTGTTCGTCGGGCACGAATTGACCGACTACACCAGCACCGCCTTGCGAGAGGGCATCATGGACGTGGTGTTGGATCAGGCTCCCGAGGCGCAGGCCCAGCGTGCGCTCGATTTGATCCTGCGTCGCATCGGCTTGACTGCGATCGAGCCGGATCGCGCTCCCATTCGCTTCGTTACCATCACCGCCGAGGCGCTTTGATCTAATTTGATCAAGGAAGGTTTCGGTGTTCAGAAAGCCTCCTGATATTTGTCAAGTCAGGGAGGAGAGACGGAGCGTCGAAACGGAGCGACACCGGATCAGGCGCGCGACGCGCTCTCCTTTGATCGAGAGAATCTGTGCGGGCGCGACCGCCCAGGGAGAGCGCAATGGACGACCTACAATATGGAACGCGCAACAAGCGCGGCGACTGGGCGCCGAACCGGCCGGTCGAAACCGCGCCGCTGTTCGTCTTTCCGCCCCGGTTGATGGCAATTCTGAAGTGGCTGCCGCACTACTTCCTTCCCTGGAACGTGATCTTCGCGGCATCGGCGGTGGCCTACTGGGCATGGGTGATTCCGACGATCAACACGATGCAGACTTTCGCCATCGGCTGGATCGCCTGGCTTTACGCCGTCAATGCGATTTGCGTGTTTTTCTTCTACGGCGCTTTCGAGCTTCATCTCTATGTCCTGAAGCGGCAGGAGAACCGCTTCAAGTACAACGGAAAGTTCCCGGCCGAGCAGAAGAGCAAGGCATTCTGGTTCGAGAGCCAGAGCGTCGACAATATTCTGCGCACGTTTCTCTCGGGCGTGACCGTCTGGACCGCGGTCGAAGTCGCCATGCTGTGGGCCTATGCCAACGGCTATGCGCCCTGGCTGAGCTTCACGGAAAATCCGTGGACGCTTGCCGTTGTCGCGCTGGTGGTGCCGATCATTCACGAGTTCCACTTCTTCTGCATCCACCGGCTCATCCACACGCCCTTCCTCTACAAGAGGGTGCATTCGGTCCACCACAATTCGGTGAACCCCTCGCCCTGGTCTTCGCTGTCGATGCATCCGGTCGAGCACCTGCTCTACTTCGGAACGGCGTTCTATCACCTGATCCTGCCCTCCAACCCTATCCTCATGCTCTATCAGCTCCACTATGCGGGCTTCGGAGCCATTCCCGGCCATGTCGGCTTCGACAAGGTCGAGATCGGGGAGGACAAGCTCATCGATAGCCATGCCTATGCGCACTACCTGCACCACAAATACTTCGAGGTGAACTACGGCGACGCCCTGATCCCGCTCGATAAATGGTTCGGCACCTGGCACGACGGCTCTCCGGAAGGCGAAGCGCGGATGCAGGAACGCTATCGCAAGCGCAAGGAAAAACTCGCGGCCCGCAAGGCTCGCGTCGAATTCGGGGGAACCGCCCAATGACCTGGATCTCTGCCTGCAAGCTTGACGACATCGAACAGGAAGGAGCCATCCGCTTCGACCATGGCGGGCGCACCTACGCGATCTACCGCGGGCCAGACGACAGTGTCTACTGCACCGCCGGCCTCTGCACACACGAGGCGATCCATCTCGCCGACGGATTGGTGATGGATTTCGAGGTGGAATGTCCCAAGCATTCCGGCGCCTTCGATTATCGCACCGGCGAAGCGCTCAGGCTTCCCGCCTGCGAGAACCTGAAAACCTATCCGGCCGAGGTGGTGGACGGAGAAGTTCGCGTGGCCCTGGACTAGAACGACCCGCTTTCAGGCGGAAATCGATAGAAGCGAATAAAACTCCATAAAATCAAACAGTTAGAGAGTTCTGCGTGTGTTCGTTCGAACGCACGGTGCTCTAAGGCTGCGCGACATTGGGCCCGATGGGCCTCCGGGATGCAACTGGGTGGTCCGGCACCCCCGAAGGGAGGATGAAATGAAATCGACTGTTGCGGCGGCCGTTCTGGCTGCCTTGATGGCTGGTACCGCATCGGCCGAGACGATCGGCGTTTCGATGCAGAGTTTCGACAACAACTTCCAGACATTGCTGCGCCAGGGGCTCGACGCAAGGGCGTCCCAGGTGGGCGGGGTCACTCTCCAGATCGAGGATGCGCAGACCGACATCTCCAAGCAGATCAACCAGGTGAACAACTTCATCGCTGCGGGCGTGGATGGGATCATCATAACCCTGACGGACACCTCCGCCGCTCCCGGCATCAGCGAGGCGGCTCGGAAAGCTGGAATTCCCCTCGTCTACGTCAATCTCGAGCCGGAAAACATCGATAAGCTGCCGGAAAAGCAGGCTTATGTCGGTTCGAAGGAAATCGACTCCGGAAGGCTCGGTGCGGAGGCGGCCTGCGAACTGCTGAAAGAAATGGGAAAGGCAGACGAGGCGCAGGTCTACATCTTAATGGGAGATCTGGCCCACCAGGCCTCGCGTGACCGTACGTCGTCGGTCAAGGAAACGCTGGCGGCAGGTGATTGCAAGGGCGTGACCATCGCCGACGAGCAGTCCGCCGCTTGGACGCGCACCAACGCGATGGATCTGACCACGAACTGGGTCACAGCCGGACAGCCGATCGATGTGATCTTTGCCAACAATGACGAGATGGCGATCGGCGCGATCCAGGCGCTCAAGGCCGCGGGCATGTCGATGGATGATGTGATCGTCGTCGGCATCGATGCGACGCAGGATGGCCTTGCCGCCATGGCCGCCGGTGATCTCGATGTGACGGTGTTCCAGAACGCCAGGGGACAGTCGGCGAGCGCCGTGGATGCGGCCGTGGCGCTCGCTCGCGGCAAGAGCGTCGACAAGGAGGTCTGGGTGCCCTTCGAACTGGTCACGCCCAAGAACATGGCCGAATACGCCAAACAGAACTGATCCTCCCCGACCGGCGCCCCTGCTGGTTGCGCCGGTCTTCTCACGATTGGAGAGCACATGGACGGTATCGTCATCATCGGTGCCGGGGAATGCGGCACCCGAGCAGCATTCGCCCTGCGAGAAGCGGGCTATTCCGGATCGGTCACGCTGGTCGGAGCCGAGCCTCACCTGCCCTATGAGCGCCCGCCGCTGTCGAAACCGGGAGACGGTGCGGTGCAGATGAAGCCGATCTGCGCAGCCGAAGCGCTGGCGGCGGCCGGCATCGACTATTTGCCCGGAGTGTCGGCCTCGAAACTCGATGCCGACGCCGGAACCGTGACCTTAGGCGACGGGCGGGCGCTGAGGTATGAAAAGCTGCTTCTCGCCATAGGCGCGCGTCCGAGACGCCTGACATGCCCGGGAGCGGACCACGCGCTCGATTTCCGCACCTATGCAGATGCGAAGATGGTTTTCTCCCATGCAGAAGCCGGCAGGCGCGTTGCGATCATTGGCGGCGGTTTGATCGGAATGGAGCTCGCGGCAGTCCTGCGTGGAAAAGGCATCGCCGTCAGCATTGTCGAAGCGGCACCGAAGCCGCTCGGACGTGCAGTTCCCGAGCGTTTTGCCGCAAAGCTGCATGCGAGGCATATGGACGAAGGCGTGCATTTCCACTTCGGACAGGGCGTTGCCGAAATCACGGATAACGCTGTTGTGCTCGCCGATGGCAGCGATGTGCCCGCCGACGTCGTCGTCGCGGCGATCGGCGTACTGCCCGATATCGCGCTGGCCGAGGCGGCAGGACTGGCAACCGGCAACGGTGTCTTGGCGGACAGCTTTCTTCGTACCAGCGCCCCCGACATATTCGCTGCCGGCGATTGCGCGGCGGTGGCGCAACTAGGTGGCGGGCATGTTCGCTATGAAAGCTGGCGGAACGCAAGGACGCAGGCCGAAACCGCAGCGCGAAACATGGCCGGTGCAGCCGAGACCTTTGCCGCTATCCCGTGGTTCTGGTCCGACCAGTACGATCTTGGCTTGCAGGTAGCGGGGCTGCCGCAGCCAGCGCATCAGCGCGTCGTGCGCTCAGCCGCGGCCGGCGAACTCGAGTTCTATCTGGACGATGGACGCCTCGTGGCTGCGGCGGGCCTCGGCTTCGGCAACAGCCTGGCCAAGGAGATCAAACTGGCTGAGATGTTGATTGCCGCAGGCGTCAGCCCCGACCCCGTGGCATTGGCCGACCCTGGCTTGAACCTCAAGACGCTTCTGAAAAGCCCGCGGGCGGCCTGATGCCCCTGAAGTTTCGAAACACTTGAGCTTGTCTTTCGTCTCAAGGGCAAGCTCACACCAACTCCAGGAAGCGAAGCGGCGTCTCCCCCACCAGCACGGCCGCGCCCCATACGATTAGTGCTACGCCGATAAGCTTGCCGAGCCGAGAGCCCATCGGAAGGACCTTTTCCAGCACAACGAATGTCATGAGACCCACCATCCAGAAGAGATTCATGACGCCGCCGAAGAACAGGAGCCCCATCAGGAACCAGCAGCAGGCGACGCAATAAGCACCTTGCTCGATTCCCATGCGGAACGCTCCGGTCGTTCCCCCGCGCCAATGGGTGAGGATGAAATGCAGCGGAGAGCGACACTGGCGCAGGCAAGCTCGCTTGAGCGGGGTCAGTTGGTAAATACCCGCTGCCAGCAACAGCGTGCCGTCGAGCGTCGCGCTTGCACTATCCAGCATCGGCGACAATAGCGCCGAACGCTCCAGGCCCCACTGCAAACCGACTGCCACAACGCTGAAGCCCGCCCAGGCAATCAGGTAGGCTGAGGCAAAGAGCGAGGTTGGGACAAAGGGATTGCCCTTTTCCTTTTGCCGGCGGCTCATCGCCCCGAACAGAAGCACCGCGGGTGCCGTCGAGGGGAGCATCATGGCGGCCATCATCACCCACCACATGATGAACATCAGCGCGGCGTGGCTCATGTCCCAGACGGCGGGCGTCATCATCGGCATGCCTGCTCTGCCCGGGGTGACGCAGATCGTCCCGAGGGCTGACACACCCATGCCCGCCCCGGCCAGAACATATGTCCACGCGATCACAACGACGGTGGAAAGTGCAGTGAGGACAACAATCCTGTCGCGCTTGAACGCGCTCTCGACGGCGGCATCGATCGACATCTCTTTATGCCCTTTGGCTCGATACTATCCGAGCCATGCCGTGAGCCTTGATCTTTCCCGGACCAGGCCATCCTGATTGAAGTGGTGAACGCAAAAATCGGCCCATGAATCTTCGAACGCCATTTCCATATCACCGGTGACCGTGGTCGTGCCGAGCCCGAGTTCCGCGTAGGTGAACTCGAAGCTGCCGCTCGGCCGTGCCAGCGCGATGTGGAACGGCTCGCCCGTGAACTCGTTGATTTTCGGGCTGGCGCTGCTCGTCAAGACGCCCGGGATCCTGACCTTCGCGGTTCGGGCATCGAAGTCCGCCTTGAGATCGATCGGCAGGAACAACGTTTCGCAAAAATCGGAACAGGTGCTGGCGAAGACTGCGAAGAGATTGCTCAAGGGCGGGCAGGCCCCGCCCGAGATAATCGTTTCAAGCGCGATCCGTTGGGCCTTGTCCGCACGCTCGTCGATGATGATCTGACGCCGGCCGTTTCCGTCCTTGATTTCACCGGGCCACTTGTAGAGCGCCGCCCAGGTCAGGCCCGCTAGCGGCGTGTCGTTGAAGTGGCCTTCAACGATGTTGCCGGTGTAGGCGGACTGGCAATAGCCATGTGTACTTGGCAAATTGAACTGGCAGCCGCAATTCATGGCGCAATTGCAGTTATCGTAGGTTTCGCTCTTGAATACCCATTGGTCTCCCATTCCCGGATCCTCCCATCCTTGCGCCGACGTTGGCGCAACGATTACGGAGATCGCACAAGAGAGGTCGCGCGCTCTAGTTCAGGAACTGAAGCGCCCCGGTTTAGAATCTGAACTAGCCAGGACAGCCCACCTGCCGTAGCGTATGGTGAACCGACTGCATGTTTCTCTGGATCGTAGTCGATCTAAGGATAAAAACATGCATTAAAACAAAGACCTAGACTGCGTCGCATGGCTCCAGTCGAATGCGGCGCGCTTTGGGGAGGAGGTTCACCATGACACAGGCAAGCTATGGACAGTTCTGTCCGGTGGCCCTGGCTGCCGAGGTGCTGTGCACACGCTGGACGATGCTGCTCCTGCGTGAGCTGATGGCCGGCTCGACGCGCTTCAACGATCTGCGCCGAGGCGTGCCGCGCATGTCCCCGGCCCTCCTGATCAAGCGGCTGCGCGATCTCGAGGACGCCGGTATCGTCCGTCGCGTTGCTTCGCAGACCGAGCCGGGAATTCTTGAGTATCACCTGACGTCTGCCGGACGGGACTTGAAGCCGGTGGTCGAGACGATGGGCATATGGGGCCAGCGCTGGTTCGAGGCCGATGTGTCGCTGCAACATCTCGATCCGTCGCTATTGATGTGGGACATACACCGCAATCTCGATCCCACGACGTTGCCGCCGCGGCGCTGCGTGATTCAGTTCCTCTATCCTGAACTGCCTGCCGCTCGCCGGCGGTGGTGGCTTCTCGTCGAGCCCGGCGCCGGGGTGGATCTCTGCGCAGTCGATCCCGGCTTCGATATCGACCTCTACGTCACCACCGACCTGCGTACCATGACTGCGATCTGGATGGGACTGACGACGGTCCGTCAGGCGATGGGCGATGGAAAGCTTGTGCTCACGGGCGATCGTCAGGTGGCGAGCCAGATGCAGACCTGGCTTGGCCTGAGCCCTTTCGCGGCGGAAAAGAAGCTGGTTTCTGCATAGCGGTGTGGCAGGGCTCATCGTTGTGGCGACTCAGGGCATGGCGCAATGCCGACAACAGCGGCGCTTGCACGAACTTCGGCTTGGCCCCCGAAGCGGTCATTGTCAAGAGCTTGACCTACGCTGCGGGAGCCTCATGCCATTGCGTCCGAATTTGCTGCTCTAGGATGTCGATCATGTCGAACTCATCTCCTTCAAGCCCTTCGTAAGCGAGATGAGAAACCACTGCCAGCGCAGCATACTGTCCATCAGCCGCTGCTACCTGGTGCATTAGGGCTAATGCTTCTTCTGTTGTTACAACACCCCCGTTGAACACGTGGCGGGCAAAAATGACAATCGAAGCTGCAAGGGGGGACGCCGCACTGTCGACCCACATGGTTAGCAACTCTTGTTGAGTTTCCCTCGATATCTCTGCAGAGGATGGCGGACACGCGATCTGGTACAGGACGCAAAATGCGGCGTTGGCAGAAATCGATCGCGCTTCTTCAATGAGAGCGGCCGCCTCGCCGAGGTTTCGATATGGGAAGCTGCAGTCAAACTTATCCGAAAAAGCCTGCTCGCGCTCGAAGACATCCATGACGCGCTCCTAGTCAACCGTACGGTTGATAACAGGGCTAATGGATGTTCGCATTTGGCGCAAGACAGCCGTCAGCGCTTTCGCGTCTCTCGGGCATGCTCCGGCGTCGGGAGAGGACGAGGCAGTGCTCATCGTCTTCCTCGGGTCTGGCCACCCAATTCCAGCGGCGACCGGCTACGCTCTCCAGGCTCCGGTCATGACCGCCATGGGCGAGTCGGTCGCCTGCCCCGCAGATACTCAGAACAGCTACGGCGAGCCCTCCCGCATCAGCGCGGCAACGACGACGCCGGAGAGGAATGTGAGGGCGGCGACCGATGCGATCGCCGCGCCAAGGCCGAAACGGTCCGCGATCAGCCCCGCCATGAGCGCCCCGATCGCGTAGCCGAGGTCGCGCCAGAAGCGGTAGACGCTGAGCGCGCGGGCACGCCAGGCGGGATGCGCGGCATCGGAGACGGCGACGATCAGGCTCGGATAGACCATGGCGGTGCCGAGGCCGATGAGGAGGCTCGCGACCAGCCACCATTCGAATTGCCGGGTCAGCGCCGTCAGGAACAGTCCGGCGGCCTGCACCCACATGCCGCAGACGATCAGCCCCTTGCGCCCCCAGCGGTCGCTCAAGGGACCGGTCGCGATCTGGAGGATGCCCCAGGTCGCCGGGTAGATCGCCTTGAGAATGCCGATCCGTTCGACGCCGAGGCCGAAGGAGGCGAAGAACAGCGGGAAGATGCCCCAGCTCATGCCGTCGTTGAGGTTGTTGACGAGGCCGGCCTGCGAGGCAGCGAAAAGATTGCGGTCCCGGAAAGAGGTCAGCGTGAAAACTTCGCGGAAGCCGATTGAGGGCGGCTGTTCCGGGCGTGACGAGGCCTCGAGCCGCACGTGATCGCGCGTGTCGCGAACAGCGAGGATCGAAAGCAGCGCCCCGAGCACCGCGTAGCCGATGCCGAGATAGATCGGCGCCGGCCGCAGCCCATATTCCGAAGCGAGGTAACCCGTGACGAATGCCGTCACCCCGACTGCGAGATAGCCCGCGAACTCGTTCAGCCCCACCGCGAGCCCGCGTGACCTCGGCCCCACCAGATCGACCTTCATGATCACGGTCATCGACCAGGCAAGTCCCTGGTTGATGCCGAGCAGCGCATTGGCCGCGATGATCCAGCTCCAGCTCGGCGCAGCAATGATCATGAACGGGACCGGCAGGCCGAAAAGCCATCCAAGCACAAGCACGCGCTTGCGCCCCCAGTGATCCGCCAATTGGCCGGAGACGAGGTTGGCCAACGCCTTCACCATCCCGAAGCTGACGATGAAGGAGACGACGAGCGTCGTCGAAGCGATATGGAACTCTTCCGCCCCGATCAGCGGCACGACGGTGCGCTCGATCCCGACCATGCCGCCGACAAAGGCGTTGATCAGAACGAGCAGCGCAAACTGCGGCCAATTCTCGGCAAGGCCGAGCTGGATACCGGGCGTAGTCGTCGCGCCGTTCTTCGTGGCCATGGTCACGCTCCGCTACAGCACGCGCGTCTGATCAGGCGCGCAAAGAACGCTGTAGCACTTGAATTGCCGCATGTTCCTGTTCTTGAACGTCATTCGCCCGGGGCGTCGGGGAAAAGGACCGTCAAACTTTCTTCGGCCGCCGCCCAGGCATTCAGATGATAGCGCCGCAGCAGCAGGATGCTCACAGCGAAAACCAGAAGCCCGGCGCACACGCTGAGCAGGACCGGCAGGCTGAGCGCCGATTGCGCGACAACGCCCGCGAAAACGCCGGCGATCGCGCCATTGATGGTGCTCACCATTCCCGCCGTCGTCACGAAGAATTGCCATGGCGACGACTTGAGACCCTTGTGGACAAGCACGGCCGAGCGATCGTCGTGAATGGCATGAATGAGAAAGCGCCGCATGACCGGCGCGCTTTCGACGTAGTAGTGCCGTATTCGCGCCATGCCGCGCGCATGCACCATGTCCTCGATCGCGACCTGCACGGCACGCACGAAAGTGACAAGGCCGATGAAATAAAGGCAAGGAAGCAGGATCAGGCTGAACAGCACGAACGGCATACCCATCTGCGTGACCTGCGCGACGAAAGCAAGCGCGATCGTCGCGCTCGAAACCGAGGTGAGGAACAGGTTCGCGCGCTGGTTCGCTTCCTGGATGGTGCCCGACCGCGCGGTTTGAAGCACGAAGTGCTCCGTCGTCATGATCTGCAGGACCTGGTCCTCGCCTTCATTCGCCTCTGCCATGGCGGTCTCCTCCGGACGATTGCTCGTGGCGTTGCTCGGCTACAGCGCCGCGCGTCTCATCCGACGCCACGGTGCACGGCAGCAGTGTAATGCCGCCCCGTCGGTTGCGGTACAGTAACGCATCTCCCTCCCCGCATTCCTCGTCACAGGTCGGCAACTGCTCGCATGGCCGCGAAAGACGAGCTCTCAGGCGAGGCCGATCAGCACGCCACCGATCGCCGCCACGACGACCACGATCCAGGGTGGACATTTCCAGGCCATGAGAAGTACGAAGCAGGTCAGCGCGAGCGCGAATTCGTGCGGACCGATGATCGCGCTGGTCCAGACCGGCTGGTAGAGCGCCGCCCCGAGAACGCCCACCACCGCAGCGTTTGCACCGCGCATCAACGCCTGCGCCGTGGGCCTTGCGCGAAACGAATCCCAGAATGGAATGGTGCCGATCAAGAGCAGAAAGCCCGGCAGGAAGACGGCAACAAGCGCGATGATGGCACCAAGCAGGCCATTAGGTTCGGGGCCGAGCACCGTGCCGAGATAGGCGGCGAAGGTGAAGAGCGGCCCCGGCACCGCCTGTGCCGCGCCGTATCCCGCAAGGAACTGGTCGGCCGTGACCCAGCGGGGCTGCACGACCTCCACCTGAAGGAGCGGCAGCACGACGTGCCCTCCCCCGAAGACGAGCGATCCGGCGCGATAGAACGAATCAAAGACCGCGAGCCCCTGCGACGAGGTGGCCGCGACCGCGACCGGCAGGCCGAAGAGCAGGCAGAAGAGCAGGACGAGCGCCATCCAACCCGTGGCGTGCGACACTGGGAAGCTGACATGCCCGGAAATCGCCTCGCCCTTCGTCCGGCAGAGCCACAGTCCGGCGAGCCCGCCGGCCACGATCGCCGCCAGCTGGCCAATCCCGCCGGAAACGATGACGACGATCAGCACCGCGGCAAGCGCAATGCTTGCGCGTTCCCGGTCCGGGCAGAGGTTCCTCGCCATGCCCCACACTGCCTGGGCGACGATTGCGACGGCAACGACCTTCAGGCCGTGGATGATGCCCGACGCGATCGGTCCGCCGAACGACGCCGCCCCGAAGGCAAAGAGCACGAGCAGGATCGCCGATGGCAGCGTGAAGGCGGCCCAGGCGGCCGCCGCACCCAACGGCCCTCCACGCAGGAGCCCAAGCGCGAAACCGGCCTGGCTCGAGGCTGGACCGGGCAGAAACTGGCAGAGCGCCACGAGATCCGCATAACCCTTCTCGTCGATCCAGCGCCGGCGGACGACAAGCTCGTCGCGAAAATAGCCGAGATGCGCGATCGGACCGCCGAAGGAGGTCAAGCCGAGCTTCAGGAACGCCGCAAAGACCTCGCCGGCGCTCCCCCTGCGGTGATCCGCGCCTCCGGTCGCCTCGATTGCCCTGTCATCCATCGATCATCGTTCCCGTTCCAAATGCCCGCCGGTCTTGCGAGCGCCGCCTCAAAATTTCCCGATACAGCGCCTCCGGCGATACGCCAATCTCTTCCGCCAGCGCCCTCCGGTCGCCTTTGGCCGGCAACGTGCCATCGCTCCATGTCATCCATGCGTCGAGCCGGGCGCTGACGCTCGCCGGCGAAGCCGCGTTGGACATGGCATTCCGCGAGAGCGCGATTGCTTCGCCGGATCGAGGCGAGCCGGGCGAACCTCCGTTACGTCCACCTTGCAGCCCATCTGCAGATGGCGCAGATCCTGAAGGAGCCAGACATCAACCGTAGACGATGCGGCCCATAGCAGGTAGCCCCGCTGCGTCCCTTCCCCAAACCCGGGCCGCAAACCAACGTATACCTAGTCTTGAACCGCCTATTCATCGATTAGATCGCAGCAGGAGCCCATACATAGAGGAGACATCTGATGTTCAGGCCCATTGCTGCTGCCTTTTCCTTCGCACTGATTACCGCCGCACCTGCACTCGCCGACGAGCCGTACAATGCCAAGATCACGACGGTATTCGATCAGAAGCTGCCCCATGTTCCCGGCAAGAGCATGCGGGGCGTCCTGGTGGAATACGGGCCCGGCGGACACAACCCGTCGCACACGCATGCCAAGAGCGCCTTCATCTATGCAACGGTGATCGAGGGGCGCATCAAGAGCCAGGTCAATGGCGGCGAGGTCAAGATCTACAACACCGGCGAAAACTGGGTTGAATCTCCT
Organism: Sinorhizobium terangae; assembly: GCF_029714365.1. Classification (NCBI taxonomy): domain Bacteria; kingdom Pseudomonadati; phylum Pseudomonadota; class Alphaproteobacteria; order Hyphomicrobiales; family Rhizobiaceae; genus Sinorhizobium; species Sinorhizobium terangae. The sequence goes on from NZ_CP121659.1 coordinate 1,906,601, forward strand.
GGCGACCACCATCAGGTCAGCGCCAATGCCAGCGATACCAAAGACGCCAAAATTCTGGCAGTCTTCGTCGTCGACACGGACGAAACTGAACTGACGATCCCCGACGATTGATCGGCTTCCTCACCGCCGACTCTGGGAGTTCTGTTCAGCAGCCCCAGGGCGGCTCGATTTTTGGAAGAAGAGCGCCTCGTGCTCAAGGCGGCGCCTTTTCATGGCCATCCGTGAGGGTGCCCAAATCGCACTGAAGCCGGTGTGCGCTTTCGTCACGCAATATTGACAGGCCGAGCCGTTGCAGAGCGGGCGCCGCGCCTTGTGTTTCACGGAAATCGGCGCAATTGTTCTGCTGCCATGCAGCAGTGTTTGATCCGACGGCTGCATGCCGCCTGGAAGCGCAGAGTGCTTTTGGCACGACGGCATGCACCAAGACAAATCGCCACCTTTCTCCTCGCGGTCTTCCTCGCCGTGGGTATGGGCGCGTCTTTCGCCGAGGCGAGCAGCATGGCCGCTAGAATGGCGACGATGTCCAACATGATCATGTCCGACATGGTGGAGAATGGCGACTGCCAGGGTTGCCCGGACCAGCCGGACGATAGCGGTATGAAGGCCATGGCCTGCGGCAATGTCTGTGCCGCCCCGATCATTGCGCCGCTCCCTCTTGCGGCAGTCGTGCCGGACGGCGAGACGCCGATTTCGGTCGTCGCTCCCGATCTGGCCCTCGACGGCCAGACGCCGCCGCCCGATCCCGCCCCGCCACGAACCACCGACATCGGTTGATCTCCGGCTGTCGCTACCGCGACGGGCCGGACGAGCGAACGCGTACATTTTTCGTGCCGAAGCGGACTTCGAGATGAGAACACACATCCACGGCCCCATGTCGTCGAAGTCCCCGGCAGTCCCGGCGGCAGGATGCTGCGCGTCGCCTGAAACAAACGGAACTCACGCAGATTTACCCATGGAGAATTGAAATGAGACGCATGATCCGCCTCACGAGCCTCGCGGCTCTCATCGCCTTCGCCACGCCGGCGCTCGCCCAGTCGCAGCAGGCAACGCTCTATAAAAGTCCGGAATGTGGCTGCTGCGAGGGCTATGTCGCCTATCTGCGCGACAACGGCTTCAAGGTTGATGTCAAGGAAACCGAAGAACTCGCCGCGATCAGCCACAAGGCCGGCGTACCGGAAGACATGCAGGGGTGCCACACCACCTTCATTGACGGCTATGTCATCGACGGCCACGTACCGATCAACGTCGTGCGCAAGCTCCTCAAGGAAAAACCCCCGATCGCCGGCATCACGCTCCCGGGAATGCCGATGGGCTCGCCCGGCATGAGCGGCACAAAGACTGAAAAATTCGTGATCTACACCGTGCCCAAGGATGGCAAGGCACCGGAGGTCTACGCGACCGAATGACCATGAACTGATTTGCAACGGACGACACATCGAAGGCGGAACGGCGACCGGCGTCGCCTTCCGCCCCTCTGCGAGAGTGAATTGCGTAACCTGAAGGAAGGTCTACTGCATGAAGACTGTCGTACATGAATCCGTGCTAACCTGCCCGCATTGCGGTTTCACCCGGCAGGAGACAATGCCGACCGATGCCTGCCAGTTCTATTACGAGTGCGCCAACTGCAAGACGCTGCTGCGTCCCCGCCCAGGAGATTGCTGCGTGTTCTGCTCGTATGGTTCGGTGAAGTGCCCGCCGGTACAGCAGCAACTTCAATGCTGCGAATAGTTTCCAGTCCCAGCAGCCGTTCCGGCAAATGGCGCCGGCTGAGCCTCGCGACGACTACACCGCGAACCGAAGAAGCCTCTTGGTTCCATAAAGCATCCAACCAAGGCAGTGGCCGAGAAAGTAGATCGTCAGCACCATATAGGTGATCAACACCACCGTGACCGTCGTGCCGGCACCAAGGCTGTCGAAGGGCGATAGCTGATGGAGCAAATCGGCCCACCAGCCGACGTTCGGGCTCCATTCGCAGGCAACCTCGTCACAGGCCGAAACAATGAATGGCAGGGTCATTGCCGACCAGGCGAGGAAAATGAAGCCGGCGCTTTTCCAGCTGTAGCTACGGCTGCGAAGCAGCCTGTGCACCTGCCGTCCCTTGGCAATAATCATGGCAATACCCAGCAGTATATAAATTGATATCTGCATCTCAGCGCCCAAGCCCACCTATGAAGAGCCACTATTAGCGGAGAGATGTTGCTGCGAGGTTCAGTCGATAGGTAAATAGTTTATGGCCGAGCTTGTTCGTCTGGCTCCCGGCACTGTGCATGTTGCCCTGGCAAGGATTCACGGCCGGGATATCCAGTTACTTCGGCCGGGCGCTGCCTTCGTACATGAAGGTCATCGGCTTCGGCCCGCGCATATAGCCGGTCTCGACCCGGTCGACCCGAAACCCGCCCTCCTCTATCAGCGACCGGATTGGACGGTTGAGATTGCAGCCGCCGCTGATGCGCCGCCAAATCGGGTTGAGGCAATCCTGGCACCAGCGCACGCCGCGGTCGGGTGAAAGCCCGTGCTCGACGAACAGCAGCCTGCCCCCGGGCTTGAGCACGCGGCGCATTTCCGAAAGTGCCTCGGCCGCCTCGGGAATGGTGCACAGGGTCCACGTGGTCACCACCGTGTCGACGCTCCCGTCATCGAGCGGAATCGCCTCGGCGGAGGCTTCGATGAAGTTGACGGGTATGGCGGAATGCGGCACGCGACGTGCCATGGCCACGAGACCAGGGGAAGGCTCGAGCGCCAGAATTTCGCGGACCACCGGGCGGTAGTGCGGCAGATTGAGGCCGGATCCGCAGCCGATCTCAAGCACGCGCCCCTCCGCCGCGCCGATCACCCGCTCGCGATAGGGAAGCAGGCGCTCGTTGCGCATGGACAGATCGCAGAGTTTCGGCAGGACGACGTCACGGTAGATGCCCATCATGTCCTCCCTGGCTGCTGCATCCGTGGCGCAGGATTACATTCTGTTGCAGAGGCGGAAAATTTGCAAAGGGTGCGCCCCCGGCAGTTCACGCCCGCACCCGCGCCGCGCGTGTTCAGACGCACGACGCTGGCATCATCGCATGTAGTCGACTTCACCCAGCCGTTGGCTCAGCCGGCTGCCATATGCTGACCTGACGCGTCTCGGGCATCAGGAACACGGCGAGCACGAAGCAGATGGCGGGAACGACGATCGGGTAGAGCAGCGCATAGCCGATGCTGCCTGTGGCCGCGAACGCTGCCGAGGTGATGAAGGGCACCAGCCCGCCGCCCCAGCCGTTGCCGATGTGATAGGGCACCGACACCGACGTGTAGCGGATCCTCCCGGGGAAATATTCCGCCAGGAATGCCCCGACCGGCCCATAGACCATCCCGACGTAGCAGACGAGGATGAAGATGATGAAGATCGCGATCGGGAAGTTGATGTTGTCCGGCTGCGTCACTGTTCCGAGCCACAGATACAGCGGGTAATAGGTGATCGCGGCGAGTAACATACCTCCGAGGATCACGGGCTTGCGGCCGACGATGTCAGAGAGCCACCCGAAGAGGATCAGGCTCGGCGTTGCAAGGAGCAGCGCTGCGCCGACGATGTAGGACGAACTCAGCGGGTCCACCTTGGAAACCTGCTGCAGGAAGTACAGGGCCCAGAACTGGCCGCTGTACCAGACCACTCCCTGCCCGATCAGCACGATGGTGGCAATCCCCACATATTTGGCGTTGGCGCTCAGGAACGCTTCCTTCCAGGGATTCCGGGTCATCTGTCCCTTGGCCTTGATCTCCGCGAAGATCGGCGTTTCCTGGAGCTGGAGCCTTATGTAGATGGCAATCGCAACCAGAAGGAACGACAGCAGGAACGGCACGCGCCATGCCCACGCCTCGAAGACTTCATTGCCGAAGTAGGTGCGCGTGGCGATGACCACGGCCAGCGACACGACGATCCCGAGCGTCGGAGAAGTCTGGAGCCAGCCGGTATAGTAGCCGCGGCGTTCATCCGGCACATGCTCGGCCACATAGGTGATGGCGCCGCCATACTCGCCGCCGAGGCACAGGCCCTGGATCATCCTGAGGCCGAAGAGCAGGAACGCGGCGGTAAGCCCGATCGCATCATAGGTCGGGATCAGGCCGATCGCTCCAGTGCCGAGGCCCATGCCGCTCAGCGTAATCAGGAACGTGTATTTGCGGCCGACCCTGTCACCCATCCAGCCGAAGAGAAACGCCCCCAGCGGACGGATCAGGAAGCCTGCAGTAAACAGCGCAATCGTGCTCAGGAGCGCTGCGACCGGATGCGATGGTTCGAAGAACTTGACCGACAGCACTGCGGCCAGGCTCCCGAAAATATAGAAGTCATACCATTCGATGATGTTTCCGACCGACGCGGCAACAATCACGCGCCGGAAATCCGTCGGGACCTGGATAGCCATGTTTCTTCCTCCCGTTTCTACACATGGCCCCCAAATTTTTATGGCACTTTAGCACGAAAACAGCCGAAACACGAAAACAGCCGATCAAAACCGCCTCTTCTCCGGCAAGCGGCTCTCCGACGTCACCGGATTGCTATTGCGGAATTTTACTTTGTGGCGCCCGTGCCGCGAACAAAGCGGCCGTGAGCATCAGCCCGGCTGCCGCCAGTGGCAGCATGAAGAAGCCGTTTGCGGAATAGGCCGCGCCGAAGCCGATCGTACCGGCGAAGAGGGCTAGATAGGTGACGCCGCTGTTGAGCCCCATGATGGCGCCGCGTTTTGCGGGATCGAGCGCGGTCAGTCGCATGATGAGCACGTTGAGCCCGAAGTGGTTGACGAGCCCCCAGAGAAACACCACCGCCAGGATCGCGATGTAGGAGCCGCTCGCCGCCACCATCGCAACATAGACGCCGGCGACGGCGAGAAAAATGAGCGGCAGCAACCTGCCTGCACCGAAGCGATCGATCAGCCGGTCGAGAAAGGCCGCGCCGCCGAAGCCGAACCCGTAGGAGACCGCGACGAGGCCGTTGGCACTGACAGGCAGGCCGAGTGCGGCATGGAGATGGTCGCCAATATAGCCGTAGACGCCATAGAAGGCCGCCATGAACGCCGCGCAGGCGGAAAGAAGCGGCGCGACGCCGCAAACGCCAAGCGCCGCGAGCGGCGATGTAGCCCTGCCCTCGCCGACATGCCTGCCCTCAGAATCCCCGGTGACCGCAACCCTCGTGACCGCGGCGAGCCGGACGGCGGCGCAGGCGAGAACGGTCGCGGTCGCGACGACGACATAAACCGTGCGCCACCCGGCGAAATCGGCGATGGCGGCCGAGAGCGGCACACCGGCCACCATGCTCAGCGTCCAGCCGGTCAGCACCAGGCCGATCGTCTCGCTCTCGCGCCCGGCGGGCGCGATGATCGAGGCCAGCGTATAGATCGAGGGAAGCGCGATGCCTGCGGCGATGCCGACGATGAGTTGGAAAGCGACCAGCAGCGGCAGCGTCGGCGCGGCCGCGCTGCCGCCAAGGCCGACGGCAAGCAGGATCAGCGCCGCCGCCAGCATGCGGCGCGGGCCATGACGGTCGATGAGGCGGCCAAGGAAAATGGCGCTCGCCGCCGTGCCGAGACCGAAGGCGCCAGAGGCCGTCATCACGGCGGGAACGTCCGCACCGAGGCTCCGCGCCACTTCCGGCGCAATCGGACCGAGCGCCAGCGAGTTGGAGCCGATGACGCCAATGCAGGTGGTCAGCACGAAGGCGAAGGGCGGGATACGCGCCCTCTCCGCGGACAGGTTTGGAATGGATTGATTGATGTTCGCCATTCCCGCATAATCGCAGAACGATATTCGGCAACAAGAGGCAATTTCGGAATGGACCAAAATACAGATGACATTCGGCGGAAGCGCCCCGCCGACCGTGAACTCGACGCGATGGACCGAAAGCTGTTAGGCGTTCTGGTCGAGGACGCCACCACGAGCTACGCCGAACTCGGCGAACGCGTCGGCCTTTCGCCGCCGGCCGCGCACGAGCGCGTGAAACGCCTCAGGCGCTCGGGCGTAATCCGCCGCGTCGCGGCTCTGGTCGACCCCGAGGCGCTGGGCAAGACCCTGCTCGCCTTTGTCCATGTCGACACGACCGGCTGGGGCAAGACGCCGGCGCTGCTTGCGATCGAGCAGCATCCTGAAGTCGAGGAGATCCACTCGGTCGCGGGCGACACCTGCATGCTGCTCAAGGTTCGCACCGAAAGCACCCATGCGCTCGAAGGACTGCTGGCGCGCCTCTACGACACGCCCGGCGTGAAGGCAACACGCAGCTATGTCGTGCTTTCGACCTATCTGGAGCGGCCGGTGCAGCCGGGCACCACGAGCGAATGGCCGACACTGGTGAAAGGCCAGGAATAATCCGGCCGCCCGGCTTTCCGATCCGGGCCCGAGTATGTCAAAACCCGCTCTGCGCCGGGCGCGGTGCGGGCGGAAAAACCGCGCGCCCTTCCCTCGTCCCGCTAATGTTCGGAGAGTTCCTCCGCCGTGGCGGCGATTGGTGCATTGCCCAATGACCTATCGGCGTATTTGAAGGCCAGTATGCTGATGACGGAAAGAACTATAACTATCAAGATCAAACGCATGTGTGCTTACCAGGGTCTTTTATATTGGTCTAGCAACACTCGCGGGATGCTTGTTGTTCCCTGGGTATCAGGTTGACCGGTCAGGTTGACCGATCGCTTATCACGTCTGCCAATACAGAGCATCCCCTTGCCGCGCCGCGCCGTAACTCCCCGCCGACGGCCCTGAGCTGGTCTGGTGCTCGATAACGCCGCACGGCGGGACTGCCCAGCGGGTCGACATCACCGGAAATCAACGTATCCTTGGCGCCGTCCGTTACTGCGACCCGCGTCTTTTGAGACGCGCAAAGGTCGATTCCGACTGAGGAACCATGCAGCAGTGGAGCGAGCGCATGCCAGACAAGACGTCCATCAAGTCAGCGAAGGCGAGAAGCCCGCCGGACCCCGGAAGTCGATCGCCAGGTCATCAGCCAGCAAATCCGAAAATGCTGCGGCGAAGGAGTATCCGGCGGCGGCCACGGAGCCGACCCTGCTTTCGGGCGGCAATCCACAGATCGCCAAGGGCTACGGCGACGCGCCCGTGCAGGCCTATATCGCGGCCATGCCGGGCTGGAAGAGCGACGTCGGGCGCCGGCTCGACGCGCTCATCGTGCGCACCGTCCCCGACGTACAGAAGGCGGTCAAGTGGAACTCGCCGCTCTACGGAATGGACGGCCAGAGCTGGTTCCTCGGCATTCATTGCTTCACAAAGTACATCAAGCTGACCTTCTTCCGCGGCGCCTCGCTGAACCAGCCTCCCCCCGTCGCGTCCAAGATGGAGCACGCGCGCCATTTCCACATCCACGAGAACGATCAGCTCGACGAGGCCCAGCTCGCCGCCTGGTTCAAGCAGGCGAGCGAAATACCCGGCGAACGAATGTGAGCGGGAGTGAGCCGCGGTCATGACAAGAGCCGAACTTTCCGACCTCTATCGAGGCTACATTCAGTGCCTGAATAGCCATGATTGGCCGAATCTGGGGGCCTTCGTTCACGAGGACGTTCACTACAACGGCAAGCGGATCGGACTGTCAGGATATCGCAGCATGCTCGAAGACGATTTCGCCGCGATTCCCGATCTCTATTTCGACGTAGAACTGCTGGTTTCAGAGCCGCCCCGCATTGCGAGCCGCTTACGTTTCGATTGCACCCCAAGAGGCATGCTGTTCGGCCTCGCCGTCAACGGCCGAAAAGTCCAGTTTGCCGAAAATGTCTTCTACGAATTTGTGGACGGCCGGATCGAAACGGTCTGGTCTATCATCGACAAGGCGGCCATTGAGTCTCAGCTGGAGTAGTTCCAGAAATAAGCTTCAACAACCACGAAGAAAGGCGACCGATGGACGGAAAAGCAGAAGACTCTCCCTCTCGGCTGATCGATGCCAGAATCGAAGAGCTCGGCGATTGGCGGGGCGAAACGCTCGCCCGGGTCCGGTCGCTCATCCGGGAGGCCGACCCCGAAGTCGTCGAGGAGTGGAAGTGGCGAGGCGTTCCGGTGTGGTCGCATGCCGGAATCATCTGCACCGGCGAGACCTACAAGCAGGTCGTGAAGCTGACCTTCGCCAAGGGCGCTTCGCTCGAGGACCCCGCCAGCCTCTTCAACTCCAGCCTCGAAGGCAACACCCGGCGTGCGATCGATATCCGCGAGGGCGAAACGATCGATGAAGAGGCGCTGAAGTTGCTCATCCGCGCCGCGGTGGCGCTGAACACGTCTGCCAAAGCTGTCCGTTCGCAGAAGAAACCGAAGAGCGCCTGATCTGTCTGCGCGAAGGCGCAGCCCGCATCTAGTCCGGTCGTTCTTCCCGCAGATCAGGTCGACCGCCGCGTTGCTGAGCCTGTCGAGCGCATCTCTCGGCTCGCCGGCGCGCGCTCGAATAGCGAGCGAATGCATGATGGCCGAGGCCACGGATGCGAGCCCGGCAGCGTCGGCTTCCGGTCCGAGCTCGCGGTCGTCAATGGCCTTGCGGATACGCTCCTGCAGAACGGCATAATCCGGCGAGGCTCGACATCCACGTCCCCCTAGCCCTTGCCGTCAGACGTCCGGATGGATCCGGTAAAAATAATCCATCGGAAGTCGCGTATCCGCGCCGTCGAGCCACCGCGCCCTCCGCGCAACGCGGCAGACACCCAGATCACGCACCTGTCCGTCGCTCAAATCGTCGATCTCTGCCCGAATTGCCCGGCTACCTCGCCAGGTTCTCCAATGCGTGGCCAAGGTGCCGAGAAGCCGAAAGAGACCGTTGGCTGCGGTGTGTTCAGCCAAGGGTTTGGCGATCTCCGCCTCGGTCTCATGTCTCGTGCCTCGCAGGGCCGGAAGGCTGTGGTGCCGTCGCGACACTTCCGCCAGTCCCGCAGGCGTTGCCGGCAGCGCCGCCTGATACCGGGCTTTCGCAAGGGTCAGAGTATCGTTCATGGCAACCTCCATATGCTTTGGAGGTTGAATTCTGCAGGCTACGAACCGCTTCGTAATTAAGCGCTCCCAAATAGTTCTCAAAACTTCCAAATGGACCATAGACGCGCCGAAAACAGCGGCGCACCTGAACGGGATTACATCCCGCTCAACAGCCTGTAGGCGATCGTCCACATGACGGCGGCGATCGCGAGATCCAGCACCCGCCATGCCGAGGGCCGAGAGAAAACCGGGCGCAGCCACTTGGCACCGTAGCCAAGCGCGAAGAAAAACAGGAAGGAAGCCGACATGGCGCCGGCAGCAAACAGCATTTCCTGCCCGGGAAAGCGTGTCGCAATGGTGCCGAGAAGCACGACTGTATCCAGGTAGACATGCGGATTGAGCCAGGTGAGCGCGAGGCAGGTCGCAAAGGTCGGCCAGAACCTGGAAGAGACTTCTTCTTCAACCGTCAGGGCTCCGGAAGATCGAACTGCAGAATGTAGGCTTTTTGCGCCGTACCAGATGAGAAAGGCCGCTCCCCCAAATCGCATTGCGGGGTCAAGCCAGGGCAGCATGGCCGCAATTTGCCCGAGGCTGGTGACGCCCAAGAGGATCAGGATGGCATCGGAGACGCCGCATGTGAGGCACACGGCGAACACGTGCTCGCGCCGCAATCCCTGGCGCAGGATGAAGGCGTTTTGCGCACCGATTGCGACGATCAGGCTCAAGCCCATCATCAGGCCAGTCATATAGATCGGAAGGTCCATGCTGACGAAATGCTCCGCAAACGAAAGAGTCGGCATTTCTCTAGCGGACGTCCGGGACTTAGGATAATTAAATGAGATAAACTCAATTAAGTAGAGCTAATGCCATGCTCGATTACCCTGCGCTTCACGCAGTGGCGACCGTCGTCCAGACCGGCAGCTTCGAAAAGGCAGCTGCCGCGTTGAACGTCACGCCGTCGGCCGTCTCCCAGCGGGTGAAGCAGTTGGAAGAGCGCCTCGGCGTGGTCTTGATCGTCCGGGGAAATCCGTGCACGGCAACCGAGAAGGGGGCATGGCTCTGCCGGCACATGGAAAATGTCGGCATGCTCGAAGGCGAGTTGATGGAGCTTCTTCCGGCGCTTGCCGATCCTGACAAGCCGCGCGAGCAAGTGACGCTTTACATCGCGACCAGCGCCGACAGCCTTGGAACATGGTTCCTGCCGGCCATCTCGAATTTTTCCAAGCGATCCCGGTATCTTCTGAATGTTGCAATCGACGACGAAGAGCATACGGCCGAATGGCTGCAGCGCGGCCGCGTGCTCGCGGCTGTCACCAGCGTAGAGAAGCCGATCCCGGGCTGCCGGCGCACCTCCCTCGGAGCACTGCGCTATCATGCAACGGCAAGTCCCGAATTTGTGGCGAAATACTTCGCCGATGGTGTCACGACAGAGGCGATCGGCCGCGCGCCCGCGCTGACCTTCAATCAGAAAGACAGGCTGCAAAGTCGCTGGATTCGTCAGGCCTTTGGCCAGGATCTTGCCTACCCCACCCATTGGCTGCCATCGACGCAGAGCTTTCTCGATGCGAGCCTCTCCGGCATGGGCTGGTGCATGAACCCTGCCCTCCTCGCCGGAGAGCACCTGGCTTCCGGGCGGCTCGTCGAGCTCATCCCCCACACTCCGCTGGACGTGCCGCTTTTCTGGCAGATCAGCCGCCTCGCCGCCGACCGGCTGGTAGACCTGACGCACGAAGTGGCTGCAACGGCGAAGGCGCGACTTCTCGGGTGAAGCTTCAATGGCCGCCAATGCCGCATTCGACGCGCGGCGCTGTAAAGGGCTGCCGCGACGGCGACACCCACTTTCGCCGCTTAGGCCGGCGCCTTTTCTTCTAGAATCAAAGCGCTACAGCACCGTGCGTCCTTTAGGACGCACAAAGGACGCTGTAACTCTTTGATTCCACGCATCGTGCTTTCCGAAAATCGGGTCCGATTTTCGGGCCGATGCGCTAGAGCGTCCTTTATGCGTTCATTTGAACGCACGGCGCTCTAATGAACGATGTAGCGATAGGCAACGAAAGCGAAGAAAGCCGCCATGCAGGCAGCGGTCGCGAGCTGTGTCAGCCGCCGCTCTACGAAATCGCGTACCGACTCGCCGTAGCGCTGCAAAAGCCAGGCTAGAAGCATGAACCGCGACCCGCGTGCGAGCGCGGCGGAAATGGCGAACAACCAGATGTTCACGTGAGCAACCCCAGACAGAATGGTCACGACCTTGATCGGCGGCAGGTGCGCAAAGCCCGAGGTAATCAGGAGCAGTACGATCGTCGAGAAGTCAACGGACTGGCTCAGGTGATCGAAAGTGTCGAGCTTCCCGTAAAACTCCAGTATCGGCCGGGCGACTGTCTCGAATGCGTAATATCCGATAAGCCAGCCGGCGATACCGCCGAGCACGGACGCGACTGAGGCGATAAGCGCGTAGCGCCAAACCCGGTCCCGCCTTGCCAGGGCCATGGGCACAAAAAGAACGTCGGCTGGCACGAGAAAGATGGAGCTTTCGACAAAAGCAATGGCGGCGAGCCATCTTTCCGATGAGCCCTTCCCGGCAAGAGACATCGTCCAGTCGTATAAGGATCGGAGCATGGAGCCACCTTTCAACTGCAGCAAATCCCGTCCGCGGCGTGTTCACGCCGGCCGGGATTGCGCGCGTGACCTTTCATCGGGCGGAGAACACATCGTCAGCGACTTGAGCCAATCCTGGCGCCGCGGGGGGTAGAGCCATATCCATGTCGTCAAAAATCGTGTCGCAATTCAGAGCACCATGAACGGGGAACCTGTCGAACGGCCGTCGAACACTGCAAACAGGCGCTCGTGGATTGACAGCCTACCCATCGATCGCACGCTGGTTGCAACAGACCGATAACAGTCGCCCGTAAACCGCAAGCGGTTATTTCGGGAACGAATCTGGAGCAAGAAAAAGCTGCTCTCCCGCCAGCCGAACTCAATGTTGGCAATTTGCGCGTAGCGGGAAGTGCGCTCACGACGGCAAATGGTACCGATCATGGAGGCAGCGGCAGCTTCCCGAGAGCGTTCGCCAGCGATTGTATCGACGCGGGTCGAAAAGGCCCCATTCGGGTGAAGCCGCCGATCGTGAACGATGGCGCGATCTCGACAAGGCGCTTTGCAGCCTCTCCTGCCGCCTCGAAATTGTTCAACTCGACCTGTGCCGCCGCGAAGTAGGCATAGGCGACGCTGAAGTTCGGGTTCGCTCCGACAGCAAGCGCCGCATAGGTGGCGGCCTCCCCGAAGCGGCCGCTGAACCAGTGGGCCAGCGTTAGCGCACAGTAAGGATGATAATTCAGGGGATCGAACGGGCTGAGCCTCAGCGCAAGCAGTGCATGCTCGATGGCTCTTTCGTTTCGCTCGCTATGGGCATTTACCAGGGCACTGAAGCCGTATGCGAGGGCCGAATTGTGATTGAGCTCCAGCGCCCGATCCAGAACGATAATGGCCGCGTCGTAGTCATGCGTGAAATTGGACTTGACAAAGGCGGCGATGCTTAGGGCCTGCGGATCATCGACACCAAGGTTGAGCGCGGCATTGCAGTGTTCCAACGCAAGAGTTTTATCCCGTTCGTCAAATCCACAGCGGAAGTAACTTTGCTCATGGCACCACGCCGCATAGGCATGTGCCAGCGCATAGTTCGGGTCGCGCTTCAGGGCGGCCTCCAAAAGCAGCAGCGCTTTTTGCGTTTCAGCCGGCGAATTCGCATAGGTGTGCGGGAGTGCTTTCAAATAGAGGTCGTATGCGTCCAGTGCATCCGGCCGTTTTCGCAGCGCACGTTCAATTTCGGCTCGGCGTATCGACGGTTCCAGCGCACCGACGATGCTGGTCACGAAACGGTCTTGAAGATCGAACAAGTCCTCGGCGAAGCCCTCGAGCCTATCTGCCCATACGTGCGTCGCACCCGTCCCCTCCAAAAGCTGTCCCGTGATGCGGATTCGGTTGGCGGATTGTCGGACACTGCCTTCGAGCACGTAGCGTACGCCCAATTCCCGAGCGACCTGCTTCACGTCAACAGGCCTTCCTTTGTAGAAATAGCTCGAGTTGCGCGCGATCACGAAGAGGCTGGGAATCTTGGCCAGTTCCGTGATGAGATCCTCGACCAGGCCGTCGGCAAAATAGTCTTGCTGCGGATCGCCGCTCATGTTTTCGAACGGCAACACTGCGATCGACGGTCGTTTCGGCAGGGCAAGGGGCGTGTCGATCAGGTTGGTTGCATCCGGCGTCTGCGCCTCCAGATGAAGCTGATAGACGCGGATCGGCCGCGTGATGTTCTTGAGGTACTGGTCTCCAGTGTCTTCGAAGGTGATGTCCAGCCGTTCCCGGACAAGATCGCGCACAGCGGCCGATACGGCGATTCCGCCTGGCCGTGCAATCCCCTCCAGCCTCGACGCGACGTTCACGCCGTCGCCGAAGATGTCGCCATTCTCCAAGATGACGTCTCCCAAATTAATGCCGATCCGGAACTCAATGCGGTGATCCGGCGGAATTGGGTCATTTCGAATGATCATCGCGCGCTGTATGTCGACAGCACAGGCTACCGCTTCCAAAACACTTTGAAACTCGGCGAGAATGCCATCGCCGATGAGCTTTACGACCCGGCCGTTGTGCTCTGCAATCTTCGGGTTCAAGAGCTCGCTCTGGTGGGCCACCAACGAGCGGAGCGTCGTGGATTCGTCGGCCTCCATGAGCCGACTGAAGCTAACGACGTCAGCGGCGAGGATCGCTGCCAGTCTGCGGTCCATAGACGCCCTCCTACGGATTGCATCAAGCAGCATGCCATAGAATTCAGTTAAGGCATTCAAAATCCGCTCTTTGCGTGTCTGGGCGCTGCAAAAGTGACCGCTTCAGGTGCATCCGGGCGAACGCCGGCGACCGCACTTGTTCCAAGGCGGTCGCCTCTGTTTGCAATAGAGCGTCCTCTCTGGCGGGCGAGACCCGACGAAGCGTCAGCCGCGCCGGGCCGCTTCGATCGCGGCGACGTCGATTTTCCCCATGTCCATCATGGCATCAAAGGCGCGCTTAGCCTCGGCACCGCCAGCAGCAAGCGCTTCGGTCAGTACACGCGGCGTGATTTGCCAGGAAATCCCCCACTTGTCCTTGCACCAGCCGCACGCGCTCTCCTGCCCGCCATTGCCAACGATGGCGTTCCAGTAGCGGTCGGTCTCCTCCTGGTCGTCGGTGGCGATCTGGAATGAAAAGGCTTCGTTATGCTTGAACATGGGACCGCCGTTGAGGCCGAGGCAAGGAATGCCCGCAACCGTGAATTCGACCGTCAGCACGTCGCCCTCCTTGCCGGACGGGTAGTCGCTCGGTGCACGGTGCACGGCAGTCACCCTGGTGTCGGGAAAGACCTCTGAATAGAAGCGAGCGGCAGCCTCGGCGTCCTTGTCGAACCAGAGGCAAATCGTGTTCTTCGACATCACATGTTCCTTTCGCTTTTGAAGCAGCCACCCTCCGAAATAGGCAGCCAACCGTTTTTCTCCACCCCCAGGGCGGTCACCCCCTGAGGACGAATGAAGCACTCGGTTTCCGACAGGGAAAAGGTGGAACCCTGCGAAATTTTGCAACGGGTCGATCTTTCACGTCCCCCGGCGTCGCCTAGACTAAGCCCGACGGCCGTTCGTGATCCAAGGCGGTCGTCCACCTCAATCGACCCGGCGCAGACTTTCTGCGAAGACGCCTATATTGGTGCCGTGGCCGATGACCACGACGTGGCTACCGGCTGCCAAGCCCTGCCTGCCAGGAACGCCGCAAATGCTCTGAGCGGCAGCCCTTGCAGATCAAGCGGTGAGTTGCAGCGACGGCCGCCATTACGGTCGACGTCTGCCACGGTAAAAGGGAGCTCCACCTGATGGCCTGCGATCAACGCAAGAATCATCGGAGCGGCGATGATGACGACGTTCTTTCCGAGAATGTAACCAATGAACGGAGCGGCGATGACCCCGATAGCCTTCCTGAAGGGGCCGCCCGGAGCGATTTCCATGCCGTTCCGGGCAATCCAGAACAGCAGGGCAGCAGAGACCAGCCCAGTCGCAAGTCCTGAAATGCTTGTCCTCGATACCCATTCGACAGATGGCAGGAAGTTATACCCGATCATCTTGGCAAATACAGGCAGCACACCAAGCTGCACCCAAACGAACAGTAAGATCCGGGCCGGCTTAATGCGCGGCTGCCCAGTCATCTCCCCTTTTGAAGCACCCATTAAGCCACACACCGCATGTCCGATAGCGATCCTATCGGCAGATCTGTGACACGCTATGGGTTGTGCTTCAAGGACACAGCGCAGTTATACCGCGAGTTCCACGCGTGGCGTAGGCCGTCGCGCCGCTCTCGCCGAAGTGATCGCAAAGGCGCGCCAACATTGCCGTCGCCATGCGCTTGGGTGGTGAGCGGAAGCCCGCAGTCAGCATGAGAGCGATTGCAATGCGGACATTGCGGTCGTCGCATCCATTCTGCTTACCGCCTCGCCAGCATTGGCAAGATCAAGCCCCATCCGGTCTCTTGAGGTGGTCCAGACGGCTCGAACCCCAACTTCTTGTAGACGGCTATCGCCCTTGCATTGTTTGGATGCGGATCGGTCGCGATCACAGGTGCGCCCTCATCGAAAAGAGCCTGCATCCTCATTCCGATAAACGCTGAACCATGTCCAACGCCGACCATTTCGGGGTCTCCGATAAATTGATCAATTCCCCGCGAGCCTTTGGGAAGACCGGCAAAATGGTGATCTTCCCATCCGTGCACCGTGTAGTCCTGCAAGAACGCAAAGGGCCGTTCGTTGATTGAAATGATCCAGCGAGCCACCCGAGGATCAACCAGTTCTGCTTCACCATACGGCTCACCAGAACCCCACCATTCCAGGACATGCGGGTTCGACCGCCACGCGTTCAGTAAAGCGAGATCATCAAGGGTCGCTCTGCGAAACTCGTAAGGATTGGTCGCGAACATTAGATCACCATAGCAGATTGTGCGACGGTGAGTATGGGCTCGAAGCAGTCTTTGGCCCGTTGCATATCAACCGGCTGCACAAGGTCGAGAGAGCGGACCTGGCCGTTCCATCAAAGTCACCGGCAACAACGGGAGCCGCCGCGGCGGGCTGTGGCAAGAGACCGGTTCCGAGTGACGCAATGGCAACCAGGAATTCACGACGACTGACGGAAAACTCGCGCTTCTCAAACTCGCCCCCCATGAGACCCTGCCGGGTTCGAGCAGCTATTGCCTACCTACAAGACGTGCAAAGACGCCGCAGCACTTCGAATGCAGCATGACTTTGCTCCCAAAGCCTTTCCGATTTAAGGACAAAATCATGCGGTAGCAGGATGGTATGAAAAAATTGACGCGAGCAGATGGAGGCGCGCTTGCGGGCGAGTATCGTTCTACTCTCGGCCGGGTTCACCCTCGCCGCCAGCATCGTGATCGCGGGCGTTGCGGCGCCTCGCCGACAGATCGGGGCGGATTTGGTGCGGGAATTCGCGATTCCCGAGGCGACCCAAGGGGTAGGCGTGGATGCCGAACACCTCTACGCCGTCGACAACCGCATGATCGCCAAATATGACAAGGCGAGCGGCGAGCGGGTCGCGGTTTTCGAAGAGCAAAAGGGTGGGCCGATCAAGCACTTCAACAGCGCCGCCGTAGTTGACGGAAAAATATACGCGGCGCACTCGAATTTTCCCGAATGGCCGGCGGCCAACTCGGTAGAGGTCTTTAACGCAGCAACCATGCAGCACGTCGATACGCATGCCCTCGGCATCGATCGCGGCTTCCTTACCTGGCTCGATTACCACGACGGTTCATGGTGGGGCGCATTCGCCAACTACAACCGGGTCTTCAGTCCAATCGCCTCTGGAAATAAGGCGCAGGTCGTCCGCTTTGACCGCGACTGGCGGATTGCCGAGACTTGGGGTCTGCCGGATGAAGTACTCGAGAAATTCGGGGACATGAGCAATTCGGGCGGATCCTGGGGACCCGACGGTAGACTCTACTTGACTGGGCACGATGCCGCCGAGGCCTACATGATGGAGCGTCCGGAGACCGGGTCCGTGCTGAAATGGATCGCGACGGTGCCATTGAAAAACACTGGCCAAGGCATCGCCTGGGATCGCGCGACGCCGGGTGTGCTTTATGGCATCATCCGCGGCAAAAGCCACGCAGATAACCGCATGACGGCCAACCGCATGGTGCTCGGCCAGCAAAGGACTGGATCTCAATAGCCGTTGGACGAGATCAGCCTGCGGGCGCTAACATCACAGAGAGGATAACCGGGAGCAAATCATGTGCCGAAACATAAGAACCCTGTCCAATTTCGATCCGCCGGCGACGGACGAGGAAATCCACGATGCTGCGCTGCAGTTCGTGCGCAAGCTGAGCGGAACGACCAGACCGTCGAAACGGAATGAAGCGGCATTCGATCGCGCGGTGCGCTCAATCGCGCAATGCGCCCGCGAACTCATCGATTCCCTGGAGACATCGCAAGCGCCGCGCAACCGCGAGGAAGAAGCCGAAAAGGCACGCGCGAGAAGCGCAGCCCGGTTCGCGTGACCGGATTCCTGAGGTTGCCGGCAAGTCCATGAGCGCTAAATGCGTCACTGATCCGCAGAGGCGTGTGTCCGCGCCTGGTGAAGCACTCTGGAGCCACGCCAACGATCGCCCGGCGACGCGCGCCGGCTGGCCAGAAAGATAGCCGCCGGGGTAACGTCCGGCCTGCGGATCCGCGTCTTCGCACAGCTTTGGGCAACACGGCCTGACCGGAGAATCAGGATGCCTTCGGCAACTGGTTGATCTTCGCCGCCATGATGAAATCATTCTCGTGCAGGCCCTTGATCTTGTGGGTCCACAGCGAGACCTCCGCATGGCCCCAGCCGAAGCAGACGTCGGGGTGATGCCCCTCCTCCTCCGCCAGCCGGCCGACCTCGTCGACGAAGGCCAGCGCCTGCTTGAAATCGTCGAACTGGAACTTGCGGCGGATCAGATGCCCGTCGTCCAGGAGATCCCAGCCCGGTGTTTCCGAAAGATAGCCGGCGGCTTCGTCCCTGGTCAGCGGCGGTATGCCGCCACGGCATGGAGTGCAGGACTTCTTAGCGATATTCTCGGTCATAAGTTCCTCCTTTCTCAAGAGGTTATCTCGACCGGGCTGCCGACCGCCAGGCCAAGCTCTCGGTCCGCGCGGCCCTGGTTGACCGCGATCTCGGCAAGCCCGTTCGAATTCTCGTACCAGAAGACACTGCCCGGCAACCGGTCGCTGAACGTTCCGGCCCGCTCCAGCATTCGGCCGGCTGCCGCAAGTTTCGCATCGGGCGGTAGCATGGCCGCCCTGAGGCCGGTCATGGCGTTGCCGTAGTGATCAAGATAGACGATCTCGGCAAGGTCGTCCGGCCAGTCTGGCTGCCGGCCGACATCGTCGCGCGGCTGGCCGGGCGGCGGCTCGCCGCGCGCCAGCATCGCCGCCACCGGCGCGAACAGGTCCCGCCCGTGGAAGCTGGCCGACAACTGTTCGGGCCTCCAGTCGATCTCCCACGAGCGCGTCTTTCCGGCGCGCCGCTGGACAAGCTCGAACAGGCCGTTGCCCGGGCCGACATACCACCGCTGATCGGCCTCCACGACCACGGCCGGCCGCTCGCCACCGACGCCCGGATCCACGACGCAGAGAAAGGCCGTGCCGGCCGGAATCCACACGGCATAGGCGGCCAGAAGATAGGCCGATGCCGCCGGATTGGTGGCCGGTGCATCGGCGAAGAGGTCGATGACGGGAATTCCTGGCGCTTCCCGGTGCAGCACAGCCTTCATCTGTCCCGTATAGGGCCCGCTGAGGCCGAAATCCGTAAACAGAACGATCATGTGGCCAGCTTGCGCCAGAGAAGCGCGAGGATGCAAGGTAAAGCGTGACGGTCGCTTTGCCCGGCCTATGGAAGTTCGATCTCGCCGTCCACCACGTGGTTGAGGCCGGTGCCTTCCGCCGTCAGCGTCATGCGGACCTTCAGCTTCCTGCCGCCGACCTGCCCTTCGCGCACGGCCTCCTCGATCTTGCGCTGCGACGTGATGCCGACTTCCTTCAGGAACTTGCGGAGCGACATGTTGAAGGCGTCTTCGCTCATGGCGGAACTCCTCTCTATCCGGGAGGGATTGTAAGGGAAGGCAAGCGGTCAAGGAAGCAGAACAGTCATGCAGTGCCATAGCCGTGCCATAGAAAAAGACCCCGAGCCGGGAGGAGGCGTCGGGGTCTCTTGATCGGCCCCTTGGGAGGAGGAGCGGAACCGATCGATTGGCTTGCGCAGCGGGAGGAGGTACTGCGCGCTGTCAATGGTGAAGATAGAACATGCCCCATCATCGAATTGTTCCCGAAGTAACATCGCAGTCTTGCGCGGAGCGCATTGTAGCAATGCCTTGAATTAGCCGTGTTGAATCCCGATCTGTCACGTGGGAAGCGGCTCTGGAGCTCCCGGAATCCGATAATCAATCAATGAATCAAGGTGGTAGGCGTCCGCACGGCTGACCGGCTACGCGCGACCAACTCCCACCCGACGAACGGAGGGACGGCCATGCGAGAATCTGCCAAGACCCTGGATGCGATGACGCTCCGCGAGCGCTCGGATTTGATGACCTCCGTCGCCAATGCGCTTGAAGCGACGGCCGAGAAGGCACAGGAAATTGGGAACGACCGGTATGCGGCGAACTCGATCAGCCTGGCGAGAATCATAGACGGCTGCGCTGGCGACCTCGTGACAAGCAACCTGCCTGCGGCCGAGCTTCTTCTGCAGCACGGAATCAGGCTGCTGGCGCTATTTAAAGGTGGGACGCCGCGGACCACGCTTCACTGATTTAATGCATGTCGCCAAAAAGTGTGCAGCGGTTTTGGGACAATGACATGCATAAAGCAATGACCTAAAGCGCGTCGCATGAGTCCGATTGAACGCGACGCGCTTTAGTTACACGCGTCGCCTGAGCAAGGGCCATATATGGCGCGGGCCGCAGGGGCGGCCGAGCTACAGCGCCGAGCGTCTTATCAGACACGCAAGGGACGCTGTAGCACTTTGAATTGCCGCATGTTTTTATCCGACTTAAGGAATGATGCAGTGGGTGATGGAATGAACGACGAATTGCAAGCTCGAGCCGTGCAACCCGCAGCGATCCGCGAACGCGCGGAAGCGGAGATGAAAGCACTCGGGATCGATGACGCGTTCATCGGTCGGTTGGTCGACACCTTTTATGGCCGGGTGCTCGCACATCCGGAGCTTGGGCCGGTGTTCGACGCAAGGCTTTCGGGACGCTGGCCGGAGCATATGGAGAAGATGAAAAGCTTCTGGTCCTCGGTTGCCTTCCGCAGCGGTGCTTATGGCGGAAAGCCGGTTCAGGCGCATCTCGGCATCGCCAACATGTCACCGGAGCTTTTCCCGAAATGGCTGGCGCTCTTTGCCGAGACCCTTGACGACATTGCCCCGAACAACGACGCGAAGGCCTGGTTCATGGCCGCGGCAGAGCGCATCGCGCGAAGCCTGACGCTCTCGCTCTTCTACAATCCGGCGCTGGACGACCCGGCGCTCAACCGTTCCTGAATTGGCACTCATTCCGGACGAACGCCGGCGACCGCTCCTGGCCCATGGTGGACCTTGCACGTCAGAACGCTGAGGTCCGAATTGGGTGGCAGGACTAAGCCGCTCGCGCGGCAATGGCGCTTGTGGCTGGCGGTGCGTTTCCTGATCGACGTCGGTTCTTTGTGTCTCGGGTTCCTGGCCTGACGATTGAGACTTCTCAATCTGATGGACAGGAGGGTCCGATGACAGAGGAGAAGACCACCGCGCTGCGTGAGCGGATGATCGAGGACATGCGCATCCGCGGGATGGGCGACAAGGCGCAGCAAGGCCACATCCGGGCGATCAAGGATTTCGCGGCCTTTCTGGGGCGCTCACCCGACACGGCGACGCCGGAGGAGTTGCGGGCCTACCAGCTACACATGACCAATGCCGGGGTGACGCCCTCGACATTCAATGTCCGGATCATCGCGCTCAGGTTCTTTTTCGGGATCACCTGCGGGCGCGAGGAGATGAAGCGGTACATGCAGTTCCAACGCAAACCGCAGAAGCTGCCGGTCGTCTTGAGCGTCGAGGAGGTCGCCGACCTGCTGGCCGCGGCTCCCGGGCCCGGGCTGAAGTATCGGGCGGCGCTCAGCATCAGCTATGGCGCCGGGCTGCGGGCGTCGGAGGTGTGCCACCTCAAGGTCACTGACATCGACAGCGAGCGCATGCTGATCCACGTCGAAGAAGGCAAGGGCGGCAAGGATCGCAAGGCCATGCTATCGCCGGGCTTGCTGGATCTGCTGCGCGATTACTGGCGGGAGGCGCGTCCGCGGGGATGGTTGTTTCCCGGCAAGCCGAAGATCAATCCGATCTCGCCGCGCCAGCTCAACCGGGCCTTCACCGCGGCCAAGCACATGGCGGGCATCGCCAAGCCCGCAACGCTGCATACCCTGCGCCACAGCTTCGCCACGCATCTGCTGGAGGCGAACACCGACGTGCGGGTGATCCAGGTTCTGCTCGGCCATGCCAAGCTGAGCAGCACCGCCCGCTACACCCACGTCGCCACCAAGTTGATCCGCGACACCATCAGCCCGTTCGAGCGCCTGAAGCAGTTGGAGGATCTCACCCTGAGGCGTCGGCTGGAATGAAGCGCGCGCCGGGGTGCCCCGGCAAAAGCTGGAGATCGCTGACATCTTCCGAGCCTATGGGCCTGCGTGGCGGCGAGCCAATGCCGGGCATGTCAGCCTGACCCAGCTCAAGGTCATGGCGGCGATCGAAGCCTGCCGAACCGAGGCGCTCGGCGGGCATGTGGCGGCTTGCACCAAGTGCGGGCATAACCACATCGCCTATAATTCCTGCAAGAACCGGCACTGTCCGAAGTGCCAGGGCCCCGCGGCGCGCGACTGGATGGCCGCCCGCGCCGAAGACCTGCTGTCGGTCGAGTATTTCCACGTGGTCTTCACCCTGCCGGCCGAGATCGCGCAGATCGCTTACTGGAACAAGAAAGCTGTCTACGACCTGCTGTTTCGGGTATCGGCCGAGACGCTGAGCACTATCGCCGCCGATCCCCGGCAGCTTGGCGCGCACATTGGCATGACCAGCGTGCTACACACCTGGGGATCGGCGCTGATCCATCACCCGCATGTGCACATCATCGTGCCCGGCGGCGGGCTGTCGCCGGATGGCACGCGGTGGATCTCATGCCGCCCCGGGTTCTTCCTGCCGGTGCGGGTTCTGTCGCGACTGTTCCGGCGGTTGTTTATCGCAGGGCTGCGGGCACTGCATTGCGCCGGCGATCTGAGGTTCTACGCTGATCTGACAGCTCTCGCAGAGGCTGACGCGTTCGCCGCCTGGCTGGCCCCTTTGCGCAAATCAGAATGGGTCGTCTATGCCAAGCCGCCGTTCGGCGGTCCCGAAGCGGTGCTCGCCTATCTCAGCCGCTATACCCACCGGGTGGCGATCTCCAACAGCCGTCTGATCAGCGCCGATGCCGAGACCGTCACCTTCCGCTGGAAGGACTACCGGATCAAGACCGGCGACCGTCAGAAGGTGATGCGGCTGGCCACCGACGAGTTCATCCGCCGCTTCCTGCTCCATGTGCTGCCCGACGGTTTCCACCGCATCCGCCATTACGGCCTGCTCGCCAGTGCGGGCCGCAAGACCAAGGTCGCAAAGATCCGCGCTCTGCTCGGAGCGGAAACGGCCAAACACAATGATCCGCCAAGCGCTGAGACGATCCCGCTCACTCTGAGACAGCCATGCCCCGAGTGCGGTGGCCCGATGCGCATCATCGAGATCTTCCGACGCGGTCAGAAACCCAGAGCCCGGGCGCCACCGAGAAAGCAGGCCGCATGACAAGGTGCCCGTCACATTGGCCAAAGCCGACCCGAAAACACTCTGCATTCCGGGATCGGATCGCTTTGCGCCCAATAACACTGAGCATCGCAAAAGCGTCGAAATCGGCACCAACGAGACCGCCAGATCTGCTTCCGATCATCGCCTCCCACACCCTCGGGTCGGCGCCTTTGCGTCTGTCGGCAGCGCCGAAGTCCACAACAGACGCCCGCGGCCCCGCGCTTTCCCCATAGGTCCCACCCAGCCTCCGCGGCTTCCTCCTTCCAAGGTTTGTCAACGCGGGCCGCCCAACGCCAGCGGCAAACGTCGCGCTGCGGCCCGCATCGAAAAACCTTCAGGAAAGCAGTCGTTGCAAGTATGCTGTGATAAGCTGCTCAATGTGGAGAAAAGCCTGCCCTGGCGAGACCGCTATAACACCGAATGCCGCAAAATCTCTCGTCCGTCTGTTTTACACCGACTTGTTTCAAAACCTGGCAGCAGCCGAGGAGTGCATCGGCCGCGACTATAACAACGAGCAAGCCGGACATAGGCCGGACGTGCTCCGCGCGCATCCCTCGTTTCACCGGGGCGAGGGACCCAGGCTGATCAGCCGCTTCGCCGCGTCCGCCGCGGCGATGCAGTAGCCACGGTCCCCGTGGATCAGGATCATGACCATCGCCCCTTCGATCAGCAGGAACAGCTCGCGCGCCCGCTCCTTCGGCGACGGCACGTTCGCTTCGGCGAGAAGCGTTTCCAAATGCTGCTCCAACAGGGCCTTGTGCTCACGCGCTATCGAGCGCGCGGGGTGGCCGGACAGATCGGCGAGTTCGATGGCCAGCCGGGTGAAGCCGGAGCCCGCCCAGCGTGGCTTGGAAGACCACTTGACCAAGCCTTCGAACAGCTTGTCGATCAGCGCGTCCGCGCCGCCCGACAGGTCGATGCCGTAATTCTGGAAGTCGGCGAAGCTGCGCTCGTGCTGCGAGGCGAGCACCGCGGTCAGCAGCGCGTCCTTGCTGTCGAAGTGATAGTAGAGCGTGCGCTT
The DNA here is from genome assembly GCF_029714365.1 of Sinorhizobium terangae. Classification (NCBI taxonomy): domain Bacteria; kingdom Pseudomonadati; phylum Pseudomonadota; class Alphaproteobacteria; order Hyphomicrobiales; family Rhizobiaceae; genus Sinorhizobium; species Sinorhizobium terangae. Next base: position 1,930,439 of record NZ_CP121659.1, read on the forward strand.
GGTGACGCCCGCGGCATCCGCGATCTGATCCATGCCGACGCGGAAAAAACCGCGGCGGCGAAACAGCTTGTAAGCCGCCTGCAGGATTTCGGACCTGGTCTCCTCGGACGCTCTGGGCATGGGGCGCGCCGCCATCGCCGGTAAGTATACTCGCTAGTGAATTTACATCAGCGGGCACGCGGCCTTCAATGATCAACGCAAGCGAATATTCGATGGGAGGACGACGATGGAACGGGTAGTCCCCACAGCGCTCGATGTCCCGACAGGGATCGTAACACCGCCTGACACGGCCGACGCAGCGTCGGTGAAGCCAAAGCTCATGACAAATATGACCTGCATCGAGGACCTGCGCAGGGCGGCGCGTCGCCGGGTGCCGCGCGTCTTCTTCGACTATGCCGAGGCCGGCTCCTATGCGGAGCAGACGCTGCGCGCCAACCGCGCCGACCTCGAGCGCATCACGCTCAGGCAGCGGGTGCTGGTCGACGTCGAGCATCGCGACACGGCAACCACGATCCTCGGCGAGAAGGTGTCGCTGCCGGTGGCCCTTGCGCCGATCGGCCTCGGCGGCATGCAATGGGCCGATGGGGAGATCCTCGCCTGCCGCGCCGCGAAAGCCGCAGGCATTCCCTATACAATGAGCACGATGTCGATATGCTCCATCGAAGACGTTGCCCAAGCGGTCGGCAAGCCGTTCTGGTTCCAACTCTATGTGATGAAGGACCGCGGCTTCGTGCGCGCGCTGGCCGAGCGCGCGCAAGAAGCCCGCTGCAGCGCGCTGGTGCTCACTGTTGACCTGCAGGTGCTGGGGCAGCGCCATGACGATGTCAGAAACGGGCTTTCGGTGCCGCCGGCGCTGAAGCCGCGCACCATCCTGGACATTGCCAGCCGACCGGGTTGGGCTGCTCGCATGCTCACGGCAAAGCGCTGGACTTTCGGCAACCTCGTCGGCCACGTGAAGGGCGAGGACAGCGTCACGGCCGTCGCGGACTGGGTGGCTCATCAGTTCGATCCAGCGCTGAACTGGAGCGATGTCGACTGGATCCGGAGCATCTGGCCGAGCAAGCTGATCCTCAAGGGCATCCTCAACGTCGACGACGCGCGCAGCGCCAGCAAGGCCGGCGCCGACGCCATCGTGGTTTCCAACCATGGCGGCCGGCAACTCGATGGCGCGCCCTCGACCATCTCGATGCTGCCGAGGATCGCCGAAGCGGTAGGCTCGGAGGTGGAGGTGCTGTTCGACGGCGGTGTGCGCTCGGGCCAGGACGTGATGCGAGCGCTGGCCCTTGGCGCCCGGGCCTGCCTGGTCGGTCGCGCCTATGTCTACGGCCTCGGCGCTGGCGGCGAGGCGGGCGTGGCGACAGCCATCGAAATCCTGCGCAACGAGCTATCCGTCACCATGGCACTGACGGGCACGCGGAGCGTCGCGGAGGTTGATGGGAGGGTGCTGAATTAGGGGCTCGAGCGCTGAGACGCCGGCGGGACAGCGCCCCCTCTGGTCTGCCGACCATCTCCCCCTCGAGTGGAGATGGTCGGCTTCGGCGACCACGCCTTCCATGCAGGCGGCGGGCCGCAGTCGGAGCAGCAATGACCGCTAAGGGTCCAGGCTGTGTAAAAACGCCGAACATGATACCCTTTGACATGAGTCGAGGGGGCTTCATGAAGCGGTATATCGAGGGTGTCGACAGGAGCCAGGGTACACTGCTTCCCGAACAGTTGGATGACTGGGTGCATGAGGATAGCCCAGTTCGGGTGGTGGACGTCTTCGTTGATGAGCTCAATCTGGCCGATCTCGGATTCGTGCGCTGTGAGCCAAGCAATACCGGGCGCCCAGGTTATCATCCCTCGACCCTGCTCAAGCTGTACATCTACGGCTATCTGAACCGAATCCAGTCGAGCCGGCGTCTCGAACGCGAAGCTGGACGCAATATCGAGGTGATGTGGCTGGTTGGGCGTCTTGTGCCTGACCATAAGACCATCGCCGATTTTCGACGCGACAACGGTGGTGCCATCAAGAAGGTCTGTACCGGCTTTGTGCGGCTGTGCCGCGAGATAGGGCTTCTCGCCAAGCCGAGTGTTGCGATCGACGGCAGCAAGTTCAAGGCGGTCAACAACCGGGACCGGAACTTCACCAAGGGCAAGCTGGCGCGGCGCATGGCGCAGATCGAAGAGAGCGTTGCCCGATATCTCCACCAGATGGACAGCGCCGACCGGCAGGAGCGCGACGACATTCATGCCGCCAAGATCGAGCGCCTGCAGGAGAAGGTTGAACGGCTGCGGCAGGAGATGGTTCGGCTCAAGGAGATCGAAAGGGAGATGCTGGAAACGCCCGACCAGCAGGTATCGCTCACCGATCCCGATAGCCGGTCCATGGCGACCAGCGGCCGAGGCTCAGGCATGGTCGGCTACAACACTCAGACCGCAGTCGACACCGAACATCACCTCATCGTCGCCCATGAGGTGACCAATGTCGGCAACGACCGGGCGCAACTTGCCACCATGGCCAAGGCCAGCAAGCAAGCCTTTGAGGCAGACCATCTCGAGGTTGTGGCTGACCGCGGTTACTTCAACAGCGAAGAGGTTCTCGCCTGCGTCGAGCAGAAGGTCACGGTGACCATGCCCAAGCCCATGACGTCGGGCAATCGGATCAAGGGGCTCTTCGTCAAGCAGGACTTCCGGTATCTCAAGGACGAGGATGTCTATCTCTGCCCGGCCGGCGAACGGTTGATCTACCGGTTCACGCGAGAAGAGGCGGGCCTGATGATCCGGCGCCACTGGTCGAGCAATTGTCCAAGCTGCGCCATGAGGTCGAAATGCACGACCAGCAAGTATCGGCGCATTCAGCGTTGGGAGCATGAGCATCATCTCGAGGCGATGCAGGCAAGGCTTGATGCTGATCCTGATAAGATGCGGCAACGCCGCGTGACCGCCGAGCATCCCTTCGGGACGATCAAATCATGGATGGGAGCCACGCACTTTCTCACCAAGCGCCTGCCGAACGTGCGCGCGGAGATGGCGCTGCACGTCCTCGCCTACAACATGACCCGGGTCATGAACATCATCGGCTCCAAGGCCTTGGTGGCGGCAATACGGGGGTGAGCGCCTCGCCTCTTACGTGCACGAAACTCTCGTCAAAGGCCGATAAGAGGCCAATTCAGCATCTGGAGCGCGCTCAAAAGCAAAACCGCCGACCATGACGCTCGAGCTACGCTCATATCCAACGATTGGCCGTGGCATCAGCGTTTTTACACAGCCAGGGTCGAAACGAGCCGTGCGTCCGCCGGCCTATTAATGACCGCTTACGGGGCGCTAAGCGGATGTAAATAGTGCCGGCTGCCTCCGGCACGCGAAGCGCCACCGCTGGCTTCCCCTGCCCGCTCAGTTATATGGCGAATTGCAGGCGCGGCGCGGTCCATCGTGGGGCTGGAAGGTATTGTCGGTCGACCGGTAGGAGATGTAGCGCTCGCGGCACCAGCGCATATGGGCATTGGCGTCGTAGCGGATCAGCTGCTGCTGCCGGCGCACGCGTCCCGGGTCGAGTGCTGGCGGCTTCGGCCCGCCGACGGTCGCGCCCGGGCCGATGCCTATGTCGTAAGGCTGGCCGCGATAGCGCGCGGCGGCGCCGGAGTTCGGATAACGGTTGACCTGGAAGTCCCGGTATTCCCGCTCGATGAAAAGCTCGTGGCGGGACATGCCCCGGTAGCCGCTGCCGTAGTTAGTGCCATAGTTTCCCCTGAGCGGCACGCCGATGCAGACGCCGATGCACGGCGTCTGGGCCTTGACCGGCGGCGCGGCCGAAACGGCGGTCAGGAGCGCAAGTGCGATGGTGGCTGCAATCTTCACGGGCTTCACCTTTCCCTTCCTTCATGAAGGAACGTTTCTCACGGCAGAATTGATCCCCCGTCAATATACACCATCTGGCATTGAAAGGCCGCGCGACCCCGCAAGCTCTCTCGCCTACAGCGCCGCGCGTTTTATCGGACGCGCAAAGGGCGCTGTAGCACTTTGAAGCGCTGCATGTTTGTTTCCTTAAATCGGGCACGATTTAGGGAAACATGCAGTAGGCTGGCTACTGAATGCTCCCCCTCAAGACCTGCAGGGCCGCGCGTCCACTCGCTGCTGCCTCGTCGGCCGCGGCATGGGGCGGCTCTCCTGCGCGCCGCCGAATTCAAGGAAATAGCATCCCCCGCGCGTGTGTTTTAACGCGCGGTACCCTCAGCACACGGGTCACCCGTATCCACCGTCAATAGTAAGGCGAGACACACACCTGGCGCGGACCGTAATAGGGCTGGAACGTGTTGTCGTAAGCCCGATAGGACCGGTAGCGCGCATAGCACCAGTTCGTGTGCGCATTGCCACCATAATAGGTCTGGCGGTAATAGCGCGGCGCGTAGTAGCGCGGACGGTAGGTCGGGGCGTAGTAGCCGCCATTGTAGTAGCCGCTATCGTAGTAGCCGCCATTGTAGTAGCCGGGGCCGTAATAACTCGGCTGCGCCAGCGCGCCGCCGAGGAGCGCTCCGACAGCAAGCCCGCCGAGCGCCCAGGCCCAGTCATCGTCGCCGCCGCCATGGTGGTGATGATGGCCGCCGTGATGGCCGCCCCATCCGCCCCTGTGTCCGCCGCGATGACGCCAGTACTGGACCGGCTGCACATCCGGCACCCCGATCTTCGGGGCCGTCGGAGCGGAAATGGTGGGAAACGCCATGGCCGGCGGCACGCTCGTCAGCGCCGTCGCCAGCGACAAGGCAATGATAGATAGCCTCTTCATTGGCTTCACCTTTTCCTCCACAGCGCCGCGCGTCAAACGTGGCGCGCAAACGGCGCTGCGGAACTCTAAGTCTGCTGCATATTTTTGTCCTTAATCGGTTTCGATTCAAGCAATTACGCAAGCAGCAGGAAAGCATTTCGTTCAAATAATGGCCGAATCACGGTACCGCGCGACCCACCGCGAAAAAACTGCGATATCTTGCTCGCGAGACGCCCGCTCGACCGCGACGGCCACTACGGCGTTTTCTTCGCTGCCCGTCACATCGCAACAATCAACTTGACCAACGCAATCCGTCAGTGATGTATCCGAACAGGTGTCCGCCATGTCCCCGGGGCTAAACAACAAGCACGGGGAATGAGGAAATTCGCGGCTACGGCCGAGCGAAAAATCATGCCAACTGAGGAACGCCCTGTCACGCCCGCGCCGACCATCGGGAACGCTCTTGCCGCTACGGCGTTATCGTCTCAACCGCAGCGTTCGTCCTGCATGTTCCCTTAAACCGGGATCGTTTTAGGGGTAAAATGCGGGAGGTGGCCTTTTTGCGTCGGAAGTGACGTTCGGGCGCCGGAGAGAGGGCGCATGCTGCACGGCGTCCGTGCTGTGGCCGGATGCTGGAACGGACACAGGAGCAATGCCATGAGAGTATCTCTGAAAACACTCGTCCTCACATCCGCCCTTGTCGGCGCGGCCGCACCGGCCCTTGCCGACATGTACTATGTGGATCGCGCGCCGACAGGCAGTATCTACTACGCCGATCCGACACCGGACGTCGTTTACGTCGATCCGATGCCCACCGGCAGCATCTATTATCAGCGCTCTTATCGGATTCCGCCGGCGAACCTGGGGGCGGCCCGCGATCGCTACACCAACGAATACCAGGGCAGCCACCAGAACGACTACTACCTGGGCATCACGCCCCCGCCAACAGCGCCGTGAGGCTGTGGGATGTCGTCATTGCTGCATGATTCCTTAAATCGGAATCGATTTAAATCATGCAGCAATTCAAAGCGCTACAGCGACCTTTGCACGTCCGGTTAGACGCGCGGCGCTGTGGCAGGAGGCTGCTCCAGACACTGGAAACTGCCAGTGTCAAGGAAAATATTCCTATAATTGCTCAAACAGAGCACCGCCCTCTCCATATTCACGCAAGCCCTTGTCGAAGAGCAGCGCGTTGAGGCCGCGTTTCAACCATGCGAGTTGCGGCTCCGGCATCAGCCGCAGGCCCTCATAGTCCATGACGCAGACGTTGAAGACAGTGGTTTTCACCTGCCGTCCTTCCGCGCATCCGGAAAGCACGCTGTCGAGCCGCATCATCCGATCGGCGGCCTTCAGCGCGATCCGCGCGCGCTCCTCGGTCGTCTCGCCCGGGTGTCCCGCGACGCGATCGAGCGCCTGGGCCCGCACGCTCGGGTAGGCAATGCCGTTCCGATGATAATAGCGCGCCATCGCCACGGCATAGTCATCGCCCGCCTCGCGCTGCTCGGCGGTGATTCGCCCGTCCAGGAACAGGCGGCCGAGCGTGTAGCCGGCAAAGGCGCTCGTTGTGTCCAGCCCGTGCATGCGCTTGCGCGCCGCCAGTGCCACCGCGATCATCTCCTTTTCGCTCTCCTGTCTTGACCATTCCGGCCGGATCTTGCCGCAGGCAAAGCGCGCGGCATTGACCTTGCGCGGGCGTCCAAGCTGGGCCTTGCGCTTTGCACGCAGTTTGTGGGCTTTGCTCGTCATTTTCGGGGTCCTTTCAAAAGCGGGGTAGGAAAAGTGTGAAGCGGTTTTGCGTCTAGCCCGCGTCAACAAGAAGCGGGGTAGGAAAAGTGGTTCCCGGCATCCGTTCCTCGCCGCGCGATAGGAGAGCACGGTGAGGAAAATGTCCGTCCGTCTCGTCCCAGTCGGGCGCGGAGCACGTGAATCGATTTCTCTGAAATCAAGCGCAACTCCTTGAAACGCTTACGCCGATCGCCAAGCCACGACCGGCTCAGGCCTCCGCGGATCGCCGTTGGACGACGCCGAGTACGGTCACATGGTTGCGGCGGAAGATGCGGCCGATCAGCGGTAGCGAGAGGTCCTTGCGGGCGTCGTAGACGGCGCGCATGCAGGCGTGCCGGGGCTCGACCAGCCGGCGCTCGCGCCGCACGCTGATGATGTCCTCCCAGCTGACCCCCGGGAACCGTTCGAGCACCGCCGCAACGATCTCCTCGACCGGCGGCCGGTCGCCGTCCTCGGCCTCCTCGCCCGCCCGCTGTCCAAGCAGCACCTGCGCCTGGGCGATCAGCCGCGCCCCGGCATCGGCAAGCTCCGTCTCGAGCGCCGCGATCCGCCGCGCCTTCGCCGCGTTGTCGCTCGCAAGCGCTTGGACCCGCCTTTCGAGCTCCGCCGCCGCGGCCGCCGAAACGACCGCGTTTGTCGGCCGGACCAGCCGTTCGCGCACGGCGCCGTAGTGCTTGCTGAGCCGTGCCAGTTGCGACTGTGTTTCTTCCGAAGGGTTCGTCATTCCTCTCTGCTGTTTCCCCTGCCGGCGCGCTCTTTGCCGGCCCTTGTTCTGCGAGCCCAACAATGGCTCAATTCATTTGCCGGCTAAGTTTTTCTCAACCGACATGGTAACTGCACGAAGCGGTCGACGGACACAGCCACCTGCACCGTCTTCGCCATCATTTTTGTCGAGACCGGCGCCGCGATCCGCCATCCATCGATGTTCTCGAATTCCCGCACGGAGCCAACCGGCGGGAACTCCCTCGGCCGCGGTCGGCGACGTCTGGTTCGGGTGCGAAGCCCTGTCGGTTGAGATCCAGCCGGCAGGGCTTCGCGCTGACCGCCGGGGAGGAGAGCGGCGATCAGTTCTGCGGGGTGCAGGAAAAGTGCGAAGCGGTTTTCCGTCTGCAGCCCGCCCCCCCAAGAAACCTCAGGAGTGCAGGAAAAGTGCGAAGCGGTTTCCGTCTGCACCCCACACTCCCAAGAACCACGGGGCGCGGGCTTTTCCACACCTCAAAGCCGGGGAAGATCGTGCGTGGCGCCCTTCTGCCGACGCCGCTCGGTCCCCCTTCGCGCATCGCAGTAGATGCTCCACAAGACTGATCTAGGGCACCGCCGAAGGCTTGAAAGGCGCGCACCGGACGAAGGTCGGTAAAATCTTACGCTGCCGCCTCTTCATCACCATCCTCCGTTGTTCGCGTTTCCATGTCGGCATGAATGACATTGTTCATGTTGTCATGTCAACATGATTTGTGTTATTCATGTCGATATGTTCCGAACCACGAGCAAGAAACATGTTCCGAGCCATGAGCGACAAAGCTGAAAGATTGCGCGAGGCGCGCCGGAAGGCCGGCTATCGGTTTGCCTCCGATGCCGCGAACGCGCTTGGCGTCGTCGCCTCGACCTATCGCGCCCACGAAAACGGTCAGAACGACTTCGAACTCGCCGAAGCCAAGATCTACGGCCGCCGTTTCAATGTCGATCCGTACTGGCTGCTGGAGGGCGACCGCCGGACCGGCAACAGTGCTGCGCCCGTGGAGCCAGTGGGCGTCTACAAGCCGAACGGCACGAGTGTCACCCCGATCGTGGGCCAGGGCAAAAAGATCCCGGTCTTCGGCCAAGCCGTCGGCGGAGTGGATGGTGAATTCCTAATGAATGGCAATGTGTTGTACGAAGTCATGGCGCCGCCGATCCTCTCGGACATTTCCGGCGCTTATGCAGTCTCGGTTTCCGGCGATTCCATGTATCCGCGCTATGAGGACGGTGAGGTCTGCTTTGTCGACCCCAAACGTCCGGTGAGGCGCGGCGACTACGTGATCGCCCAGATCCGGCTCGAAGAAAATGGCGCGCTGCTCGCCTACGTCAAGAAGTTCGTCCGCCACAACACCGCCGAATTGGTGCTCGAGCAGTTCAACCCGCCAAAGGAACTCCGCTTCGACGCCAACACCGTCCACTCGGTCCACTACATCGCACTCGCCGGGAACGCGTGAGGCGCGGGTGGCGGCGCCTCACCCTACCGGCCGTCATCCTCGGGCTTGACCAGAGGATCCGAACACGGACAGCAGATGGCGCCCTGAACATAAGCGGTGACTCGGTTCTGGATCTTCGGGTCAAGCCCGAGGATGACGGAACGGGGAATGCCCGTTGCCCCCATCAAGTCAGTTGAGCTGCGTGGATGCGCCCCGCGCCGCTCTTGATTCCCCCATCGAACAAAATTCCATGTCGACAACACCAAAACAACACGATCCGTGTTGACATAGACAAAGTCGCACGCGATGTTGCGGTCAACACAAACAACACGACCGATGCGGCAGCCAGACCCATCGGTGACCGGGAGAGCGCGCCGGCATGTCCATCCTCATGATAAAATCCGGCCTGCACGGCCACATCGACGAACTCTTTGCCGCCGATCTTCGCCGATCGAGCGATGCCGAGAACCAGCAGGCGCTGAAGACCTTTCTGGCGAGTGTTTATTCCAGCCTCGCCTCGCTTGCCTGGCATCTCGGCGCCGATGGCAATGTGTTCCAGCGCGAGGCCCTGCCCGCCTCCGAGCTCACTGACGACGCCTTCTTCGCGCTCAACCACGAGCGCGAATTTACCGTAGGTGGCACCGGCCGCGACCAGCGCCAGGTCGGCACCCACAATCATCGCCAGCAGTTTTAGGTGGTCATGATGCGCGCCGAAACCTACGCCGTCGTCAATCTCGCCGCCTTGAACCTGATCGAGGCGATGAGCGCCGCCTATTATGCGACCGAAGCCGAGGCCGCCGCCCGGCATGCCTTTCGTGTGAGGGAAATGCTGAAGAAGATCGCTACCGCGCTCGAACGGGAGCCCGCCTATGGGACTGTCGAAGCCCTGCATGTTGTGCCAACGTTGGGTGATGCGACGGGGAACGCGCCGAAGCCCGCCGGCATCGCGCCCCCTCAAGCGACAAAGCCCGCCTCCCCTCGCTTGACGCTCGTATCGGGCCGCTCGGCCGCGCCAGCAAGCCCGGCTGAACGGTAGCCGGCATAAGAATAGGGCCAGCGAGGCCCTGCCCCGCACTTTCGCCTTCGCTGCGTCTCCTTGATCGGCATCAAGGTGCGCGCCCCGGCGAGCGACTAAAAGCTTCTTTCATGGATGGTATAGAGAGCGCTCCGGGAAGAGTGCGCGATCCGAAACCAACTGTATGTTTCCTTAAGTCGCAGCCGATTTGAGGATAAGACATGCAACGCGAAGTGCTGCAGCATCCCCTGCGCGTCCGACAAGACGCGCGGCGCTGCCGTTAAGGAGGGGTGTCATGTTCGTCAGGGAAATGACCGAGCAGGAATGTATCGCGCTCGTCGCCTCGGGCCGCCTCGGCCGGCTCGCCTGCTGCCGGGAGGGCAGGCCCTATATCGTTCCGATCCACTATGCGCTCGCCAGCCGATGCCTCTACGGCTTCTCGATGCTCGGACAGAAGATCGAGTGGATGCGCGACAATCCTTGCGTTTGCGTCGAGGTCGACGAGCTTGTGAGCCACAACCAGTGGAAGAGCGTCGTCCTCTCAGGCCGCTACCTGGAACTGCCGGATACCGATCAATGGCGCCATGAGCGCCTGCATGCCTGGTCGCTCCTCGAAAAGCACGTCAACTGGTGGGAGCCGGGCGGCCTGAAGCCCGGCCCGCAGCCGATCGCAGACGCCTCCCCGCATGTTTTCTATTGCATAGACATCGAGGAGATCACCGGCCGCGCGGCGATGGCGGGCGAACCGGTATAAATGCCGTTTAAGCCTCTCTTCCGGGGCCGTTCCTTCGCCTCATGCAGAGATTGCGATGATCTCGAGCTCTTGATCGCCGACGCCGACGACATCGCCGACGGCTTCGCCCATGAGAATCCTTGCGACCGGCGAGACATAGGAAATCGATCCCGCCTTAGGATCGGCTTCGTCCTCTCCCACGATCCGATAGGTCTGCACACGCCCGTCGTCACGGCTGAAGGTGACCGTGCTGCCGAAGGCAACGGTGTCGTTTGATGTCGGGTCGGGCACAAGCTGGGCCGAGCGAACGCGTTCCGCAAAGTAGCGCAGATCGCGCAACGGGTTTGCCGCCTGCCGCCGCCGTTCGTTCACGTCTTCGATCGCGTTCGTCGCATCATAGGCTTCGCGCGCCTGCCGGAGCTGCATTTCGAGCGCCTTCAATCCCGCTTCCGTGACCAGGTTCGGATGGGGTGAAATCGCACGGTCGGGCAGCAGGGTTTCCGCAGCCGTTTCGGCACTTTCTTCCTTGACGAAGGCAACGCTCACGATCGAACTCCGTTTAAAGCAATTCCAGGAATAGTGTATAGCGGTTTTCCATCTGGAATTGCGCAGTCTAGAGGAGCAATTCCCGGAAAAGGGTGTAACGGTTTTCCGTCCGGGAATTGCGTCTTTTCAAGGACGCGATGTCTGACAGCGCCGGCGAAAACAACAGCGTTGTCAGAATCCGGATGCGGCGACCACGGACCCGACCAGTGGCCGATGCGGATGCCTACTATACGATGTTTCCGATCGCCGGCGCGACTGGAATCCCGCCCGGTGCCCAGCGTCCGCTTCCGGCGCCCATGCCGATCTCCACCGTCAACCTCCGCGCGTCCACAATTTGCCAGACACTTCGACATTTCTGTCATGACTTTGCCCTCTAGCAGAGGTTGAGATATCCACCACCCGATTCGTCGCCGACAGAAAGGTCACAAATGACAAGCCTAAAACTGGCAGCTTTCAGCCTGATCGTCTCAACGCTCCCCTTCTCGCCCGCTGCGGCAAACGAAGACGCCTTCCAGTCGAAAGCGAGCGCCGCCTTTGCGGGCGTCATCGAGGAATACAAGATTCCCGGGCTCGTCGTGGGCATGACCAAGAACGGCGAGCATGGCTTCTATGCGACGGGCCTCGCATCACGTGCCGACAACCGTCCGGTAAACCCCGACACGCTTTTCGAGCTGGGATCGATCAGCAAGGTCTTCAACGTGACGCTGGCGGCGCTCGCCGAACAGCGCGGCCAGCTATCCCTGGATGACAAGGTTTCCCGCCATCTGTGCGCCGACGCCTGCTCGATCGGCAACGACATGATACTCATGGATCTCGCGACCCATCATTCCGGCGGGCTGCCGCTGCAGGTTCCCGATGACATCGCGGACACGAAAGAGCTCGTGAATTGGCTCCAGGACTGGCAGCCGCCACAGCCTGGAACGCGCAGCTATTCCAATATCAGCATCGGCCTTCTTGGCCACATCGCCGCAAGCGCGATGGAAATGGACTATACGCAGGCGGTCGAGACGGTGCTGATCCCCGCATTCGGTCTTGAGAACACCTTTATCGACGTGCCCGCCAAGGCGATGGACAACTACGCCTTCGGCTACGAGCGCAAGACCGACAAGCCGATCCGCGTCACCCCGGGCGTCCTCGACGCGGAAGCCTACGGCATCAAATCGAGCGCGCGCGACATGCTGAAGCTCCTGGATGTGGAACTCGGAAACGCGACCGTTTCCCCGGAGTTGAAAGCGGCTGTTGAGCGCACTCGGGAAGGCCAGTTCAGAACCGCCAAATTCACGCAGGACATGATCTGGGAGCAGTACCCCTGGCCCGTCGATCTCGAGACGATGGTGGCGGGTAACGGCTATGATTTCATCCTTCATCCGCAGAAGGCAGAAAGGATCAAGCCGGCGCTTGCCCCGCAGAAGGATGTCATCATCAACAAGACGGGATCGACGAACGGCTTCGGCGGCTATGTCGTGCTGCTTCCGCGCGAGAACCTCGGTATCGTCGTCCTCGCGAACAGGAACTATCCCAATGAAGCGCGAGTTCGGGCAACCTATGCCCTGATCGAAGCGCTGCTTTCGAACTAGGGCATAGACTCATAATGATCTGATATCGTGACCTGGATAGCCCACGATATGTCTTCGACCATGTATGAGCGCCACGACGGCGGCAATAGCTTTTAGCTATAGGATGCCAACGCATTACAGCAGCCTCCTAGTCGCCATTTCGACCTGTATCGTTTTTCTGTACGGTTCCATCCGCTTGGGTGTCGGAAAGCGGTTTCGCGTGCCTCTACGGAGGATGTCTGCAGTCGTAGGGTTGCTCTTTGCCAGCTACTTGTTGATCGATGCCTTTGAGGGCTTTTCGATCCTCGTCGGCGTTGGAGTGCTGCTCGCGACGTACGGTCTCTTTGATCCAGAGTTTGGGCGATGGCGAGCAAGCGAGTTAGGAAGCAACCAGGTGTATCATAATTGGCTTGATCGTTGGGACGAGCGGCGGGCGCGGCGCGGTGAGGAAGCGAAGAAAGTAACGGATTTCATTCTCGACGCCGGCAGGGCCATTCCGGGCGAGAAGAGGATAGAAACCATCGACGAGTTTTGTGTCCTTGCGGACCAGGCCCTGTCTGATTCAAGCTTTTACGATGAGCCGAGCGGGAGCACTCAGGGCTTTGAAAGGGACGATGGGTGGCTCAGATTTCCATCGGGCATTTCTACTGACGTCGAAGAGAACAACGTCGTTTGGGCAAAAATCACCGAGAGCGGCTCGCTCGATCAGGCATTGGTGATTTTTCATCACTGGAATGCCAGCGCCCGAAATCGTCAGATTGCCAAGTTTTCTCGCAGCGTGGGATCACGGTTGTCGAGATTGCTATGCCTTATCACTTCGAGCGCAGCCGTCCCGGCTCGCTGTACGCCGATTATATGCTTAGTTCGAATCTCGGCCGAACGATCCAATCTGTAAGGCAGGCCGTATGGGACGGGCGAAAGCTCATCCGCTGGCTGAAGAGCGAAGACTATCGAGAGGTCTCGGTTCTCGGCATGAGCCTTGGCTCATGGGTTGCGGGATTGATCGCTGCGCATGATCCGGGTGTATCGAAGGCCTCATTATTTTTGACGGCGGGTAGTCTCGCAGACATGGTTTGGACGGGGGGCGCGCGACCCAATCGATACGTGACAGCCTTGAGCCCGTAATTGAGCTCACCGATCTCCGAAAGGCATGGAGTCCGCTCAACTTGGAGAATTACGCGCATAATCTGGCACGGCCTGGTCTCGATCTTCACGTTGTGTTGGCTGAGAGAGACAAAGTGGTTTTGCCAGAGCTGTCGGAGAAATTCATGCCGTTTACTGCGAAGGTGACATGATCGTCGCTGGCAAAGAGAGTGACCCTGTTACCGAAAGCCGCAGAAGGCCTCAGGCTGCGGTGTTGGGACGTGACCAGTGCCCACCTTAGATCGCGTAGATCAACGGTCACGTCCTTCTCACTTCGCAATTCAAATCGATGTTTTGGTCCTGCCGGAAGATCGTTGATCACGGCGGCCTCGCATCATTCGTCGCCTTGATAGTGCTGTCAGCTCTCCGATTGAGGTTGGAGAGTGCCTATGCGCGACTGGAGTCGAGCTGCTCGTTCTTCTGTATGACTTCTTGCGCCTTTGCATAGCTTTCGATCAGCAGCTTGTAGGGCGGGAAGATCAGGGTGTACAGCTCGGCCCACTGCTGGGCATCGTCGCGGTGCCAAGTGCTCTGCAGCTCAGACGCGACAGCGGCGGTGTCTGTCGGGACGACACCAGCCTGCACGATGCGAGCCAGCGTGATCTCCTGCGCCATCTTGGAGTAGGTGCCAGAGGCGTCGACAACCGCGAATACTTTATAGCCCTCCTGAACGGCACTGATTGCGGGGAACGCCATGCATACGCTCGTGACCGTGCCTGCGACGATCAGCGTCTTCTTTCCAGTCTTTCGCACAGCCTCAACGAAATCTGGGTTGTCCCAGGCGTTGATCTGACCCGTGCGCGCGACATATTGAGCGTGCGGTGCGGCCTCATGAATCTCGGGAATCAGGGGGCCATTGGGTCCCTGCGGAACAGACGCTGTTGTAATTACCGGTATCTTGCAGAGCGTGGCCATTTTGGCGAGCGCGATAGCGTGATTACGCAATACCGGCATCGGCATATCGGCCACGGTTTGGAAGAGACCACTTTGATGATCGATCAACAGCATCGCGGCGTCCTTGGGGTCGATCACCGGACGAGCCCCATTGAAATTAGCGGGTGCGGTCATGGAGTAATCCTTCCTCTTGGGCTGTGGTGGCGCCTTGGTGTGTTTCTAGAACTGAAGGGGCGCGAGCTAAATTAACGCGAGTTGAAACCGCTTTGCTAGACTAAGACTAGTTGCGCTTACAGAACCCTGTGTCAGGGCAGATCGAACAATCGGGCCCCCAGCGACGCTATCACAGCAAGCGTCGGGTAGCTGTCGGTGATGTCGGAAGCCTTAAAGGGGCTGCCGGCGTGCAGCGCATCGTAAGGTAGCGCCTTCCCGCAGTACAAGCCAAGGGTATAGCCAGACGCGATACGGCAACCGTTCTAGATGGCGTCTTCGTCTGCCGACACTCGCGAAGCCAGCAATGGCGACTGCTCAGCAACTTCCATCAGCCCCTCCCAAGGAAGCGGCGGGGTGAAGAATTTCACAAGGTAGTCGATAAACATCCGGATCTTTGTAGATACGTGATGTGTTGGCGGATAGATCGCGGCTATCGTATAAGGGGGTTGCACGGTGCCAGGGGGCAGCGCCGGGATAAGCGTTCCTTCGCGCAGCTCCTTGGCTACGAGGAACATCGGCATTGATACGATCCCCACCCCCGCAACCGCCATATCTCTCATTGCTTCGCCATTGTTCGTGACGATTCGACTACGCATGGTGACCGATACGGGCTTCCCACCGGCCCTTTCGCTTTCGAAATCCCAGATGCGATTGGCGTGAACGTAGGCGTAATCGATGCAGGTGTGCTCGGTGAGTTCGGCGACACTCTTTGGAAGCCCGTGTGCCTTTGCATAGCTCGGACTACAGCAGACGAGCCGCGTACATTCGCAAAGCTTGCGCGCCTTCAGGCGAGAATCTTTCAGATGCCCTATGCGGATGCCAAGATCGTAACCGCCGTGAACGAGGTCAACGAGACGATCCTCATAATCGATGGCCATCTCCAATTCAGAATGGCGCCGCGCAAATTCTGCAATCAACGGACCGAGATACATGATACCAAACGACATTGGTGCCGTGATGCGGAGCTGCCCTTGCAGGGGCCTCTGCCCTTTTGCTGACAGGCTTTCTGCTGTTTCATTGATCTCGTGCAGCAGCGGGACAATGCGCTCGTGGAAAGCCTCGCCATTTTCTGTCGGTCGAACCTGACGGGTCGACCGCAGAAAAAGCTCGACGCCCAAAGCGTGCTCCAGATCACTGATACGCTTGCTGACGACAGACTTAGATAGATTCATGCGCTCGGCGGCGGCCGTGATGCTGCCAGCCTCCATCACGCGAACAAACGCCAGGATATCGTCGAAACGCCATCGCATCGTTCTACCGTATCGAACAATAACTTCGATGGGAAGCCCCGCGGCCTGCTTGCGCGGCCGCATTATTCATGCCAGGTGACACCACCCTCGAGGTGCGGACCATCAATGGCATTCCCCTCTACAATGCGGACGCTCCACATCAAGAGACGCGAGCTGCCAGCCCTTCTCCGCGACGTACATCTTGAGAGTCGCTGCGGTACCGGCGCCGAGCGAGGCGAACAAGAGGTTGAAGGGCGGCGGGCCTGCACCTGTCCTCCCATGTTTTGGGCTAATACATGTCGCCCAAAAGTGCGCAGCGGTTTTGAGCGACACGCATAAAAGCAGTGACCTAAAGCGTGTCGCATGCGTCCGATGAACGCGACGCGCTTTACAGTGCCCGCGCGTCCAATCGGACGCGCCAAGGCCGCTGTAGCACTTTGATTTGCTGCATGATTTATCCTTAAATCGATTCCGATTTAAGGATAAATCATGCAGCGTTTGCGATCGGTACGCTTCAGCCAACCAACAAGCGTGAATGCTTGCCGAGCAGTACGCGCAACAGGAAGATGATCACTAGGCAGCTGAGCAATCCGAGACAGAAGATGATGGCTCCTCCGCCGATCAAGTTCCAGGTCGAATCGGGTGATGCAACAACAGCGGACGCGATCCGAAGACAGATGCGAAAAACGAAGCCGTGCAGCAGATAAAGTCCGAAAGCACTCAATGCGACCAGATCCAAAGTGCGTGCAACCACCAGGGGAAGGTCCTTGCACCGTCGCCAAAGCCAGATCAGGATGAGAGCGCCAAGAGCGAGCTTTTGGACAAAATGTACGCTCTCCCGCAGCGATGTCGGCCCCCATTTGTCTATGCCATGAGTGTATAGGAACCAGAGTAAAGCCGTCGTGATAGCCGCAACAACGCCGAGCAGCGGCAGATATCGGGCGATCGCGCCCAAACGTCCCTCCACGTCCTCACCCATGTACAGGCCGATGACGTAGGTGCCGGTGAAGAAGATGCACGTGGCGATCGTGACGTCGGTTCCTGTCCGAGAGAAAAAGAGCGGCAAGGTAACGGCCGCAATTAGCATCGGGTATCTCGCGGCAGTGGTAAGCAGCCGATGAAGGATCGGACTGAGCGCGTAGAGCAGTACAACCACCGGGATATACCAATAGGTGTTTTGAGCTTCGCCCCAAAGAACGTTGTAGGAAAGAAACTTTGTGAGCGCGATTAAATCGTGGATGCCCTCAACGCCGTTCCATCTGAAGAATAGTAGCGTCGAGAACAGCATAGACATCACGATATATGGCACGACGACTCTTAGGAATCGCTGCTTGTAAAACAGAAAGGTGGGTCTCTTTGAAAGACGCGTTGAATAAATTATTCCGGATATTATCGCCAAATACATCGTCGTGTCATGAAACAGAATGTCGTTCACGATTAAGAAGCGATTCGACGGAGGAACTTGCTCGTCAAAGCCCCGCAGCATGAAGACACGACATGCATGCAGAACGAGAATCTGAAGAATTGCCACTGCACGAAAATAGTGGATGTAGACGAGATGGCCACTCGTCAAGAGCGTAGCATGCAGTTCAACCGCGGAATCACTGGGTTTTGTGATCAGGTCGACCAACGCCTGGCATCCTGAGTGAGTTGCAGCCGAAACTTCACATTCCCACCAAGATTTGTAAATATATCCAACGGTCTAGTAAGGGTGGCGTAAGTTATTAGCCTCGTACGCGGACAATCGTTCGAGGCTACATTCTTTACATGGCAAGGGCATTCTGGATGCTTTTTTGGGTATTGTAGTTTTTTCTACTGGATGCAGAAAAAAAACGGCCCATGCCTTTGGCACAGACCGACACCAGAGGTCATCCTATTTACTATAATAGGAGTTTACGGGAGCCGGCTGCTCCGCGCCACGGACTTTAGTCTTATAAGACGGACGCAAAGGTCTTAGAATCTGCCAGCCCCTAACTGAAATGTGGAAGGACTGTAAGCTGGTCCTATTTGGCCAGCGGTCTCGACAAACCTCCGTTACCTGCCTCAGCCTTTCTCAGATCTCGCCTCCACGAAAGCATGGCGAGAAACGGGTGATGGAAGAACAGGTGACGCCTGTCAGAGGCTCATGAAAGCGCCGTAGCAATTCAAAGTGCTACAGCGACTTTGTGCGGCTGAAAAGACGCAGGTAGCCGACGTTGGGCCGAGTCTGTCACTCGGCGCGCTCGCGCTCTTTCTCGACGGCATGGACTAGGGAGTGAACCACCACGGCATAGAACAACAATCCCGAAGCCGATCCGAGCACGCGCCCCCGCATGAGCTGCAGAAGGCCGATCCCTCCCAGAGCCGAGGACAACATAGGGCTCCCCAGGAGGCGGTGCGCTGCGTAAGAATGCCAGAAGAATTCGCTTGCAGGGCCCAATGTTCGCCTTCGCAAGACCTGCAAAAGACCGAACCCGAGAAGCCCCGCGCCAGCCGCCTTGAGAAGACCGGTGTGACCCACGGGTTTCAGCGCGCGCACGACGGCGCGGTTGCTGAGTGTGCCGGGTCGCTCGGCACGAAGCTCGAAGATACGGCGGGCCGCGGCGTCGTCGCGGAGCGCGTCGATATCACTCGAGTGCCATATGGTGATACTACCTGTCTGATGGTTCGTCTTCAGCTCGGCGATAACGCCGTTGTCGGCGAGATCCCGCGCGACGCCCTGGAAGAATGATGCATCGCCACGCTTGGAAGGAACTTTCAGGCGCACGCGCCCGGGTGACTCATGTTCAAGGAAGGCGATCGGCAGCATGTCGTCCATCTCCCCCAAAGGGTGACCAACACGGATGTATCAGGGTATCGTTAGACACCCACGCCTGACCACGGGCAGCGATCCACGCCCGAACGAACATTATAGCAGCTGTTGCCATGCTTGTTGATTCTGTGGTTGTCGGGTGTTGAAAAGTTTTCTACGGCGCCGCTCGTCCAATCGGACGTGCAAAGGTCGCTGTAGGCTGAGCCCCGGCAGCGCGTCGATCAGAGAGGTTATGCCATGGCACCGGATCGCATTCGATCACTTGATACCCCAACCCCGGCTTCAGGCACCCTACCGCCGCCTCGTTCCGAAGATTTCCTGCGGCGGCGCCTCAAGCGCAATCGCACCCTGGCGACATCGCTTCTTGTCACCATGGGCGCCGTCTTTGTCGGAACACATTTCGTTGCCGACCCCGGCTTCGCCACAAGGCTGCTTCGCGCCACGGCCGAGGCGGGAATTGTCGGCGGGCTTGCCGATTGGTTCGCGGTGACGGCGCTTTTTCGGCACCCGTTGGGCATTCCCATTCCGCACACGGCCATTATCCCGAACAGCAAGGAGCGCATCGGGCAGACCCTTGGCCGTTTCATTGAACGTCACTTCCTGACCCAGGAAGTGTTGCTGCGCAAGCTCAAGAGCGCCAACGCGGCGCAGCGTTTTGCGAGATGGCTGTCGACCCCGGAGACTGCACCGGTCATCGCAAACGCCGTCGTCGCAGCGATGCCCTACCTCGTTCGCTCTCTTGATAGTCACGACCTGCGCGAGTTCGTCCGGCGCACGCTCGGCAGGCAGCTCCGGCAAACAGATATCGCGCCCGTCATGGGCCGCGTGATTCACATGGTTACCGCAAGCGGCGAAGCGGATGTCCTGTTCGAACGCGTCCTGGGTGTCGCCGCCCAGTGGCTCGAAGACAACCGCGACCAGATCTACCTTCTGGTTCAGCAACGCAGTCGCTGGTGGATCCCGAAGACCATAAACCGGAAAATTGCCGACGCGATCATCACCGGCTGTGCCGATCTCCTCAACGACCTCAGGGAGCCGGAGAGCGAGGTGCGATTTAAGTTTCGCGAGGCGCTCGCCCATCTGATCAATGAGCTCATCAATTCCCCGGAGCAGCGCAAGCAGATCAACGCGTCCAAAAATCGTATCCTCGAGCATCCGGATGTTCAGGCCTGGGTCGCCGCCGTTTGGCAAGAGACCTCGCGAGTGATGCTCGAAGACCTGTCGCAGCCAACCTCGAAAGCACGCGCGGCCGTTGAGAAGATCTGCATGCTCATCGGCAAGACGCTTGCGACCGACCAGGCCATGCTGAAACATATGGACGCGTTTCTGGAGGAACTCGCCGTATATCTGGTCTCCTGGCGTCACGAGATCGGCAAGTTTGTGACGGAAGTCGTCAGAAGCTGGGACAGTCCGACGCTCGTGGAGCGCCTGGAACTCGTCGTCGGCAGCGATCTCCAGTACATCCGCATGAACGGCACCATCGTCGGCGCCCTCGCCGGCAGCCTTATCTTTCTCACCTCTCAATTGATCGGGTAGCCGCATTCTTCGTGCGGAGCGGCTACTGCATGGCTGCTCAAATCGGATGCGACAGCAACCTTTGCGCGTCCGATCACAATACGCGACGGCAGCTCAATTGGTATTTCGCCTGGAACGAGGGCAGGAGGAGATGCATTGCCGTACCCAACCAACGAGGCAGAAGCTGGCTGCTGTCGTGTACTGTGGCATCCGATTGAACGCGCGGCGCTAAAGGCCATTCCGACTGTAGTCATACTGTCATGCTCGCGGCCTATATGGACCGCAACGCGGACCCCATGTGGGGCTGGAAATTCCGGAACACGATGAGCAGACGAGCAATGCCGAGCAGAAATTATGCCCAGATCATCCATCGCGCACGGGGGCGAGTGCGCATCAGGATCCCGGCACGACGACATCACGCAGCGTACTTCAACGAACTTCGGGCAAATCTCCTAGCCTGCGAAGGCGTTCTCGCCGTCCAGGTCAACCCACTCACCGCAACGGTTCTGATCGAGCATAACGAACCGTGTGACGTGACCGCCCTGAACCACGGGCTCGATCTCGCAAATGCCCGACCTGAACCCGTCTGCGAGCGCCAGACGCTGCCGCCTGTCGCGCGGATCGATGCACACATTCGCACGCTGTCAGGGGGCGAAATGGATCTCGGCGCGCTGATCGTAAAGGTCGCGCTGGCGTTGATCTCGCGCCAGCCGGGAGGTCTGATGGTCGAACTGGGTGTCGAGGCAGCAACCCGCTCTGCGCTCTGGCTCGCGGGCCCCGCAGCCACGCCTGTCGCACCGGCCGGCCTGGAAATTGCGGAGCAACGCCTTCCCGCCGCGGCGTAGTTGTTTCGATCCACCCCATCAATAACGCCGTCTTGAAGGGAACCCGCGAAAATGCCGCGCGCCTACAGGGCCGCGCGTCCAATCGGACGCGCTAAGGTCGCTGTAACAATTTGAATGGCTGCATGATCCTTAAATCGATTCCGATTTAAGGATCATGCAGTAGCCGGTCGCGGTGCCGCAACCCCCTGCCCTCATTCGTGTTCTCGTCACAGGAAAGAGGGCGAAAAGCATCCCCAAACCAATTGAGCTGCTGTCATGTGATGTGGCGTCTGGTTACTTCGCACCATGCGGACGTAGCCATGACACGTTGGCCGGCGCCTCCAACAGCCTGGGGCGGGACTCATTGGCAGGCGCCATTGGCGCTCGCGTGAAGGTGAGCGGCGCGCTCGCATGGCTCGTGCTGGCGCTGAGAGCCGACTTGCGCACCTCGGCGATTGCAAACGGAAGCGTTCCGCCGGCGAGCATGATGCCTGCATCAAGGATGCCGAGCGGTGCGAGGCCGAGCAGTCTGCGGATGCCGGGCACGAACAAGGCAGCCGACTGCGCCGCCACCGAACCGGCCAGAATGCCCGTGAGTGCCGGGTTGGCGGGGCTGGATCCGCGATCGAAAACACTACGCGTGGACGAGCGGCAGGTGATCGCATGGAGCAGTTGGGCCGTCACCAGAGCGCCGAAGGTCATGGTCCGCACGATCGGCGAAGCAGTCCCATAGCGCATCGCGCCGTAGAGGCCTGCCGCCATGGCGCCTGAGCCGAGCAGCGCCGCCTCGCTGGTGAGCGAGGCGAGATTCTGGACTCCAGGCAGGGCTTTGTCCGCGACCATGGGCCCGTCCTGCATGCCGGCGGCTTCCGGCGGCTCCATCGCGAGACCGAGTCCCGGCAGCACGTCGGAGATGAGATTGATCCACAGGAGTTGCATCGGCGAGAGGACCTCGCCAAGGCCCACGGCCATGCCACACAGCATGACGAGGACCTCGCTGAAATTCGTGCTGAAGAGATAGTGTATCGCCTTGCGGATATTCGTGAAGGTGGTGCGGCCTCTCTCGATTGCCGGAATGAGGCCGCCCAGATCATCCGTGGCGAGATAGACGTCCGCCGTCTCGCGTGCCGCTGCGTACGGGTCCCGACCCAAAGCGATACCGACATCGGCTGCGCGCAGCGCCGGACTGTCGTTGATACCGTCGCCGATCATCGCCACCGTGGCTCCCGATTGCTGCAGGGCACGAATGATCTTGAGCTTCTGTGCGGGGCTGACGCGCGAGAAGGCCTGCGCCCGGCGCGCCGCAACCGCCAATTCGGCCTCCGTCATGCGGTCAACGTCGACGGCGTCGACAATGTCAATGTCTCCCGTCCCGTTCAGGCCGACCTTATGGGCGACGGCTCGGGCCGTCGCCCGCTGATCGCCGGTCAGAATGATCGTCTGGAGTCCGGCCCGATGAAGCTCCGCCATCAGCGATTTCAAACCCGGGCGGACGGGATCGGCCAGGCCGGCGAGGCCAACCCATGTCAGTTCCGCAACCGCCGGTTCGTCTTGCGTTTCGTCGCCAACATCGCGATAGGCAAAACCGAGAACCCGCAGCGCGCGATCCGCCAGTTCGGCGTTGATTCCCTCGATCCGGTCGCGGCGCTCCGGCGTCAGAGGCCTGCGCCCACCGCCGGCCAGTCCCTCCCACCGGCAGCGATCGAGAACTTCGAGAGGGCTTCCTTTCACGGCGAGAAGCAGGCGACCGTTGTTGGCATGCGCGCTCGCCATAAAACGGTAGGTTTCGGTGCGTTGCTGCAGAGACACCTTCGGGAACCCTCGACGCAATGCGGCAACGTCAATTTCACTGTCGATCGCTGCCTGGACGAGCGCCTTCTCGGTAGCCGAACCGTTGAGGATACTGTCGCCTTCGTCTGCCTCGACCTCCGCCTCGCTGCAGAGACAGCCGATCGTGAGCAGCCTTCTCAAGCAGTCGTTTCCGTTTGGGTGCGCCACGGCATCATCATGGCCGTCGAGCCGACTGCCCTCTCCAGCCTGGTAAATCTGGTCTCCGCAGACGGCGACTTCCACGGACATGCGGCCGAAGGTCAGGGTGCCGGTCTTGTCGAAGCAGGCGACCTGCACGGCTGCCATCGGCTCCACAGCTTCGAGCCGGCGCACGAGAATATTGCGTCGTCGCAGGTCCTCGACACCGAGCGCGAGTGTCGTAACAGCGAGCACGGGCAGACCCTCTGGAACCGCGGCCACGACAACGGACAAGGCCGATCGGGCGGCTTGGTAGAGCGCGATCCCGCGCAACCAGCCGATGCCGACAATGAGTCCGCCCGCATAGAGCGTCAGCCATCCGAGTTGTCGCCCCAGTTCGCCCATTTGCCGCTGCATGGGTGTTTGCGGCGCCAAGGTTGCGCCGACGAGCTGTTGAACTCTTCCGATCTCGGTCCGCGCGCCCGTCGCCACAACAATGGCTGTGCCGCTCCCGCCCGTCACCACCGTGCCGCGGTAGACCATACTGGTCCGCTCCGCGAGCGGAAGCGTCACGGCTACGGGCGCATCGGATTTGCGGACCGGCATGCTCTCGCCGGTCAATCCCGCCTCGCTGACGGTCAGTCCGCGCACGGCGGACAGGCGCGCGTCGGCCGGCACCACCATGCCGCGCTCCAGCATCAGAACATCGCCCGGGACAAGCGTCTCCGCCGCCACCTCGTGCGGATCGCCATCGCGAATTACTCTCGCGGCCTGCGGCGCCGGCAGGTTCAGGCTCTGGATGATCCGCTCGGTTCCGGTCTCGGTCCTGTAGCCAATGGCGGCGTTCACCCCCATCACCGCCAAAATCGCCCCGACCTCGAGCAAGGCTCCGGTGACGAGGGAGACGACCGCCGCACCGGCCAGCAGCGCGACGGGTACGCTATCGAACTGGGCGAGAAAGATGCCGAGGTTGGAGCGCGTTGGAAGCGCTGGTAGAGCGTTGCTTCCCGCAGCCACCAGGCGCTCCCGCGCCTCGTCTTCGGATAATCCACGTGTGCGGGACGTCGCTAGGTCGGTCGCTACCGCTTCCGTGTCCAGATGGTGCCAGCCCTTTTTGTCACGGGAATCGTCGTCGGACGGCCCGATGCCGCTTTGCAGGAGCTCGATGATCCGCCCGATGATCGCCTCGAGTGGCGTGGCTGGATCGTAATGAACGAGCAGATTGCCGGTGAGCGGACTCGCCGCGGCACCGGAAACGCCGCCAATCGCAGGGAGAGTACGCTCGAGAAATCTCTGAACCTGGTTGCTTTCCACGAGCGCATCGATATGAAGACGCGCTCTCCCGGGTGCCGCGGCGTGCACCAGCCGGATGGAGACAGGCGTCGGCGCAACGGCATCGGCAACGGCCACACCTTGCGGCTGATCCTGAAGGTCGCCTTGGCGACCGTGTGCGCCGCCGCTGCTCGACCCGGGCCTTTCGCGCCTGCGTGGCCCACCTGTTGCCATTTGGGGCATACGACCGTCCCTCGCCGGCAGCTTCTCTAGCACCGCGCGTCTTATCGGATGGGCGCTGTAGCAAGTTGAATTGCTGCATGTCGGTGAACCGGCTACGATTCAAGAAACATGCGGCAGGCTGCCGGCGATGTGATGATTACGTGTCTGTCTCTGCTTTTCGCCGTTACGATGTTGATTTCGCCGCCGGACGTTTAGCGGGCTCCGTCCCACCGTTGGGACTCCCCATTTCGGCACGCGCTTCAGCCACGAGATCTTCGTAGCCTTCGCCGAGTTCAGCCGCAGCAATCCGGCCCTGATCATAGGCAACCAGGCCGGCCTTGATGACGGCCTTGATCATCGGTCTTGCTATGGGAACAACGATCGGCAACGCTGGTGAGGACGTTACCTTTCAATGCGTCTTCGAGTAAAGCCATGTCAGGTCTCCCTTTCCGCCCCCTCTAACGCTTCGATGGTAATCGCTGACGAGACAAGCCTCCCTATCGGCAAATCTGCCGAGCCAGCATCAGCCCCAATGATCTTCCCCCCTTCGGAGCAGGACATTCTCCGCGGCAGCCCCCCAAACGCATGCGCCGGCTGCCTGTCATCAAAGTATCACAATTGTTATTGTCATAATAAAGGAAAACCCACCGTACCGCTGTCAATTTCCTGGCTTTTTCCCAGAGCGGGCCCCCTTCGGCTCGCATGCGGGCGAGTCCTCCGAGACCCTCCCTCCGACTGCCGAGTAACTTTCGGAAGGTGAGCGCGACGATGCTCGCCTTCTGGATTGGGGCCTCGCTGCTCCGCCTTCTGCCGGCTGGGCTGGCGTGCTCTGGACCGCGGCCACAGTTGCGAAGGCTACGGTTGCGCCTGCCTTCGAGTAGGAGGCTGCGCTAGTGACTTTATCGTCAGGACACTCCGGTTCGCAGGAACCATTGCCTGCGTGTACGGTTAGGCCCGCATTGACCGCAGAGTTGAGGCAATGAACGAAAACTGGGGAGAAGCCGTCATCGTCCAATTGGGCGAGCGAGTCGAGATCGTCTGGACGCCAGCTCATGCGGTTCGCCTGCTCAATGAGCATTGGACCATCGAACAGGGAGCCGCTTACCTGACCGCGCTCAATCAGTGCACCGATGCAATGTTCGGCATCTATCCGTGGGAGCAGGCCCGCGCATCCTTCATTGCCGCTGTCGAGGAGGCCAAAATCAAGAAGCTGCGCTGACATCATTCGTTCGCCTCGCTTACCCCCCCAAAGCCCCGCAATTTTATGTTGTGGCAAATGAAAAATCTGATTTACTGCCACTTCGCTGCTTGGCTTTTGAGGGGGATATGGCCGATGGAGTGGACGCGCAGGGATATTGTGCTTGGTGGGTTGGCGTCACTTGGGACCGTAACGATCCAGAAACCCACACTCGCAGCGGCGTCTTCCTATTTTTCCGGCACCGCCGTCGACAATGGTGTGACGTACCGAAGCACCAACTTTGCCAAGATCGACAAGAAGTGGCGCCGCCAGGTTGTCAAATATTTCAGCAGTGAGCCGATCGGCACAGTCGTTGTCGATACCAGGCACCATTTTCTCTACCTGATCATGGAGAACAAGACCGCCATCCGCTACGGCGTCGGTGTCGGCCGCGAGGGCTTCAAATGGTATGGCCGCGCCACGATCGATCGGAAGTCGCTCTGGCCACGCTGGACGCCGCCGCCAGAGATGCGTGAGCGCCACCCCGAACTGCCTGAATCGGTCGAGGGAGGCTCGCCGAAGAATCCGCTTGGCCCGCGCGCCA
Source organism: Sinorhizobium terangae (assembly GCF_029714365.1). NCBI lineage: Bacteria > Pseudomonadati > Pseudomonadota > Alphaproteobacteria > Hyphomicrobiales > Rhizobiaceae > Sinorhizobium > Sinorhizobium terangae. The sequence goes on from NZ_CP121659.1 coordinate 1,956,841, forward strand.
TGTACCTGCTTCGCGATGGTGTAGATACCGGCTATCGCTTGCATGGGACGCTGGAGCCGGGCAGCATCGGCAGGGATGCCTCCAGCGGTTGCATCCGCATGTTCAACGAAGATGCAATCGATCTTTATCAGCGCTGCCCCATCGGCACCGCGGTGCAAGTGCTGCCGCACATTGCCGACCAGGCCGAAAGTGCCGCTGAGGTCAGCCAGGCAACTGCGGTCGAATGAGGCCCGGTCGAATGAGGAATATCACGCTGATGTCTGCTTTGACCGGATGCACGAGGCTGCTCGCCGCCGCGGCCATGCTTCTGACGCTCGCCGCCTGCAACACCACCACTGAAATCGCCGCGTTGGAAGAGCCGACCGCGGCGCCGATCACCGGACAGACCAACGATCCGGCGCCCGGTTTCGAAAATGTCGTGGCCGGCAGCGAAGAGGACTTCATCCTGAATGTCGGCCGGCGGACCTACTTCACGAAGGACTCGTCCGCGCTCGATTCCGTCGCCATGGCGACGTTGGACAAGCAAGCCATCTGGCTCAACAGCAACCCGCGTTGGCTGGTCAAGCTGCAGGGATTTGCCGACGATTCCGGGTCCGCGTCAAACATGGAAACGCTGTCGCAGAAACGCGCCGACGCGGTGATGGCCTATCTCGTCTCGAAGGGCGTAGATGCCAACCGCCTGTGGGCCAAGGGTTACGGCAACGACCGCGAGGTTCGTGACTGCACGGACCGCTCCTGCCAGGTTCAGAATCGGCGCGTCGTCTCCAACCTGCGCACCGAGCGCGACGCGCTCTGATCGCGGGATGCTTTGCGGCTATCTTGCTTGACAGCGCCGGCTGAAGAGCGGAAAACACCCCGCATGGGGTTGCGATCACCCCACGAGGCGACAGCCGAAGCATCGCGTCCGATCAACCGCTAGACGGAGGACGCGCCATGCCGTCACTTCTCGAAATTTCATCCGAAAAGCTTGCCCGCCTTATCGGCACCCCGAAATGCCCGGCTCTTATCGATGTGCGCACCGACGAGGATTTCGCAGCCGATCCGCGGCTGGTCCCCGGCTCGGTCCGGCGCGATTACCGCGAATTGCAGCTCTGGATCGATGACCTCTACGGTCAGTCGGTGATTGTCATCTGCCATCGCGGCAAGAAGCTCAGTCACGGCATTGCCGCCTGGCTCCGCCACGCCGGCATTAAAGCCGATGTGCTCGAGGGCGGCTTCGAAGCCTGGGCCGGGTCCGGATACCCGGCGGTTCCCGCCTCCGTCTTGCCCAAGCGCGATGAACAGGGGCGCACCGTCTGGGTGACACGATCGCGGCCGAAGATCGACCGGATTGCCTGCCCTTGGCTCATCCGACGCTTCATCGATCCCAACGCGGTGTTCCTGTTCGTTGCCCCATCGGAAGTCGAGGCGGTCGCGGATCGCTTCCAGGCGACGCCGTTCGACATCGACGCCCCGATCCGCTTGAGCCATCGCGGCGAACTCTGTACGTTCGATGTGATGGTTGAGGAGTTCGGGCTTGCGACGGATCCCCTGCTCCACCTTGCAACGATTGTGCGCGGCGCCGACACGGCGCGCCTGGACCTCTCACCGCAAGCTCCCGGCCTTCTTGCCGCATCGCTCGGCCTGTCGCGTATGTACGCGGACGACAATGAACAACTTGAGGCAGGCCTGCTTCTTTACGACGCGTTTTACCGCTGGTGCCGCGACGCCACCGACGAAACGCACAACTGGCCGAAAAAGGGAGCGTGATGTTGACCGGGATTCTGCGGAACACCAGCCCCGCATCTGAGCACCAGTTGAGCCACGGTATTTCCTTCTCCGAGGCGCTCCGCGTCTGGGCGCGCGTGGCTGCCTTGAGCTTCGGCGGCCCCGCCGGGCAGATTGCGATAATGCATCGCATCATCGTCGAGGAGAAGTGCTGGATCGGCGAAACGCGGTTCCTGCACGCGCTCAATTACTGCACGCTGCTGCCGGGGCCGGAGGCGCAGCAGCTTGCGATCTATATCGGCTGGCTCCTGCACAAGACCAAGGGCGGGCTGGTCGCCGGGACCCTTTTCGTGCTTCCCGGCGCCGTCGCCATCATGGCGTTAAGCTGGATCTACGCCATCTTCGGAAATGTCGGAGCCGTCCAGGCGCTGTTCTTCGGATTGAAGGCCGCGGTTCTGGCAATCGTGCTCGAGGCGGTCATTCGCATCGGCCGGCGGGCGCTCAAGAACAACGTCATGCTGGCGCTCGCCGCCGGGGCATTCATCGCGCTTTTCCTGTTCCGTGCCCCCTTCCCCATGGTCGTGCTGGCCGCGGGCGTCATCGGCTATTTTGGCGGCCGGGCCGGCTGGGCGGCGTTTCTTGCGAGCAATGGCCACGGCAAGGTCGGCGGCAGACAGGTCGCCGACGTCGACAGCGCACTTGGCGAAGAGATTCCGCCCCACGCCCGCCCACCGATGAGCTGGCCGCTCAAGGTCGCCGCGGTCGGACTGCTGCTCTGGGGCGGGCCCGTTTTCGCCCTGTTGGTATTTCTGGGACAGGGCAACGTCTTCACGGACATCTCGATCTTCTTTTCCAAGATGGCCATGGTCACCTTCGGCGGCGCCTACGCCGTTCTCTCCTACGTCGCCCAGCAGGCGGTCGAGCACTATCATTGGCTGAAGCCCGGCGAGATGCTTGACGGTCTCGGCATGGCGGAGACAACGCCCGGCCCGCTGATCATGGTGACGCAGTTCGTTGGGTTCATGGGCGCTTACCGGGAGCCGGGTTCCCTCAATCCTTTGCTTGCCGGCACGTTGGGTGGACTGCTGACGACCTGGGTGACCTTCGTGCCCTGCTTTCTCTGGATTTTCCTTGGCGCACCCTTCATGGAGACGATGCGCAGCAACAAGGCTCTGTCGGCCGCACTGGCCGCGATCACGGCCGCGGTCGTCGGCGTCATCCTCAACCTGGCGGTCTGGTTCGCCTTGCACGTGCTGTTTCGCGAACTCTATGAAGCGCATTGGCTCGGCATGACGATCGACGTTCCGGTCCTGAGTTCCGTCAACGTGGCATCGCTGATCCTGACGCTCGCGGCGATGGTCGCAGTGTTCCGCTTCAACATAGGCATGCTGACGGTCTTGGCCGGCTCTTCCCTCACCGGCCTCTTCTGTGGATTGCTGATGGGGTGGGTTTAGAGCGGAGCTACTCCGGTGCAAGGCATTCATCCGGCCACATATCTTTTCGCAGCGCGGGCTCTGCGCGACTTTGGCGACGGTTTCGTCGCCATCCTGTTGCCAGTCTACCTGCTCGCCCTCGGCTTTTCGTCGCTGCAAGTCGGCGTCATCGCGACAGCATCGCTCTTTGGCTCTGCCCTCCTGACGATCGCCATCGGGTTTCTCGGCGCCCGCCATGATCTGCGCGGTCTGCTTTTGGCAGCCGCCAGCCTGATGGTCGCCAGCGGTGTGGCCATGTCCATGATCAACGATTATGCGCTGCTGCTCGTGGTCGCATTTGCCGGCACGATCAATCCCTCCGCCGGCAGTGTGAGCGTCTTCGTGCCGCTGGAGCATGCGGTGCTCACCCGCGAAGTAGCGAGTGTCGAGCGCACGAGGATGTTCGCTCGCTACAGCCTCGTCGGCGCGCTCGCAAGCGCAGTCGGCGCACTCGCCGCGGCACTGCCCGACCTGATGACGCGCCTGGCGCTGGGGCATCTGGCAGCCATCAAGCTGATGTTCGTTCTCTACGCGGTCGTGGGCATCCTTGGCGGCCTTCTTTATGCACGGATACCGTCTCGCCCCGCGAGCCGCGAATCCGACAAAACCACGGCACTCGGCCCCTCGCGTGCCATCGTCCTGAAGCTTGCAGCCCTGTTCAGCCTCGATGCATTCGCCGGCGGATTCGTGGTCCAGTCGCTGCTCGCCCTCTGGCTGTTCGAGCGGTTCAACCTCTCGCTCTTTGAAGCCGGTGTGTTTTTCTTCTGGACGGGCGTGCTGTCGGCGTTCTCGTTTCCCGTCGCCGCGTGGTTATCGAAGCGGGTCGGGCTCATCAACACCATGGTGTTTACGCACATTCCCTCCAGCATCGCCCTGGCGCTTGCGGCATTCGCGCCGAGCCTCCCATTGGTGCTTGTCCTGCTGCTCATCCGAGCGGCACTGTCGCAGATGGACGTGCCGACACGCTCGTCCTATGTGATGGCAGTCGTAACAGAGGCGGAACGCGCTGCTGCCGCAAGCTTCACCTCGGTGCCGCGCAGTCTTGCCGCAGCCGCCAGCCCAGCGCTTGCGGGCGCTCTCTTTGCTGCGTCCTATCGCGCCTCGCCGCTCCTCATCTGCGCCGGACTGAAGATCACCTACGACCTCCTGTTGCTGCTGCAATTCCGGCACCTCAAGCCGCCCGAGGAATGCTGAACGCGGACCTCACTTTAGTTTAAGGGTGGCAGCGTCATTGACTTGCCATATGCATCCATTATTCTGGATATATGGATGAAAACCAAGCGATCACTGCCCTAGCCGCCCTTGCGCAGCCGACGCGCCTGAGGACGTTTCGCCTGCTGGTCGAACGCGAACCCGAAGGGGTGCCGGCGGGTGAGCTGGCCAGACTGGCCGACGTGCCGCAAAACACCATGTCGGCGCATCTCGCGACGCTTTCGCAGGCGGGGTTGGTTCGCGGTGAGCGGCAAAGCCGCTCGATCATCTACCGCGTCGATCTCGATCGGTTCCGGTCCGTGATGCTCTACCTCCTGCAGGATTGCTGCGGCGGCAACGCCAATCTCTGCGCGCCGTTGATTACCGATCTGACCCCATGCTGCACTCCCAAGGAGGAGGGGCAAACACGATGAGACAAGTTGGGAGAATGACATGAGCGATAGGGTCTACAACGTCCTCTTTCTGTGCACGGGCAACTCGGCCCGCTCCATCATCGCCGAAGCCATTCTGAACAGGCTCGGCATGGGCAGGTTCAAGGCTTACTCGGCGGGGTCGCATCCGAAGGGCGAGGTGCATCCGTTTGCCATGCAGCTCCTCAAGGGACTGAACTACGACACATCCTTTGCCCGATCGAAGGCCTGGGATGAGTTTGCCGTTCCCGGTGCGCCGCAACTGGATTTCGTGTTCACCGTTTGCGACAGGGCCGCCGCCGAGGCCTGTCCGGTCTGGCCCGGTCAGCCGATGACCGCGCACTGGGGCGTGCCTGATCCGGCCGCGGCCGAGGGCAGCGAGACCGAGCGGCACTTTTCCTTCGCCGAGACCTACCGGATGCTGAACAACCGCATCTCGATCTTTGTCAGCCTGCCGATGACGAGCCTCGACAAGCTCGCCCTGCAAAGAAGGCTGGACGAGATCGGTCGCGATATTCCGAAGGCTGGCTGAAGCATGGCATTCGATCTCAAACGCCGCCTTGCCGCGGAAGCCCTTGGCACCGCAATTCTTGTCGCGACCGTCGTCGGCTCCGGGATCATGGCCGACCGTCTCTCCGACGACGTGGCGGTCTCGCTGCTCGGCAACACGATGCCGACGGGCGCGATCCTCGTCGTCCTCATCAGCATTCTCGGCCCCATCTCCGGCGCGCACTTCAATCCGGCCGTGACGATGGTGTTTGCGGCAAGGCGCGAGATCGAGGCGACGGCGGCCGTGCTCTACATCCTCGCCCAGGCCGTGGGCGGCATCGCCGGCACGTTGATCGCCCATGCCATGTTCGACCTTCCCCTGTTCCAGGTGTCGGAAACGGTCCGCACGGGAACAGGCCAGTGGATCGCCGAGGCGGTTGCCACCTTCGGACTCGTCCTCACGATCCTCGCGGGCCTGCGCTTCCGCGCCGACGCCATTCCGTGGCTGGTCGGCCTCTATATCACGGCGGCCTACTGGTTCACGGCGTCGACCTCGTTCGCGAACCCCGCCGTCGCCGTCGCCCGCGCATTCTCGAACACATTTTCGGGCATCCGCCCAACGGACGTGCCGGGCTTCATAGTCGCCGAAGTCGTCGGCGCACTCGTCGCCACAGCCGTCGTCGGATGGATGTTCGCCGAACGAAACACGGCAGTGTCTCCCATAACCGTCAAGGAAGCCGAATGACCATGGACGTCACCATTTATCACAACCCCGCATGCGGGACTTCGCGTAACACACTGGCCCTGATCCGCCACGCCGGCATCGAGCCAAAGGTCATCGACTACTTGAAAACGCCGCCGACCCGCGAGGAACTCGCGAAGATGATCCGCGACGCCGGCTTCTCCGTCCGTGAGGCCATCCGGGAGAAGGGAACGCCCTATGCGGAGCTCGGTCTGGACGATCCGGCACTCTCCGATGAGCAGCTCCTGTCGGCAATGCTGGAGCATCCGATCCTCATCAACCGCCCCTTCGTCGTCACTCCGATGGGCACCCGGCTGGCACGGCCGTCCGAGGCCGTTCTCGACATCCTGCCCGCCGAGGCGTTCAAGGGACCGTTCGTCAAGGAAGATGGAGAGAAGGTTCTTGATGAAGAAGGCCGCCGCATTGTCTGATCTTCCTGCCGCCGATCTGCGCCATCTCCTCAAGCCGGACGTCGACGCGCTCCGGCCGCCATTCTCGACCCATCCGCCGCGCATCCTGATCCTCTATGGATCGCTTCGTCAGGTGTCCTATTCGCGGCTCCTTGCCCAGGAGGCCGGACGGTTGCTGGAGCATTTCGGAGCCGAAGTGCGCTTCTTCGACCCTTCCGGCCTGCCGCTTCCGGACGACGCGCCCGCCAGCCATCCGAAGGTCCAGGAACTGCGCGACCTGTCCGAATGGTCGGAGGGCCAGGTCTGGGTGAGCCCGGAACGCCACGGGGCGATCACCGGAATCATGAAGGCGCAGATCGACTGGATACCGCTTTCGATCGGCTCGATACGGCCGACCCAAGGCAAGACCCTCGCCGTTATGCAGGTGTCTGGCGGCTCGCAGTCGTTCAACGCCGTCAACACGCTTCGCCTGCTCGGCCGCTGGATGCGGATGATCACGATTCCGAACCAGTCGTCCGTCGCCAAGGCGTACGAGGAGTTCGACTCAGACGGACGCATGAAGCCGTCGTCCCACTACGACCGCGTCGTTGACGTCTGCGAGGAGTTGGTCAAGTTCACGCTGCTGACCCGCGATGCCTCCGACTATCTTGTCGACCGCTACAGCGAACGCAAGGAAGATGCCGCCAAGTTGGAAAAGCGCGTCTCGCTCAAGTCCATCTGACGGCGATCCTCATGGGGTCGCAGCTGCCGTAGGCGGCTGGTCGCCTCACCCGACCAGCCGTCGTCGCTACCCGCTCACCTCTTGTCCGTGTCATGCTTCCGCATCGCCGCCTCGCCGGCGTCCGACACCTCGACCCATTTCTTGTCGGGCGCGGCATCCGCGATGTAGCTGTCGTGCCAGTTCCACCACTTGTAGGTCGGGGTCTGGGGGTAGCCCTCAGGCGAGTCCTCCCAGACCTCCTGCCGTCCGAGCGGCGTGATGTCGAGGTAGTTCCAGGTTCCCCCCATCTGCTCGTCGCCGCGATTGTTGATGAAATAGGTGCGGAAGATGCGGTCCCCGTCGCGGTAGAACACGTTGGTGCCGTGCCACTCGTCCACGCCGAAATCGGCGTCGAAGCTGTCGGTGATGGTGAACCACGGCATGTCCCAGCCCATTCGCGCCTTCAGCCGCTTGATCTCCTCCTGCGGTGCGCGCGAAACGAAGACGAGCGTCGTGTCGCGGGCATTGAGGTGCGCGAGATGAGCCACCTGGTCGGCCACCATGGAGCAGCCGCGGCAGGCGTGCTCGGGCCAGCCGAACACGCCCGGCTCGTAGAAGGCGCGGTAAACGATCAGCTGGTGCCGGCCGTCGAAGAGGTCAGCGAGACTGACCTTGCCGTCAGCCCCCTCGAACGCATAGTCTTTCGTGACGGCCATCCACGGCATTCGCCGGCGTTCGGCGGCGAGCGCGTCACGGGCGCGGGTCTGAGCTTTCTCCTTGACCAACAGCTTCTGCCGGGCCGCCTCCCACGCCTCGGGCGATACGACCGGCGGGGTGCGCATGGCAGGGTTTCCGGCTTTGCGTGTATTCTCGGCTGGCGTAATCATTGTTTCTGAACCTCCTGATCCGGAGCGATGCGCCGCGCGTCACGGCGGCTCCTCGCCCGTTGTTGTTCGTAGGTTCAGTCTGACCCGGGATCTCGAGGAGTGCGAGTAACAAGTGTGTCGTCATTCCGATGACGCGGAATTGCAACCGCAACGGGCCGCCGGTCGACGAGAGCGCGATTCTTCACTCCGGAATCGATTTAAGGCAGGCGATCACGATAATTTTAGGTTGAATCGACCCAAAAATCATGAACGTGGTCGATCGTAATGAGGTAGAGTGTAACGGGGGCGAACACCGTGCACACTTCTCCTCATTCCGCTTTAGCGCATCCGACGGGCAGAACGGCGCGTACTGACGCCCTGATTAATATATTTAATAGCCAGCGCCTCGCACCAGAACGCATCATCTGGCCATCTGCGGGAATATTCAGCGCCCTGCTAGCGTCATAGCGCTGTCGTGCCAACGGAGGAAGATGAGCTATGCCGATCAGACCGCACATTCCCCTTCCCGATGTCGACATGCTCAGCGCAGTGTTCGAGGAGTTGCTCGAGGATCATCAGATGCTCCGCGCCAGCACCGTGGCAGAGGGTACACTCACGCGCCTGATCTTCAATTATCACCTCGGCATTCGCGATCCGGCGCTCTTGAAAATGCTTACCGTGCCTTTCCTGCGGCAGCGTCTGTCAGGAACTCAGTGACGGGCGGGGAGATCGCCTTTACCCGACCCCGTCCCAATGCAGGATCGACTACAGCGCCGCGCGTCTTATCAGACGCGCAAAGGACGCTGCAGCACCTTGAATTGCTGCATGCTTTTTTCTTAAATCGGCTACGATTTAAGGAAAAATGCAGTAGCGCCCGCCCCATGCTCTGAATGACCGATGCGCCAAAGGTCTACGGTGTTTTTCCCGCGAGCGCCTTCATTTCCCTGATGAGTCGGTCGCGCTCGACGATGTAGAAAGCCAAGTTCATTTCAAACGTGAACAGCAGCTGGCGAGCGATGCTGGTGTCGCTGCCAAGATGCTTTAATTTGACAATGATTTCCCGCTGGATCAGCACATGACGGGCGCCCTCGGCGATGCGCCTTTCCGCTGCATCCAGGCGTCGATTGACGTACATCTGACCTCACCACGGGATCAGGGACATCTCATCGCTCATTGTCGCACAAGTCGCGAGAAACGTCGCGCTGTTCATTGGGACGAACGAGAAAAGCTACCAAGGAGAAGCGGCGCACCTTTCAAACCGACGGCCCTATTGAGAGCCCGCCGCGCGCCCATCAAGCGGGGCCCTACGCTTTCCTTGCCGAAGGCCCCCGCTCTAAATCAATACTGAAATCACTATAGGTTTGTGTCGGTGCATGCCGCCGGCACCCTCCCAAAGAGCGGAAGTATCGTCCTCTTTCGCCCCGCGATCCATGGACTTTGGTCCAGCAGGACAAGGGACAAAGGTCCCATATTCGATTTTTGCATGAACTTGTGGGGAGAACCCGCCGGGAGGGCGGCGGGCTCCTGTTGGTGAAAGATGTTGCCCGATGATCGCGCCACAACTTTCGGTATGTTCATGAAAACGGATGGCTACTGCATAGGCAGTAACTCAAAGTACCACAGCGTCCTTCGCGCATCTGGCAAGAGGCGGGACGCTGTAGGTCAGGCCGTCATCTGACGATCTGGACCACGGTACGCGACCTCGGTTCGACGATCACCCGCTGGTCGTTGACCACGGCCACCGAGTATTCCGGAGCGTCCGGAATAGGAGTCAGCGCGACCGTCTCGGGAAGAGGCTGGCCAACGGCGATCCGTTTGCGAATGACGACCGATGGCGGTGCGGGCATCTGTTGGACCTGGGTAATCACTCTTGGCGGCGGCGGTGCCAGAGCGCCGCCAAGTGCGCCTCCGACAACGGCGCCAACGCCAGCACCGACCGGGCCACCGATAATGGCGCCCGTCGCCGCACCGCCGGCGATACCTGCAGCGGTGCCGCGGTTGCCATTGTTGCTATTCTGAGCGATCGCGGGGCCACCCAGGAGGGCAGCTGCCGCAGCGATGAGTATAAGTTTTCTCATTGTTACCTCCTCTGTTGGATGAAAGGTCAACGAGCGTAACGAGAGAACTGTTCCAGCCGCAGGACTTAAGTCCGAGCGGCAAAGCCAAAGGTCCTAGGACGGTTGCGAGCCCTCCGTCTGAAACATATTGTGACGATAGAGCGCCAACGATACCAATAGTCCCCGACACCGCAGTTGGCGCGAAAAGTGGTCCCAGAGCCTACCGCGATTGTCCCTTCTAAACCGCTCTGGGACCTCCTCTTTCTTAGGCAACAGCGCCGTGCGTCCTATCAGGCGCCCAGCAAACCATCGAAAAGCTGCAGCGCTTGTCACAACCGGCCTGAAATTGGTACTTTCGCTGCGTCCACCCTAAAAGAGCGCCCTCTACCCCACAGGAGCGAGAGAGATGCGCGTCTGCTCGAAGATGCGGCATTGGGTCCTTTCTGGACGCCACCGTTACCGGTCGACCGGGACAAGCTCAGCCCATCGATCCTGCGTGAACTCGATCAGCGCGGCGACCGTCGAAGCTTCAAGGGTTACGTGCTGCAAATCTATGACGTGCCGGACGGCAAACCGTCCGGTGTATTCGAAATCGCTTTCTGTTCGAAAACCGGGGCGGCATGCGCGATTTACGAGTCCGAAGCAGGATGAGCGCGACGCGAAGGGACGCGTCGTCGTGATGACCGAGCCTCATTGGTTTGCCGCCACCAACCCCCGAGACGCGGCTGGCATGTTCTTCCAGTTGCTTGTGGACTCGACCCCCGCAAGCCTGAGCACGGCGCTCGCAACCACAGCGCCGCGTGTCGTATGAGACGCGCAAAGGACGCTGCAGCACTTTGAATTACTGGGTGTCTGTCCGTAAATCCGCTGCGATTCAAGGAAACAGATACTACGTGCGCCGGCATTCATTCGCGCCGCTTGCGAACAGCCAATCCTATCTCCGCGAGCGTTCCGAGCGCGACAGCGAACATGATCCAGTACAGCCCTTCATCGATCGCTTCGCCCAACGATGAAACCGTCGTGAACCGCGACACGAGATCCGGATCCAGATAACCTGTCGATATGACCAGCCCGAGCACGATCTGCCAGAGCCCGGCCACAAGCGCCACGATTGCTACAAGGCGAGCAGCGTATGAAAAACACCGTTCCACCTCCTCCCTGTTGTCGCAGAACACCACGACGCTCAGGATACCATACGGTCAATGGCGTCGTGGCGGTGTGTGGCCGCTTTGGACGAAAGTGCTGTCGCTTCCAAGCCGTTCGCCGGCGTCGGGAAGTTCACCTCAAATTGCTCTTCGGAAATAGCACGCGATCAGGCTTTGCATTCATTCGCGCCAACATTTCCTTGATCAAGCGTGTTTTGGTACGCCCCGCTTCCTTCGGCGGCACGAGGTAACGCACGATGGCCTCGAGCCAGGTGTTTTCACTGACGCGAAAATGAACCACGGGATGCTCCCTCACTTCGAGTTCGTCCACCGGCGTTTTCGATAGCATGTGCTTATAGACCTTCACCTTCTGGCTCATGATATCCCCGATCTGCTCTTCCACTACCTCTCTCATGACTAGCGCCACGAATTCCAAATCGCTTTCATAGGCGAGCTGGAACTTGATTTCGTTCCAGACATAGGGAAACAGCGGCCAGGAGTAGTTGAAGACCGGCGTGTCAAACACGGTGGAGTTCGGAAACTTGATGATGCGTCCACTCGGATGGTCGGTCCAAAGATATTCGCCGCCGAATTCCCATAACGTCGTGTCGAGATAGCTGACATCAACGACATCGCCATGGGCATCGCCGATGCGAATGCGGTCACCAACGCGATAAGGCGCCCTGGCCAGAATATAAATCCACGCGATGAAGCTGGCGATCGGCATTTGCAGCGCAAAGCCGAGAATCAATGAAATCAGGCCGAGCGAAACCACCGCCCCGTACCAGTTCACAAATAAAACTGAAATGGCCACGAAGACGATGGCGATGACGACGACCAATCGAAAAATACGTTTCAGGTTGAAACGCGAAACACGATTGGGAATTCGGCCTATCAGAAAGACCTCGATAACGTTCGCCACGGTCAGCAAAACGAAAATGACAAGGGCGCCCCTGACGTAGTTCCGCACGCGCACCTGCAAAGGTGCGTCAAGCCATTCTATGCGCCAACTGAGCAGCACCTGGATGCCAAAAAGCAGCAAGGCGGCGGCAGCGAAGCCAACCATCCACCAGACGTCTGCCTTACGAAAGCTGAAGCGAGATTTTTCCTCGGGCTTGTTCGCCTTCTGCTGCATGGTCTGTGGATCAGCAGTCTGTTGCGCGGCCCGTTCAAGCCGAGAAAGGTTCTCCTGTTCCTTGTCGCGTCGTTCCATGGGTTCTTCACCCCGATATGGCAACCACCCGGGCCAGGGCTCCTCGTTGCTCGACGGCGGCATTCCGGTGATACCTCGCCCTATGGCAAAGCTTGATGGACAGTCCGAGGCAACGCCGTCGTTGTTTCGCAGCCCTATGCCGGATCAACATTCGTCCACACGGCCTAAAACAGCGAGTAACCTATTATATTCTACCATGGTCACTTGCCTCCAGGCATTCCTGCCGACGCGCTTGCGGCGGGCCTTGCGAGAACTAATCTCGATCGGGTGCTCCCAACGGAAAAAAGCTCCGATAAGGGCGTGCCTCGTCGACGACCCGTGCCACCGAGGGGCGGGCGAGAAGCCGTGCCCTGTAGGCGGCGAGCGCTGCATGGTGTTCGGGAATCGGATGAACCCAGTCGGCATAGAAAAGCGCCGGTGCGGCGGCACAATCGGCAATCGTGAACCGACCGCAAGCGGCCCATTCCTTCGCTTGCAGGCGTGGCTCCAGCCAGGCGTAGCACCGGTCGAGCAGGGCACGCGCGTCGATTACGCCGCGCGGGTCGCGCTCACCTTCGCTGCGCAGGGCATTTCCGACAATCCGCTGCATCGGCGCATGGATATAGTCGTCGAACACGTCCGTCATCATGCGCGCCTCGAGCGCTTCGCGCGGATCCTCCGGCACCATCGGCGTCCCACTTCCATGGAACAGGTCGAGATATTCGATCACCGCGTTGCTTTGCGTGACTTCCCTGTCCCTATCGACCAACGCGGGAAATTGTCCCGTCGGCGAGAGTTCGCCCATCCGCGCCTGATTCTCCGGATTGGCGGGATCGACCATCCGGAATTCGAAAGTCACGTTCCGCTCGTAGAGCGCGATCAGCGGTTTCCATACGAACGAGGCAAACGGGTGCCCGTAAAGTGCAATCGTCATTGCGCGTCTCCGCCTAGTTGAAGGGTGGTTTCGATCATGTCGAACTGGATTCCGGTCCCGTGGCATCGATCGGCAGTGCCGTCCTTGCCGTCCAGAAACACGATCTGCTCGGTGTAGGAGACGCGGGTTCCCTCCCCTTGCGCTTCGAGTTCCAGACTCGACAAGGTGACGGAATGGAAGCGTCCGGAGTGATGCAGGTCATAGGCATAGACGAGGCGCCGGGCGGGCTCGATCACATGGAAGCGGGCCTCGAAACGCGTTACCAGGCCGCTTTCGTTGAAGCGGCCTTCGAGTACCTCCAGCCCGCCCACGCGAAAATCCATCGACCGGCGCAGCAATGTCCAACGTTCCGCCGGGCCGGTGAACCACTGTGCCTTGAGGTGCGGATCGGACCATGCGCCGAATACCCGGCTGGGCGGGGCCGCCCACACGCGTTTCAGTGTGAACGTACCGTGAAAGAAAGGCACTTCCGTCATCAATGGTCTCCTCCCGCCGCCGGATCCGAAGGTCCGGCTTCACCCTTGAATTCACTGCTTTCGATGAGTTCGCCGAGCCGATCGAACCGGCTCTCCCAGACCTGGCGGCGCTCGTTCAACCAGCTTTCGACACGCCGGACCGCCTCGCTGGAGATCCGGCATTCGCGCGTGCGACCGCGCTTTTCCGTCACCACGAGCCCGCTCGCCTCGAGCACCTGGACGTGCTGATGGATCGCGGCAAGCGAGGTGTTGTAAGGCTTGGCCAACTCGCTCACCGAGGCCGGCCCCCGTGAGAGGCGATCGAGAATCCCCCGGCGCGTCGCATCTGCGAGCGCGTGAAAGGCCCTGTCGAGTTGCTCAGAACGTTCAACCATACACTTAAGTAACGGTGCGCCTGGCAAAAAGTCAAGCTCTCACTTAAGTGTCTGCGGGCGAGGACTATTCTGGCATCTGGAGCACATCCGGGTGCATCAGAGGCGCGTCCTTCAGCCAGATCCGTGCGCCTTCCGGGCCGATGGTCGCCGTCAGGTCGGCGCCGGCCGGCAAACGGCCCCAACTCTGTGGCTTCAGTGTTTCGCCACCGATGGTCAGCCTGCCCGAGAGGACGAGGAACTCCAACCCGCGCGTGTTTGCGACCGTGACGGTTTCGTCGGCCCGCCAGTCTTCGAGCCGGACTTCCTCCCGGCTATCATCGAACAGGATGGTCGCGGCGCTGGCGCCCGGGCGGGGCGTTGTATGTTGGCCCTCGCCGGGCTGGCGAACGATCTGGGTCTGATCCCCGTCACGGTACTGCCAGAGCCGCACGAAGATGGTGCAGCCTTCCTTCGCGGCGGGGATATGCGAGGTGCCGGGCGGATTGCGGAAGTAGCAGCCCGCCGGGTAGTCGCCATGCTCATCCTGGAAGACTCCTTCCAGCACGAGGATCTCTTCGCCGCCGCTGTGTATGTGGCGAGGGAAAGCGCTGCCTTGAGCATAGCGCACGATCGAGGTGGCGCGGGCGACCTCGCCGCCGACGCGGAAGAGCATGCGCCGGTCCACACCGGCCGCGGGACTTGGCACCCAGTCCAGCTTCGCGCCATGGACGATGACTGGTTTCGACAGGTCGTCGTTTATGCGCATGACTGATCTCCTTCATAGACATGACTTCCGGAACCTGGCGTCACCGGACTTCATCTTCTGGCAGGGCTGGCTTCTTGAGCGGCATCGTCTCGATTGGGTGCGCCCGCCGGTCAGGACACTGAAGTCGAGGGCCCTCTCGTTCTCGCAAGGCGTGCCGGTGATCGATCCGAGTACGCTGCGCTCGGCCACGACGAGATGACCGGCCGACACAGGCAACGGGTCCTTGTCCGCATCAAGCAGCACCAGCCTGCCGCACGGCGCAAGTCCCGCCATCAGTGACGATACCGCTTCCGCATTGCCGATGGTAGCGACGATGGCCTTTGCTGGCCACAACAGAACTGCTTCCATTTGATCCTGAAGGGCCCTGGATCATTTCAACACCGAGCGTCGCCAGCGACCCGGCGTCTCTCCGACATGCTGCGAAAAGACGCGGCTGAAATGGCCCTGGTCGGAGAACCCGCATTGCTCGGCGATGTCATGGAGGGACAAGGACGAATATCGAAGATGCCCTTGAGCGAGCGCGATGCGCTGTTGCGCGAGCCACTGAAGCGGCGTTGATCCCGTCGTCACCTTGAAAGCACGCGCGAAATGGCTCCTGGAAAGTCCGCATCCTTTCGCCAGTTCCTCAAGGCTGATGCTGCCGCTCACGTTCGCCATCAGCAAGTCCTTGGCACGGCGCTCCTGCCAGGGCGCGAGACCTCCTCGAGGCAGCCGTCCCTGCCCGTCGTGCACGCCATAGCTCAATGACAGATGTGACATCAACGCCATGCCGATGTGGTCGATAAACACTCGGCTGGCCGCCGCGGGCTCCTTGAATACCGGCAACAGGCACTCGCCGAGGCTGTGGACGACCGTATCGTCGAGGGCGGTGCCCCCGGCGGTCCTGAGCTCGCCGGTCGGCCTGAGCCCGTGCTCCTCCTGAAATTTTTGCAGCGCGTGCCGGGAAATGTAGAAGGAAAGACAGTCGGTACATCCAAACGCCAGCGAAGAGTGCTCCTGGTTGAGATCGCGCAAAAGGGATTGCCCAGTCACACGGGCAGACATCTGAGCGGGTCGCCCATCGATCCAATAGTGCCAGGACGGCAATTGATTTCGTTCGGTGCACACGAGGTAGGCATCGCTGGTTTCGAGCCTTACCGGCGTCCCTCCTTCGGCAAATTCTCCAATCAGCCGCGCGGCGGAAAATTCCGGCGCCTGAAAGGTCCCGAACGTCAAGATTGCCGGCTGCTCCAGGCCTGTGAACTTGCCCAGGCGAGGTGCATAGTCTTTCGCCATCCGTCCGTCCGCTGCTCTGCATGTTGCGACGAAACCCGGCCATCTGAAAATGATGATGGTCGCCCTGCCCTCGGATCGGCTGGTCCCGGAGGCGCTTGTTTTTAAAGCAAAAATTAAAGCCGTGGCAAGACCGCAGGCGTTCCCGATTTCGTTACTGCGGACGCGGCAGCAGCAGCACTGCGCCAATCTACCAAGTGCAAAGTGATCGCGGCGTCGGCGTCAAGCGTGCCACCTCGATCCTTCGCCAACACTGGCCGTCCATTCGTGGATAGACCTCTTCCGTCCATTTGGCGTTCTGTCCTAAGCGCTCTCGGTAGCGGGCCAGGCCAGCCTCGTCCTTATGGCATTCGAACCAAACAAGCACCGTCTCGCCCTCGCGGACGGGGAGTCGCGGAAAGCCATTCGTGCTCCGCTCAGTGACAAGAACAGCATCAACGCGAGCGCCGGCATCCTGCAAAACCGGAAGCGCCTCCTGGATGAAGAGCGCGGCGAATTCGTCCTCCGTTCCGGGGGCCAGAGAGCAGATAGTCGCGATGACGAGGCCTTCAGCTTCTTGCTGCTCCACCTCCTCTTTTCTCGCCCGGTTGTGGGAGAACGGCATCACGCCGCCAACAGGCTTTAGCAGCAACACGTTATCTGAGTTGAGCATCGTCTCGTTGGCAGCCGGCCCATGTTTCTTCCAGATCGCGCTCGAATAAAAGGATTTGAGCGCCTCCGTTCGGGCCTCCATGTCTGCGAAAGAGCGAACCCACACGAAGGCATCCGGATCGTCAAGATCGCGGAACTCGCCTTCGACGCGCATGCCGAGCGCTTCCTGCGGTTCGATAAATTCGTTGTCAAACAGCCCGATCAAGGCTTCCCTCCCGCCTGGACGGAGTCGGTAGCGGCGGAGTTCGAAGACGGTATGCATGGTAGCCCCACAAAAACAGGTCGATTGTCCTGTCTCAATAAGAGGACGATTGACCTGTTTTGTCAACCTGCTACTCTTGATGGAGTTTGCAAGTGGCTACCATGGCAGGAAACAAGAGAACCAATGACCCCCGCGCGGTGCGTCGCAGGATTGTCGACGCGGCCTATGATGCCTTCGTTGCTCAGGGCTACCTCGCTACGGGCATGCTGGAACTGCGGGAAAAGGCTTCAGTATCTGGTGGGGCCATGGCGCATCATTTTCCGGCAAAGCGCGAACTCGGATTGGCAGTTATCCGCGATCGGGTGGCCGAAGCCGTCCGGCAGACATGGATCGAGCCGCTTCAAACCTGTGCGGACGCGCCAGCGGCCATCGATCTCATCTTCGAAAACATCATCGGCGAACTGACGCTAAAGGGCTCGGTTTCCGGCTGCCCCCTCAATAATATGGCGATGGAGATTTCCCCGCACGATGAAGAGATGCGCGAGGCGCTGAGCGGTGTTTTCGCCGGCTGGCAGGAGGCGCTGTCGGCAAAGTTTCAGGAGGATGTCGAGTCAAAACGGGTTACCGGCATAGATCCTCGCAGCCTGGCGACACTGGTGATCGCCACCTACTCCGGTGCCATGGCGATTGCAAAAGCCAGCCAAGAGGTACGACCGTTGGTCGACTGCCGGCAGGAGCTCGCGGAACTCTTCGCATCGAAGTATCTCTCGGTTGGGTATTGAGCGGCAGCGCGCGCTCGCTACTGCGCCGCATCCACCCAGATCGTCGCCATGGGGATTTTGCACATGATGAACTGTGCTCTGGTCTGCTGGTCGGCGTCGGTTCCAAGATCGTCTTGCGGACCCGCCCGATGGTCGCCCGCATAGTGTGCCAGTTTCCGGAGCGGCGATGATTACCATTGCCCTGCTTTTGCTGATCGAGCAGGTTCAAAAAAATCTGAAGTCCAATCCCCTACCCCCGCCCGATATCGTCTCGGATCGTTTCGATCGCCAGCCATGACGGCACGGTCCGATTGCCCGACGGTGTCGCCGAGTGGCCGCTTGGACCAGGCAGTCGTCAAGGCAAACACGGCGTGGTAGATCAACGCTATACAACCAAGCTTTGTATTCATGCAACTTCATTAAGAGGAGCAGCCATGATCATTGTCTTGAACGGCTACCCTGGCGTGGGGAAGCTGACGATCGGTCAGGAACTCATATCAAAGATCTCGGGCCGGCTGCTGGACATCCATAGTGTTTACAATGTCGCTTTCGCGCTGACGGAATTCAAATCGCCGGATTTCATCGAAACCGTCGAAAAGATCGAAGCGGTCGCGCATAACCTGATTCTGAAACTTCCGGCCGAAATCCCCGTCGTACTAACGACGGTTCTTGCCGGAAGCAGCGATTGGGGCGACGCAGAGTGGCAGCGGATTGTGCGCCTTGGCCGCGAGCGGGCACCGTTCTTCGTCGTGCATCTGCACTGCGATCTTGAAGAGAACATTCGCCGTATCGAGGCAGGCGCGCGGGCCGCGATGCGGAAACCGCGCGATGCTGAAATGGCGAGGAGAAACCACATACAGGGCAAAATCCTCGCAGGTATAGATGAGACGAACTTGCTAAAGCTCGATGTGACGCGTTTGACCCCGTCAGATGCGGCGGCAAAAATTGCAGAGTGGATCCAGAGAGCCGAGGTTTGAGGCTCAACTTGGAAAGCTTACTGCATGTCTCCTTAAATCCTAGCCGATTTAAGGACAAAAACATCAGCAATTCAAAGTGCTACAGCGACCTTTGCGCGTCTGATAAGACGCGCGGCGCTGTAGTCCGCTCTGAGCTCGATCGAGCTTCACGACGTTGCGGTGGCCGTGCGCTTGGCGGACGACGCCACCGCGACGAAGGCGGCCATGCCGACTGCACCAAGGCAGGCGTTGGCCATCAAGGCGACGTCGCTTCCGAAACGCTCCATCAACACGGAGAAAACGAACGGTGCCATTGCGCCCGCAGCCAGCCGTGCGGCGGCCATGCGGCCCGTTATCGCTCCGTAGCCCGCTGACCCGAACATCCAGAGTGGCAGGGAGCCCTGCGCTACGCTGTTGATACCGGACCCAAGGCCAAGGAAGATCGCGAAAGCCACCGCCCCGGGCAGCCAGGTTCCGGACAGGCCGAGGATAAGAACGCCGGCAACGATGAGCGCGGCGGACAGCGTCGCGAGTACAGGCGGCGCCAGGTTTTTGCCGAATGCCATGTTGATCAGCCTGCTCAGGACCTGCGAGGGCCCGAACAGCGAGCCGATCACGACCGCTGCCGTCCCGAAACCGATCGCTCCCAGCATCGGAACCATGTGGGTCAGCATCGCCGAAAGCGTGAACCCCTGCAGGGCAAAAGCCAGTGACACAAGGAGCATGCCGCGCCGCCTGACCTCGACCGGAAGCGCACCGACAACCGCGTGGCCGTCCTTGCCGGTGAATTTGGCCGCTTCGGACCTCCTGCTCCGCATGATCCAATGATGAAGCGGAAGGCAGACGATCAGATTCAACACCGCGTAGGCGATGTAGATTTCCCGCCAGGAGAAATGCTCGTGAAGGCTCGCGGAGATCGGCCAGAAGATTGTCGAGGCGAAGCCCCCGATCAATGTGAGATAGGTGATACTGCGTGACGCCGCCATTGGGCGGCTTTCGACGAGCGCGGCGAAAGCCGCCTGGTATTGCACCATGCCGGATGCAACTTCCAGGAGGACGATGGAGAGTGCAAACACCGCTATCGAGGGGGACCAGGCGCACAGCAGGAGGGCGAGCGCCGAGACGGCCGAGCCAATGGTCATGATCATCGCCGCGCCCAACCGATCCATCAATCCCCCGACGAATGGAGCCGAAAGCCCGCCCGCAAACAGCGAGGCGGAAAAGATGCCGAACACCTGCTCGACGCTCAGGCCGAGGTCGCGTGCCATCCCCGGCGCCAGGATGCTGAAGCTGTAATAGAGCGTGCCGTAGCCGATGATCTGCGTGAGGCCGAGCGCGGCGACGATGGCCGCGGGGATGCCGGGCTTCATGTCAGACATTCTCGCCTTCGGCCGACGCGGAAGACACCGCGCAGCAACCATCGTCGGCGCCGGTCAATGGCGCACGCACGCTGGGGTGCCCGACGCAGCAATCCTCCATCAGGAACTTCAGCAGTTCGGCAAGCGCGTCGTAGCTGGCGCTGTAGACGATCGAGCGGGATTCGCGCCTCTGGGCAATCAGTCCGGCCCGCTCCAGCTCCTTCAGGTGGAAGGAGACGTTCGACGGCGAGACGCCCATCGTCTCCGCGATCGCGCCGGCGGCCATGCCGCCTGGACCCGCCACCACGAGTGTCCTGACGATCCCCAACCGGGTCTCCTGAGACAGTGCCGCGAATGACATCAGGGCTTGACGTTCTTCCATATTTCAAGAATCCTAAAACTATTGAAACGAGGAATAACCGAAATGACACTGATCGACAATAGCCAGCATGCGCAAAGCGACATCACACTCGGATCGCTGCTCGAGCGGCTGAAGGAAACTGCGGCCAAGCCGCTCGTCTTCGAATATGACGGAAAGATCGTCCGCCCCGGATACCACGTCACGGAAGTGAAGGCTGGCCAGTTCTCCGCCCTCGATTGCGGCGCGAACCCCGAGGCATGGACGGAAATCTTCGTCCAGTTATGGGACGTCGACGGCGGCGAACGCACGCACATGCCAGCCGGGAAGTTCTCGGCCATCATCAGGAAAGTCTCCGAACACGTCGCCCTCGACGGATCGGCCAAATTGACGTTCGAGGTCAGTGATGGCGTGAGGCCGATGCAGCTTTACTGCGCCGACGAGCCCGTCGAGCGGGACGAAGCCCTTTTGGTTCGCCTTTCGCCCCGACCCGCGAGCTGCAAACCTCGCGACCGATGGCTCGCCGAGCAGGCCACAGCCTCACAATCGAGCTGCTGCGGCCCCTCGAACACGTCGAGGTGTTGCGCATAGCGGCCGAGGCTGAGGGGTGGCGCGGCAACCGCGCCTCCACGTCCACGTTGCATCCGCGGAATTCCCTCCCTATACTCCGCCATGGAGAAGACCTTCGTATCAGCGCGGGAGGATCGGCCCGGGAAAGACTGGCTTTCCCGCTTCACAGCCGGTCGGGCCGGTGTGGAGAGCTGGTATTTCGGCCGGGCCGTCACGTCACGCCCCGCCGCGCCTACTGTCAGCGAATGTCGCGCAGCGCTTGCGCAGCACATGCCCGAGCTCCTCCCGCACTACGAGCATGTCTGCGCTCTCGTTGGCGACGACGAGCTCGCGCACCGGATGCTCAGCCACTATCGCCCCGCGCCGGAAGGCTACGGCTGCAGCCAGGCGGTCTGGCTCGGAAAAGAAGGCCCGGCGCTCATCCGCAACTTCGACTATCCGCCCGATATCGTTTCGGATCGCTTCGAGCTCACCGCGTGGTCGGGTCTCAAGGTGATCGCGAAGGCGCAGCGCCCCTGGGGAGGCTGCGTCGACGGAATGAACGAGGAAGGGCTGGTCGCGAGCGTAACGCTTGGTGGCGGCCGCCTCCAGGGCCGCGGCTTTTCGATCATTCTCATGGTCCGCTACGTGCTCGAAACCTGCCGTCGCGTCAGTGAGGCCGTAGAGACTCTTTGCCGTATCCCGGTGGCGCTTGCGCAGAACGTGACACTGCTCGATCGATCGGGCACATACGCGACCCTCTTCCTCGGCCCCGGCCAGCGGCCGGTCATCACCCGCCTCAAGGCATGCGCCAACCATCAGCGCTCCGAACGGGCCCCGCCAAATTCGCTGGCGCGGCAGCGCGCGCTCCTGCAGGCGCTGGACGAACCTTCGATGTCGCTCGAAGGCCTGACCGACCGCTTCCTACAGCCGCCGGTCCATGCGCGAAACCCGCGCTTCCCGACCCTCTACACCGCCGTCTACCGGCCCGAGGACGGCCGGGTGGATTATGTCTGGCCCGGAAAGCGCTGGCCCCTGCGGTTCGCGGATTTTGAAGCAGGCGAGTACACCCATCACTATGGAGACTGAAAGGTGAGACATGCACGGCGCCGACGCACCCTGGCTTTGCGCCAACGCCGGACTCACCGTCACTCCCATATCCATCCTCGGGGCTTGACCCTCGAGGATGACGGACGACGTCGGCGGCGGAACGCTGAACCATGCCGCCCCACTGCGCCAAGTTTCACCCGCAGCAGATGACACATGGCCCGGTCGGTTGCCGGGCCATGTGGTTTGCAGTTGCCGGGCTTCAGGCCCAGTAGTTATATTCGAGCTGGACGGCGACAGTGGAGCCGTTCGCGACCTGCTGGCTGAACGTACCATTGAACGCGATCGTTCCGTCGGTGAAATCGGCGTCGCTGAGGACCACCGTCTTGGAATACGGGTTCAGCGTTTCTGTTGTGCTGCTGTTCGACTCGGTGCCGACAATGCTGAACGAGCCACTGTCGACCGTGCCCCCGAGGCTCTCTCTTACGCTGTTCAGATCGGCATCCCCGCTCACGGTGACGATGCCATCGAAACCGTCCACATCCACCGTGAAAGAGCCCGAAAACGACCGTTCGGTGATATCGCCGCCGATTTTCTGGAAGGTGAAGGACTCGGTACCGGTGTAGATGTCCGCAGAACCGGCTATTTCGATGGTCAATGCATTGGTGGTCGTGCCGCCCTGGCCATCCTCGATGGTGTAATTGACGACCACCGTGAGCGTCTCGCCGAGCTTCAGATCGATTGCCCCTCCGGGCTGGAGATCCGGGTGCGACGTATCGACCGTTACGATGTTGTCGACGACAGTGATGTAGGCGGGAGGTGTCGTGGACCCCGCATCGCCGTCAACCGAAAAACTCAGGCTGCCGGCGACGACGGAAAGCGTATCGCCATCCGGATCGGAAGCGGTTGCAAGGAGGTCGATCGGAGACGCAGCAACGTCTTCGGTCAGTTCCTTCAGGATCGGTTCGGCACTCGGAGGCTGGTTGTCGCTGGACCAGCCGGCATCGTAGTCGGCCGGCTCCTGCGTATCCGTGTAGAACTCCCGGGTATGATAGATCGTGTCGAGCTTCTTGCCGCTCGCCTGCACCGTCGACCAGGTTTCGGTGTCGATACCGGTGAGGATCGCGGTCAGGTCGATCTCAACGCCGTTGACCAGCATCGTCGGTGCCGGATCCGTGATGCTGGCGCCGTCGACAGGGCCGAGCTTGCTCTGGGCGGCTGCGAAAAGGTCCGAAAGCGTGAAATCCCCGGCGATGACCGCAGCCTTTACGGCAAGCGCGTCATCAACCGAAAGGCCGCCCTGATTGGCCAGGAAGCCGATGTAGTCGGCGACGGTTACATCTTGCAGCGCTTCCGTGAGCGCGTCGGTGTAGCTCGACGAGAGCTGCCCCTGCGCGGACTGGCTGAGACTGGAGTCATACGACCCGTCCGTCATGAAGCTTGTCGTGAAGAAACTCATTCTACTTGCCCCCTAACCCCCGTTGCTGGTGCATCGATCGATGCAACCTGTTTGAATGCGTTGAAAAAATTCAGTTACCTTTCCCATCCCCTTGAGCGCCCCGCGTTCTTTAAGATTTGGGAAATTCGTCGCGACGAAATCGCGTTCTCGAAGAGGGTGGGAAACCGGCCGATGTCGGCCGGTTTCCCCTCGCTGAAGCCGGAGCCCCTCATCGGGCGAAAACTACTCATACGCCTCGCCCTCCCCGACCAGCGCTTCTCAAATGGCTGGCCCGGCAAACATCTTGAAAACTTATTTTGATTCCCCCGAGCCGCGCTCACGCCGAGCATCAGCTACTGCAGTAGAATCCCCTATCCCCTTCTACCTCTTACCATATTCCATAGTTCAGGAAACGAATATTTCTGAGTAGTACTGTAACCCGAAAGAAGTATATTAAGCCGTCTCGCATTTCAGCCATTTGAAGGTCAGACAATCTATATCGAAGTGCTTTCCGCTTGTCGTTAGCCCTGCGTCCGGGAAATTATCACCGCGTACATTCTCGTTCTGTGGCGGCAGGAAATGACGCGCGCTAGTCGGCCGCGCAGCACCAGCAACAGGTTACGTTACATTTACCGGCAGATTTTTGCTCTGCTGTAGCCCAGAACTCCCTCATTCCTGTGCTCCTCACAGCTGCCAGCCACGGCGCGCCCGCGTCGTGAATGGCGAGGTTTCAGCGCTTCGGCCAGGCGCTACCAATTGCCGGGATCTGCGGTGTGATCGACGCTGGCGAACTCGTCCGCCTTTTCCCGCTCCAGCGTCAGACTGGTGGTGATCCTTGTCTCATCCGTGACCGAATAATTGAGCGGCGCCGGCTCTTTGGTCAGCTGTTGATACATGAGCAAGGCGGCCTCCTCGGCCGTGTCTGCCTCGAACTTTTCTGTGACGGTGACTGTGAACTGGTGCATAGCCCTGACCTCGTCTGTGCTGATTTCGACGCCTCGCGCTTAGATATAGAGCCAGAAATGGACGCCCTCCGGTCAAGGCGACACTCTAGCATCAGACGGCGAGAACGTCTCGAAGCGGCCCAACTCGCCCACATCAGCATGACGCCCCTTGGGTACCCCGCCGATCATCGCTCTCACAGACAGCGCCCGAAGTGGGCGGTTGGAACAATCGGCATAGTGCTCGATTACAGCTCACAAGTCTTCCAACGACGCAGGTGTGCGATGTCCAAAAACCCCACAAAGCCGTCGCCGGCAGCCATCGAGCCGCGCAAGGGAACTCCAAGTCCGAGACTCGCGGAGACCGAATTTCGCCGCCGCTTCCTCAGCCGGTTTCAGGATCCGGCATTCGATAGCCTTCGATCCGAACTGGACAAGATCGCTTCGGCGGCATGGGACGCCTATGAGCATCAGCGAAAATCGCCGCGCACCCGCAAGGCTGGTGCTGCGTTCAGCGATGCGGAATACGAGCTGTCCGTGGATTGGCTTGCGGCGCGCGATGCGGTTCATGCCGCGCAAGAGCGTTATATGGACGCCGATGGTCCGGCGCGCATCCTGTTGATTTCCGGGTCGTCCCGTAGCGAACACACCTGTCCCGGCGAAATGTCGAAATCCTACCGACTGATGAAGATCGCGCAGGAGACGATGGACCAGGCGGCTGGGGTGAAGACGACCGTGCTGGAGTTGCATCGTCTCGCTTCGGAATACGGACGAACGATCCACCCCTGCAAGGCATGCTTCTCCACTTCTCCCGCGCTCTGTCACTGGCCGTGCTCCTGCTATCCGAACTATTCGCTCGGGCAGGTCGACGACTGGATGAACGAGATCTATCCGATGTGGGTCGAGGCACACGGCATCCTGATCGTGACGCCGGTGAACTGGTATCACGTCTCCTCGCCGGTAAAACTGATGATGGACCGGTTGGTTTGCGCCGACGGCGGCAACCCCGATCCGACCCTGACGAAGGGCAAGGATGCGAAGCTCGCCAAGGCGATCGAGCTCGAAGGCTGGAACTATCCTCGACATCTGGCCGGGCGACTTTTTTCCGTAATCGTGCATGGCGACGTGGAGGGTGTCGAGAACGTTCGGCGCAGCCTGTCGGATTGGCTTTGCTACATGCACCTCGAACCGGCCGGCCCTTTGGCGGAACTGGATCGCTACATCGGCTACTGGAAACCCTACGCATCGAGCCACGAGGAGCTCGATGCCGACGAGGCTGTGCAGGAAGAGGTCCGCAACGCCGCCCGGACATTGGTCGAAGCGGTCGCGGCCAAGCGGTCGGGAAAGCTGGCTTCGGCCGGAGGAGAGCTTTCGCAACCTCGACAGAAATAAGCGGAGCGGGTTCGCGTCCATTTGGTCGGAGCCTCGGTGCAGGCGACATCACGCTCCAGCCACGACGCCCTACTGCATGTCGCCTTTGATCGTAACCGATTAAAGGACAAGAACATGCAGCAATTCAAAGTGCTACAGCGCCCTTTGCGCGTCTAAAAAGACGCGCGGCGCTGTAGCGCTGTGAACTCGCTTTTCAGGAGAACGCGAAGCCTTGTCATCAAGCGGGCAGGAGGCCCCTTGCCGTGCCGTCAGTCCGTGAACTCGACGACGACCCCCGGCTTGACCATCCCCGCCAGTTCCTCGGCGTCCCAGTTTGCCAGCCGCACGCATCCGTGTGAGCCCACCTTGTCGACGAGCGAGGGTTCCGGCGTGCCGTGAATCCCATAGGTTGGCTTGGTCAGATCGATCCAGACGCTGCCCACCGGGCCGTTGGGACCGCCGGGCAGTGTCAGGCGCTTGGTGTTATCGCCCTGCTTGAAGTTGATTTTCGGGTTGTAGACGTAGACGGGCTGTCGAGCGACCCCTTTCACCTTGTGCGTTCCGGAAGGCGAAGGTGTCTCTTCGCTGCCGATCGTGGCAGGATAGGCGGCAATCAGCGAGCCGTCGTCCGCGAACGCCGCGACCTGGCCCGCTCGCCTGCGCGCCTCGATCCGCTTGACCTTGCCCTTGCCCGACTTCGAGGCGCCGGGCATTGCAACCGACACCCTGTCCCCGACGGCGAACGCCGAGCCCGGATTGAGCGCCTTCAAGAGGTCGATGTCCATGTGGAATCGCTCCGACAGCCTCTCCGCCACGCTCGTATATCCGAGGTGCTTCATCTCGGCCTGCTTGGCGTAGTCTGCGGGAATGCGCTCGACGAGTTCCTCGGCATCCTCCTTGGTAACGACGTAGGGCTCGATGACCGGCTTTTCGTCGGGAAGCCGGCCAATAACTTCGGGGTCCGGCTTTCCATCCACGGGAAGGCGTTGCATGGCTTCGAACCCGGCGATCGCCTTAGTGACATTCTCGCCATAGTAGCCGTCGATCACTCCGGGAGACGAACCCGCGCGGTCCAAAAGAACCTGGAGATGGACGATGGCCGGATCCGGTCGCGGCGAGGCCTTGGACGGTCGTTCGGGCGGGATCGAGGCGAGCGCAGCCTTGTTGATGGCTTCCGGCTTAAGCTCCCCGGCATCGACGGAGCCGCAGAGGCCCAATGTCAGCGATGCTGCTAGAAAAGCTATGTTCTTCATGAAGACCACAAATCCGCAGCGGCCGAACTTGTTCCGCCAGATGGTTGCAGTCCTGGAAGCGGGAACGTCGGGCGGCCCTACCGCATACTCGGCCGCCGGGAGTTCGCGCGTCGTAGCAGCTCCTCACCGTCCCGGCTGCACTCCCCTCTGCCCGGCCGGGCAGAGGGGAGTATCGACACTCGCGTCCCCGATTTCGCCATTGCAAGCTGATCGGATCACGCTCTAAACAGACGTGAGCTCCGCCGGGCAGCTTTCCCGATCAGAGGCGATCGGTCGACGCTGTAGACGGACCCGAAGCAAGGACGAATGGACATGTCCGAAACCCGCCGCAAGCTGACGACGATCTTCTCGGCCGACGTCCAGGATTATTCGCGCCTGATGGGGGCGGACGAGGAAGGCACGCTCGCGACCCTGAAGCGCTACCGCGATGCCATGGCGCGGCTGATCGAGGTGCATGGCGGCCGGGTCGTCAACACCTGGGGCGACGGGCTAATCGCCGAATTCCCGAGCGTGGTCGAGGCGGTGCGCGCCGCGGTCGATGTGCAGAACGAGCTCGCCGGTCTTAACGCCGATCGGCCGAGCGAGACGCAGATGCGCTTTCGCATCGGCATCAATCTCGGCGACGTGATCGCCGAGGGCGACGACCTCTACGGCGACGGCGTCAATATCGCCGCCCGCCTGCAGGCCACGGCATCCGCCGGCGGCATCGTCATCTCCAACACCGTCTACGACCAGGTGCGCAACAAGGTCGCTGTCAGCTTCGACTTCCTCGGCCAGCTCGAGGTGAAGAACATCGAGGGCGGCGTCGCGAGCTACGCGGTCAGGATCGGCAACCGGGAGGATGGTGGACGGGACGGGCAACCCACTTCCGACGCAGCACGGTCACGGGCGCCCACCGGGACAAGCACAGCGTCTCAAGGCTCGGGACCAGCGGCACCCGCCGGCACCTGGGGCCGACGATCCGGTGCCGGAGCCGCCCGGCCGCAAGCGCCTTCCGAGACCTCTCCCGCAGCGCCCCGCGCCCGCAAGTTCGCGGTCTTCGCCATTCTCGCCGCCGCGGTCGTCGCGATAAACCTCCTCACCTGGGACGGCGTGCTCTGGGCCGTCTGGCCGTTGCTCGGCTTTGCGATCGTCTACGCCCTGCTCTGGCTGCGCCGGAGAACGGATATCGACCGCGTCTTCGGCCTGCTTGCTCTCGCCGCCCTCATCGTCATCGCCGTCAACCTCCTCACCTTCGACGGAACTTTCTGGGCCGTCTGGCCGCTCCTCGGCCTATCGATCGCCGCCGCGCTCCGCTGGGTCCTGCGCCGGGGCTGAGCTGCGGTCCAATCGGAGACCGGGCAGCCGAGACGATTTTGGTTCTCGTGTCGAGACCGGGCGAACTGTTGAGAGGGCGGACGGGCGCAGTAGTCCTTGGAGTTTTTTCGAAGGTACCAAGAAAAAGCCCCGGTAGGGGAACCCGGGGCTCCGAGGTCTTTCGCCCATTGGGAGGGGCCAGGCGTGGGCGAAATGCGGGAGGAAAATTTCCCGTCTGATTTGAGTTTGCCACCGGAGCACCGCATCTCAAAGTAGCGAAAATTAGCCACGCCTTGCGGAGGCATTCTTCGACGCGCCCGGGAGATCCCAACCGCCTGGGCTATAGCTACTCCTATGCCTGTCAAAAGGTGTCCAGTAGCGCCGCGGCCGCGGCGCGGAGGACCTTCACGTTCGATCGCCCTCGCCTGTCACAAGCACGGGAATGACGATCACCGCAAGGGAACTCAGCTGGCAGCGGAGGTCCGCTCAAGAGCGCTCCAATCGAACGCGCGCGCCCAGTCGGCAAAGCTGTGCCAGTGAACCTCCGGAAACTCCCGGCGCAATGCCGCGACATCGGCGTCGTAGCCGACGCGGTCGAACCATTCGAACATACGCGCCGCATCCTCGTTTTGCTGGCGAGCCACATCGATCGGGATTTCTTGGTAGTTGATGGTGCGACCAATCGCTTGCGAGAGGATTTTCGCCTGTTCCTCGCCGGACAGTTCGTCCCCGGCAACATCAAAGCGCGTGCCGAACACATGCTCGCGCCGCTCGACAAGGGCGGCAACGAAGGCGCCGATATCCGCAAGGGCCACAAGCTGCAGGAAGCGACGGGCGGGCATTGCGAAGGCGTAGGTGCCCTGGCGCAGTGCATCGATCGACCACGGAGCGACGATATTCTCCATGAAGGCGACCGGCGCGCTGATCGTGTAAGGGATGCCGAGCCCGGCGACATGCTTCTCGACGAGATACTTGCTTTCGAAGTGGGGAATGCCCGTCTTCTTGTCGGCATCGGCCACGGAAGAATAGATCAGGTGCCCGACGCCGGCGGCCTTCGCCGCATCGGCGGCAATGATCCCCTGGCGGGTCTCGTCCTCCGTGCCCGCCTCATAGCTGTTGCCCATCAGGTACATGGCGTCGACGTGGCTTGCGGCCTTTTGAATGGAGGCCGCGTCACCGAGATCGCCGGCCACGACATCCGCACCCGCCGACGCCAGTTGCCGCGCGGCATCGCTGTCCGGCTTGCGGGTCAACGCCTTGACGCGGTGTCCTCTGGTGAGCAGTGCATGCGCGACGGCGCCTCCCTGCTGGCCGGTGGCGCCGGTGACGAGAACGTTTCGCTTGGTGGTCATGTGTCCGCTCCTTTGTTTTCAATAAGAGCAAAGCTAGGGCCTGCCGCATTGGTCCATAATGGCCTATAATTGGAAAACTTTGTCCCACAGCAGGATACAATGCTCGATCTCAACGATATCGTGGTGTTCGCTCGCGTCGTCGAAGCCGGCAGTTTTACCGCTGCGGCACGCCAGCTCCGCATGCCCAAGACGACCGTCAGCCGCCGCATTGCCGCGCTCGAGCGTGAGGTCGGTGTCCGCTTGCTCCAGCGTACGACGCGCAGCCTCAACATGACCGACGCCGGGCGTCTCTATTATGAGCAGAGCAGCCAGGCGCTCAGGACGATCGAGGAAGCGAATCTACGCCTCGCGGAAGCGAGGGCGGAGCCGTCAGGCACAATTCGCATTTCCGCTCCTGTCGGCTTCGGCGGCCATTTCCTTACCCGCGCAGTGGTCGACTTTCTTGCAATGTATCCGAAAACCAAGGTCGAACTGCGCCTGACCGACGAAAGTCTCAACCTGGTCGAAAACGGAATCGATCTCGCTTTCCGCACCGGCATCCTTGCAGACTCTACCCTGATCGCCCGCAAGCTGGGATCCACGCACAGGCTCCTGTGCGCCAGCCCGGACTATGTCGCGCACTCAGGGGTTCCCGACGGACCGGCGGACCTCACCCGCCACGAGTGCGTCATCGCAGGCCCCTCCGCTGCCAGCGCGCACTGGATGCTGGACGGGCCGCACGGCCAGGAAGCGGTCACCGTGGCAGGACGCTTCGCCGCCAATGAAATGCAGGCGGTCGTTGCCGCCGCGATCGCCGGCTACGGCATCGCCCAGGTGCCCCAAAGGATGGCCGAGGGGCTTATCAACGACGGGCGGTTGCGTCGCGTTCTTCACGATTACACGACGCCGGCCGGTGGCCTCTA
The DNA here is from genome assembly GCF_029714365.1 of Sinorhizobium terangae. Taxonomy (NCBI): domain Bacteria; kingdom Pseudomonadati; phylum Pseudomonadota; class Alphaproteobacteria; order Hyphomicrobiales; family Rhizobiaceae; genus Sinorhizobium; species Sinorhizobium terangae. The sequence goes on from NZ_CP121659.1 coordinate 1,987,479, forward strand.
TGTCCTGTACCCGAGCAGCCGGCACCTTTCGCCGCTGGTCAAGGCGTTCATTGAGCTTGCAGCGGAGCGATGGTCCGCCGCCGGAACCGGCGAGACCGACAAGGGCGTGGCCGTGTTGGCCTGAGGCGCCCGAAAGGATGCAATCGTGCTGTCGCGGGCGCGAGCGCCGGCCGGACCGAGAGGTCGCCGGCACAAGGTATGCGTGTCCGCTTTTGCTCGACCGGAGCGCGCAGACGTTGTATATTCATGCCGGCTCCACGCGACGGGGATGTCATCATGGCCTTGGAGGATGAGAAGTCCAGCCTGTTGATCGGCAAGGTCGGCGGATTGATCTTTGTCGTGATCGGTTTCCTGCTGGCTGCGTCAGGCTACCGCTATGGGGCGGCAGGATACATGGCCGCGGGCGTCGTTTTCATCGCGATAGGCATCATGCTGCTGATGGGCAAGGTCCTCGGTCGCAATCAACACAAATAGACCTACGGCGCCGCGCGTCTTTTCAGGCGCGCAAAGGTCGCCGTAGCACTTTGAATGACTACATGTTTTTAGATCGGATCCGATTTGAGGATTAGGCTGCCAGCCGGCAGTCTGGGCAATGTTCCGGCAGGTGAGTGAAGCTTGGCGGCGGCGTAACTACGGGCGTCGCATGCCGTCCGATCTTCGTTTGGTAATCATCGCGAGGGGGGAATGTCATGTTCGACTGCTCGGCGGCAACGACGGCTCCACCCGACCACATTGGATGCCTCTGCCACAGGCCCGAAATCCGATACATTGCCGAGCGCGTCAAGCTTGGCTTTTCCCGGCGCACTTTCATGACCGGAGTGGCAGCAATGGTGACCGGTGTCGGCCTGGGAACAACCGCGTCGGCGCAGTTGCAGTCGCCTCCCCCTGCGCCGGCTCGACCGATCCTCTTCACCAACATCCGCCTCTTCGATGGTACCTCCCCGACCCTTCGCGAGGGTGTAAAGGTGCTCGTCGAAGGCAACAGGATCAAATCGGTGGAGGATGGCGGCGCGCCCGCGGAAGCGCTGACGATAGACGGCGCCGGCGGCGTGTTGATGCCGGGGCTGATCGACGCCCACACGCATCTCGCCTTCTCGACGATTCCCCTGGCGGTGGCGCTGACCGCCGATCCCAGTTATCTGGCGTTGCGCTCCGCGCGCGCTGCCGGCGACTTCCTGATGCAGGGCTTCACCACCGCACGGGATGTCGGTGGGCCCGTGTTCGCGCTGAAGCGGGCGATCGACGATGGCACGATCGTCGGTCCCCGCATCTGGCCGGCCGGTGCGATGATCTCGCAAACGTCCGGCCACGGAGACTTTCGCACCGTTCACGATCTGCCCCGCGAAGATGGCGACCGGCTGCATTTTTCCGAGCGCAGCGGCGCGGCTGCCATCGCCGATGGGGTCGACGAGGTGCTGCGGCGAACGCGCGAGCAACTTTTCCAGGGTGCGAGCCAAATAAAGGTGATGGCGGGCGGCGGCGTCACCTCCGACCATGATCCGCTCGACTCCACGCAATATACCGAAGCAGAGCTCCGCGCCGCGGTCGAGGCGGCGGCGGGGTGGAACACGTACGTGACGGTGCACGCCTACACGCCAAAAGCCATCCGCCTGGCGATCGCGGCGGGTGTCAAATGCATCGAGCACGGGCATCTTGCCGACGAGGACTCCGCCAGGCTGATGGCGGAGAAGAGCATCTGGTGGAGCCTTCAGCCGTTTCTGGATGACGAGGACGCGGCACCATTTCCGGAGGGGTCGCCGCAACGCTTTTCCCAGATGCAGGTCATCAGCGGCACGGACACAGCTTTCGAGCTTGCGAAGAAGCACGGGGTCAAGACGGCTTTCGGCACCGACACGTTATTTTCGGAAAGGATCGCGGCCCGCCAGGGAGCGCAGCTCGCCAAGCTCATCCGGTGGCATGCGCCGGCTGAAGTACTCAAGATGGCGACTGCGGACAATGCGGAACTGCTTGCCCTCTCGGGGCCGCGGAGCCCCTATACCGGCAAGCTCGGCGTCATCGAAGCGGACGCGCTCGCCGATCTGCTGCTGGTCGGTGGCGACCCGCTGGCCGACATCTCACTGATCGCCGACCGAAACAATCTGAAGGTCATCATGAAGGACGGTCGGATCTACAAGAATACCCTTTGATCGATGCGCCATTGGCTCATGGCATCGATAAGCGCATGTGCCTCTTCGAGATCAGCCAAGGGACTTATGCTGCGGATCTCCAGCGATTTCTCCTCCCGGGCAGGCATTTCCCTCGAACTTCTTTGACCGAGAGCATATTCAAATGGAGTCTCCGCTGATAGATGGGTGATCGATCGGAGCAATCATGCTGAAGCACCTGCGTAGTAGAAAGAGCATTTGGGTGGCGCTTGTCGCCGCATGCATGCTCGTTCTGCAGGCTGCAAGCGGGCTTGCGGCCGGCACCAAGCCGCTCGGGCTGGATACGTTCGGAAACCCGCTCTGCATTTCAGATGCGAACCACGGGACGCATGACCCGGCGCCATCGACCGATCACTCGAAAAAGCCGGACTGTTGCACGCTCGCTTGCGGGATGTTCGCGCATCCTGCGATCCCGGGGAGACAGCTCTACGTTCTCGATGCGCCGTCTGCGCCGCCCGTCAATCTCCCTGTAGCAAGGGATGGTCCCGAACTTCGCCAATGGCTGAAAGAGTTTCAAGGAAGCCCAAGGGCGCCTCCGCGCAAGGCGTGAAAATATCTACGCCACGCTGATTTCGCGAACGTTTAGTCGCGCCAGCGCATCCAATCCAATATGAAGCCGAGAAACCGCGCCTGGCATTCGCAGGCGGAAGACACCCGGCATTCTGTCAGGCCCTCGTGCCATTTTGATCACCGCCGGGCCGAACCGCCGGCGACATGGAGACGAAATATGTTGAAGACGTTCATTGCGACCGCAGCCATTCTGGCGCTTGGAACCGGCGCCGCGCTGGCGCATGTCAGCCTGCAGGTCAAGGAGGCGCCCGTCGGCTCGACCTACAAGGCGATCCTGCAGGTGCCGCACGGCTGCGAGGGCAAGCCGACGACGACCGTCCGGGTGCAGATCCCCGAAGGCGTCATTGCGGTCAAGCCGCAGCCGAAGGCCGGCTGGACCATCGAGAAGGTCAAGGGCACTTACGCGAAGTCCTATGACTACTACGGCACGCCGACCAGCGAAGGCGTGAAGGAGTTGATCTGGAGCGGCGGAAGCCTCGCCGACGACGAGTACGACGAATTCGCGCTGCGCGTCTTCCTGACGCCCGACCTCAAGGCCGGCGAGACGCTGTATTTCCCGGTCGTGCAGGAGTGCGCCGGCGGCCTCGCCGAGCGCTGGATCGAGATTCCGGCTGCCGGCCAGTCGTCCGACGACCTCGAATTGCCGGCGCCGGGCCTGAAACTGCTCGAAAAAGTCTCTGGACATTGAGCGCTGAATATTGAGCCAATAAGCTGGCGCTTCGGCGCCGGCTCCTTCGACGTCTGGGTTACCCGGTGTACACGCTCGCGGCCATGAAATTCCCGCCCGGTCTTGGCCGGGCAACGATCGCTGTTCTCGCCTGGCTGTTTCTGGCGACGGCGGCGCTCGCCCATGCGTCGTTGACAGCGACCGAGCCGCGGGATGGCGCAGTCGTTCCGGCTGCGCCCGCAAGGCTTGCGCTGTCGTTCAGCGAGCCGGTGTCGCCTCTGGCATTGAAACTGGTCAAGCCGGATGGCTCCGCAGTCGCACTCGAGCGGTTTACCCTCCGGGACCGCACGGTGGAAATCGAGGTACCGCCTGACCTCTCCGCAGGCACGCACGTTTTGTCTTGGCGCGTCGTCTCCGAAGACGGGCATCCGGTCGGCGGCTCGATCGTCTTTTCGATAAGGTCGCCAAGCAGGTCCACTTACGCCGGCGAAGTGATCGACTGGCCGGTGCGCGCCGCACTTTGGCTGGGCCGGGTGGCGCTCTATGCGGGTCTGTTCTTCGGCATCGGCGGCGTCTTCGCCTTGAGCTGGTTGCTGCAAGGCGCGCGAGCCGGGCTGCGCTTCATAACGGCCATGCTTGGCATCGGGCTGGGAGGGACAGGTTTATCCGCCGGGCTTCAGGGGCTGGATGCGCTCGGCATGCCGCTTTCCGCGCTGGCCGAACCATCGGTTTGGTCGACCGGACTCGGAACAAGCTTCGGCAGGACTGTTGTCGTGATGATCGCCGCGCTCGCCCTTGCAGGCGTCGCGCTGCTCTCGCGCCGGCGGCAGGTCGCGCGCTGGACCTCGCTCCTGGCGCTGTTGACGGGTTCGGCTGCCCTCTCCCTCAGCGGCCATGCCAGCGCCGCCGAACCGCAATGGCTGATGCGCCCGAGCGTCTTCCTGCATGCGATCGCGATCACGCTCTGGGTCGGTGCCCTGGTGCCTATCGCAAGGCTGTTCCAGACCGGCCGTGCGCATGCCCTCAAGGCCCTGCATCGCTTCTCCGTTTTCATTCCCTTCTCCATCGCCCTTCTCGTGGCGGCGGGCATCGTGCTCCTGGTCGTGCAGGTGGGCCAGCCGTCGGCCCTTCTCGACACGGCCTATGGCAATGTATTCCTGGTCAAGCTCGCTCTCCTCCTCATTCTTTTTGCTCTGGCGGCAATCAATCGATGGGTGCTGACCGGCCGCGTGGAAGCCGGCGATCAAGGCGCCACACGGTATCTCGTACGCTCGATCGCAGCGGAGGCGCTTGTGGTGCTGATGATTTTCGGCGTGGCGGCTTCCTGGCGTTTCACGCCGCCACCGCGCGCGCTGGTGTCGGTCGCAGCGGAGCCCGCCTCGGTCCACATTCACGGTGAGAAGGCGATGGCGGAAATAACGATCACACCCGGAAGACCGGGACCGGTCGAAGCCTCCGCCCTCGTCATGGCCGGCGATTTCTCCGCGCTGGACCCGAAGGAAGTCACTTTCGTCTTCTCCAACCCGTCCGCCGGTGTCGCCGAGATCAAACGCAAGGCGAGCAAGGCGACGGACGGAACCTGGCGCACGTCCGACCTCCTGCTGCCCCTCCCCGGCCTTTGGAAAATCAGGCTCGATATACTGATCAGCGACTTTGAGATCACCCGGATCGAGGGAGAGATCCAGATCGGGCCGTAGCGCATGCGGCCGATATTGGACCCACTTCCGCACCTTGCCGGTATCGGCACAAAGGGCGCGTCTCGACCGCATCGGTCATCGGAGGCAGTCGTGGTGATTGCCCGGATTGCGCGCCATTGCAGCCGCTCCGTTGTTTGTTAAAGCGAGCGTACCTCCTCATTATCGCGCGCCTTCAGGTATCCGAATCGGGGATGGAAGCCCACGCTCAAGACTATGTGGCGGCATCGTCGATCCGATCACAAAGGCGGAAGCCGCCAAGCCCCAAGAGCCTTTGCAATTTGACATCCCCGGCGCGTTAGGCTCAACCTGCACGCTCTCGCAGGGGGACGCTAACGTGGAAGAGGCATTCCATTTCGGGCCGTTCTCGGTAGTGCCCGTCAGGCGCTGCCTGTCGCGGAACGGGCGCGTGGTTCCGCTGGGAAGCCGCGCCCTGGATATCCTCCTGTTTCTTATCTCCCATCCCGGCGAGTTGAAGACCAACGCGGAGATTGTGAGGCAAGTCTGGCCCGACACTTTTGTGGATGAGGCCAATCTCCGCGTGCACGTCTCCGCGCTAAGGAAAGCATTAGGGGACACGCAACGCGAGCCGCGCTTCATCGCAAACATACCCGGCCGCGGGTACACCTTCATCGCCCCGGTGGAGCACCACGGTCCAAGGGCCGCTTCTTCCCTACCGCCTCACAAGCTTCAGCGCGAGCGTCCGGAATCCCGGATCTTCGGACGCGACTACTCTCTCGCGACAATCACCGACCAGCTCGGCAAGGGACGCCTGGTGACCGTCGCGGGCCCCGGAGGAATGGCGAAGTCCACCGTCGCCAGAGCGGTGGTCTCGAGAGTCGCGGGCGAAGGCGAGGTCCTCTCGATCGACCTGTCGGAACTGGAGCTATCCGGGTCTCGGATACGCGGAGCGTAAGCACAACGCTTATCGTTTTGTGAGAGCGTGAGGCAGATGCTCGCACCACCGAATTGCGCTTCGCTTCGATTGGTCCGGAAAACAGATCAGTGGAGCCGTGAAAGGCTGCGACCTCTGAGGAACGCGAATTCTCGACCCTAAACGATGATTCCCTCAGTGAGCAGAACCACCAGTCTTGACTCCGGATCGGATATTCAGGAGCTCTAATTCGTTGCCGGAAAGCGAACGTCTACTGCAGTGGTAACGCTCGATCACACCACATCCTTGCCGTCCCACGTGCTGTCAGCGCAGCCTAGGGCGGAACATTGCAACGGCTGACTAGTCGGATAACTTGCCATGGAAGCCGGCTGTCTCACGAAGCACCCGTTGGGCCGATTGCAGATCCAATGTCGCGAATCCCTCGGTAAACTTGCCGTAGAGTGGCGCAAGCAGGTGATGAGCGTCGCCAAACCGCTTCTGCACGACCCATAGTCGGCCTAGGCTTGTCGCCGCGCGCAACTCCCATAAGTCAGCGTTTTGCCCTCGCGCTATCTCGACCGCGTGCCGGAGTCGTGCTTCCGCCTCGGCACGATCAAACGCGGGCAGCTTAAGCATCAGCTCGCCCGTCAGCCGATGCAATTCCGCCTCGAACCACCGCTCGCCCGTTTCGCGCGCTCGATCCAGCGCGTCGGTCAGCAAATCCAAGGCCCGCTGTGCTCCCCCGGCATGGGTCTCGACGCGCGCGAGCAAGCTCAAAAAGAATGGAACCAGGAATCTCGCTCTAGTCATCTGCCACGACGCCAAGCCCTCTCGAACCTGGGTGATGGCCGCCGGCAATTCACCCGTCTCTGCTAGCGTCCAGCCTCGAACGATCGTGCCTGCACCCAGGAAGTGCGGAGAGCCCTGCGCTCTTGCGAGCGTGATCAGTGAATCCGCCCGATCTCGCGCTTCTCGCCAGTCGCCGCGAAGCTGTGACAGGATGCAGCCGTAAAGCAGGGCGTAACCGAGGGTGTTGCGGTGGGAAAGTTCCCTTGCGTCCGCCAATGCCTCGTTGCTCCTGGCCTCAGCCTGCTCGGGATAACCGAGAGCGAAGAGGGTCCAGGAGAGGACCGATAGTCCCGCCACCCGAGGATCCTGGGCGAACAGGTACGCAAGAGAGCGGTGTTGCTGCGGGTCATAAAGGGCGAGCGACCGTTCCAGATATTTACGGGCAGTCGCAATCTCGCCGCGAAGGAAGGCATCGGTTCCGGCGATGCGGTTACCGACAGTCTCCCCGGACGCCTCCCGTTCTTCCTGCGCGCGCTTGAGCAGTTCCTCTCCCGCCTTCCTTCCCGCCTCCAGCTCGGCGCGCACGACGTGGAAGACCCACTCCCCGTAGAGGACAGGGAAGAGCCTGCCTTTATCCCCGATCCGCTCGCATAATTCGCGTGCTCGCGCGTTGGCCCGGCCGACCTCTGGCGCTGCCCAACCCTTGGCTGTCATCAGGGCGACGCTGAGAGCGACTTGTAGTTCGAGTTCCTGCCGCCATCGCGCGGCATCATCAGGCAGTCCTTCAAGCAGTTCCAGCCCTCTTGTCAGATGTGTAATCGCTTCGGTGGTTGCGGAGCGCGCAATCTCTGCTTGCCCGGCCCTGAGCCAGTAATTGACTGCAGGTTCCAGCCGCCCGGCCTCCGCATAGTGCTGGGCCAGAAGCTCGGGCTGCGTCTGGACAGTTTCGGGGAAACGTTGCTCGATTGCTGTGGCTATCGCCGCGTGCAACCGTTGTCGTTTCGTGCGCACAAGGGTCGCGTAGGCAGCGTCGCGTACGAGTGCGTGCTTGAAGCTGTAGGTCACCTGCGGCGGAGTCCCGTGGCGGAACACCAATCCTGAAGCAATGAGGTCGTCCAGTGCTTCCTCTACCTCGCTCGTCTGCAACGGCGCGGCGGTCACGAGCAGCTCATGCGAGAATTCTCGACCGATTGCGGCCGCCACCTGCGCTAACTCCCTGGCGGGCGCAAGTCGGTCGAGCCGAGCCAATAACGATTCCTGAAGCGTAGCTGGAATTGCGATCGCCGACACGGGACTCGCGAGAGCGTAGTGATCGCCCTCGTCTTTAAGCAAGTTGGTCTCCAGTATCGCGCGCGTGAGCTCCTCGACGAAGAGCGGCACGCCGTCTGTCTGTCCGACGATCTGGTTGAGCACTTCGTCAGGCAGAGACCTGCCGCCGGTCAGGCTCTCGACCATATCTGCGCCTTGCCGACGGCTCAAACGACTAAGCGTCAATGCCGTAACGTGCGGATAGTGCATCCACAGTGGGAGAAACTCGGAGCGGAATGTGATGAGCACCAGCACGGGCGAGTCCTGCACGCGATCAACAACGAGATCTAATAGCTCCAGCGAGGTTGGATCTGCCCAATGCACGTCCTCATATACTGCCAGGACGGGCCGACGCGCCGCGAGCCCGATGAGCTGATCAACGAGTACCTCCAGCGTCCGCTTCTTCTGCCGGTGCGGGCTCAACTCCAACGGCAGATAGCGATCGTCCGCTGGAACAGACAGCAACGCCGCGAGCAACGGGGCCGCTTCGGCGACGTCTTCGGTCGATTGCGTGAGCAGCGCTTCGAGCTTGCTCAGTTTCACTGCGGGGGGATCCTCCGCGGCGAAGCCAGCTGCCCGCTCCAGAAGGCGGATAACCGGATGAAGCGGACTGGTCTGATGATAGGGCGAGCAGTAGTGACTTACAGTCGTATGGGGCTCGCCTTCGAGACGCCGACGCAGGGCACGAACAAGGCGCGACTTGCCGATGCCGGGCTCGCCCGCTAGCAACACCACACGGCCTTCGCTTTCTTTGACCGCTTCCCAGCGCTTAAGCAGGAGTCCTATCTCGTGCTCGCGACCGACGAGCGGAGTCAAGCTCGCCCCGTGCAGGGCTTCGAAACGGCTTTCCGCAGAGCTTTCACCGAGCACGCGCCAAGCGGGTACGGACGCAGGAAAGCCCTTCATTGGTTGGGAGCCGAGCTCGGCGAGATCGAACAGGCCGCCGATCAGCTGCCGGGTGGTGGATGACACCACCACCGTTCCCGGCTCGGCGACACTTTGCAGTCGTGCCGCTAAATTGGGCGTCTCGCCGATTACCGTCTCCTCACGCGCTGCACCTTCGCCAATCAGTTCGCCGACAACCACCAAGCCGGTCGCGATGCCGACGCGGGCTTGCAGTGTCTCCCCATGCGGTGGTTGCAGGTTTCCCACTGCGTCAATGGCGGCAAGCCCCGCTCGCACCGCTCGTTCGGCCTCATCCTCGTGAGCACGCGGGTAGCCAAAGTAAGCGAGCACGCCATCGCCCATGTACTTGGCAACGTGGCCCTCGAAGCGCGCTATAGCACTCGCCACCGCACCCTGATAGGCCCGCAGCAGTTCGCTCATTTCTTCTGGATCGAGTCGTGAGGAAAGCCTGGTCGAGTCGACAAGGTCGACGAACATCACGGTGAGCTGGCGGCGCTCCGGCTCCGGTAGGGTTACAGGTGTTCCGCCAACCCCGGCTGAGCCGCTCGGTTGTTGAGCGACCTCTCGCAGTGCGGCGATGGCAGCAAGCAGTTTACGACGGTGCCCGACTGAAGCGACGCCAAGCCCAATCAGGTCCTCGGCCGTAAGATCTCCTAGGACTTCAGGATCGATGTCGTTTTGGCGGAACGTTTCTTCGTACTGTCCCAGCCCTTGATCGCGCAGCCAGGCACCGACGTCCATGGCTCCTCCTCCGTCTACTCGGAGTGCAAGGTTCTTCAGCATACTCCAGAAGTCCTTAGGCCGCACGACCCGAGCAAAGAGGACCGCACGGCCTGCGTCGTTCGTCGGCTGGCTGAAATGACCATCTGTGAGTCCGATGGTCGCGCGTCTATGGAGGACGCGGCTGGTCCAAGGTGACGTTCTGGCATGGGACGCGGCCACCGGTGGATCAAGGCGTACGGTCGGACTTCATCAATAGGATGCACCGAAAAGTCGATTCGGGCGGTAGCAGTGAAGGTCCGGTTTCAGGCGGCGCCGGGAACGTCTGCTCACGGCGCAACGTGTTCGTTCTGGCAGACGAGCCGAACGGCACCTTGCCTGAAGGTTTTTCGATGCGGGCCGCAGCGCGACGTTTGCCGCTGGCGTTGGGCGGCCCGCGTTGACAAACCTTGGAAGGAGGAAGCCGCGGAGGCTGGGTGGGACCTATGGGGAAAGCGCGGGGCCGCGGGCGTCTGTTGTGGACTTCGGCGCTGCCGACAGACGCAAAGGCGCCGACCCGAGGGTGTGGGAGGCGATGATCGGAAGCAGATCTGGCGGTCTCGTTGGTGCCGATTTCGACGCTTTTGCGATGCTCAGTGTTATTGGGCGCAAAGCGATCCGATCCCGGAATGCAGAGTGTTTTCGGGTCGGCTTTGGCCAATGTGACGGGCACCTTGTCATGCGGCCTGCTTTCTCGGTGGCGCCCGGGCTCTGGGTTTCTGACCGCGTCGGAAGATCTCGATGATGCGCATCGGGCCACCGCACTCGGGGCATGGCTGTCTCAGAGTGAGCGGGATCGTCTCAGCGCTTGGCGGATCATTGTGTTTGGCCGTTTCCGCTCCGAGCAGAGCGCGGATCTTTGCGACCTTGGTCTTGCGGCCCGCACTGGCGAGCAGGCCGTAATGGCGGATGCGGTGGAAACCGTCGGGCAGCACATGGAGCAGGAAGCGGCGGATGAACTCGTCGGTGGCCAGCCGCATCACCTTCTGACGGTCGCCGGTCTTGATCCGGTAGTCCTTCCAGCGGAAGGTGACGGTCTCGGCATCGGCGCTGATCAGACGGCTGTTGGAGATCGCCACCCGGTGGGTATAGCGGCTGAGATAGGCGAGCACCGCTTCGGGACCGCCGAACGGCGGCTTGGCATAGACGACCCATTCTGATTTGCGCAAAGGGGCCAGCCAGGCGGCGAACGCGTCAGCCTCTGCGAGAGCTGTCAGATCAGCGTAGAACCTCAGATCGCCGGCGCAATGCAGTGCCCGCAGCCCTGCGATAAACAACCGCCGGAACAGTCGCGACAGAACCCGCACCGGCAGGAAGAACCCGGGGCGGCATGAGATCCACCGCGTGCCATCCGGCGACAGCCCGCCGCCGGGCACGATGATGTGCACATGCGGGTGATGGATCAGCGCCGATCCCCAGCTGTGTAGCACGCTGGTCATGCCGATGTGCGCGCCAAGCTGCCGGGGATCGGCGGCGATAGTGCTCAGCGTCTCGGCCGATACCCGAAACAGCAGGTCGTAGACAGCTTTCTTGTTCCAGTAAGCGATCTGCGCGATCTCGGCCGGCAGGGTGAAGACCACGTGGAAATACTCGACCGACAGCAGGTCTTCGGCGCGGGCGGCCATCCAGTCGCGCGCCGCGGGGCCCTGGCACTTCGGACAGTGCCGGTTCTTGCAGGAATTATAGGCGATGTGGTTATGCCCGCACTTGGTGCAAGCCGCCACATGCCCGCCGAGCGCCTCGGTTCGGCAGGCTTCGATCGCCGCCATGACCTTGAGCTGGGTCAGGCTGACATGCCCGGCATTGGCTCGCCGCCACGCAGGCCCATAGGCTCGGAAGATGTCAGCGATCTCCAGCTTTTGCCGGGGCACCCCGGCGCGCGCTTCATTCCAGCCGACGCCTCAGGGTGAGATCCTCCAACTGCTTCAGGCGCTCGAACGGGCTGATGGTGTCGCGGATCAACTTGGTGGCGACGTGGGTGTAGCGGGCGGTGCTGCTCAGCTTGGCATGGCCGAGCAGAACCTGGATCACCCGCACGTCGGTGTTCGCCTCCAGCAGATGCGTGGCGAAGCTGTGGCGCAGGGTATGCAGCGTTGCGGGCTTGGCGATGCCCGCCATGTGCTTGGCCGCGGTGAAGGCCCGGTTGAGCTGGCGCGGCGAGATCGGATTGATCTTCGGCTTGCCGGGAAACAACCATCCCCGCGGACGCGCCTCCCGCCAGTAATCGCGCAGCAGATCCAGCAAGCCCGGCGATAGCATGGCCTTGCGATCCTTGCCGCCCTTGCCTTCTTCGACGTGGATCAGCATGCGCTCGCTGTCGATGTCAGTGACCTTGAGGTGGCACACCTCCGACGCCCGCAGCCCGGCGCCATAGCTGATGCTGAGCGCCGCCCGATACTTCAGCCCGGGCCCGGGAGCCGCGGCCAGCAGGTCGGCGACCTCCTCGACGCTCAAGACGACCGGCAGCTTCTGCGGTTTGCGTTGGAACTGCATGTACCGCTTCATCTCCTCGCGCCCGCAGGTGATCCCGAAAAAGAACCTGAGCGCGATGATCCGGACATTGAATGTCGAGGGCGTCACCCCGGCATTGGTCATGTGTAGCTGGTAGGCCCGCAACTCCTCCGGCGTCGCCGTGTCGGGTGAGCGCCCCAGAAAGGCCGCGAAATCCTTGATCGCCCGGATGTGGCCTTGCTGCGCCTTGTCGCCCATCCCGCGGATGCGCATGTCCTCGATCATCCGCTCACGCAGCGCGGTGGTCTTCTCCTCTGTCATCGGACCCTCCTGTCCATCAGATTGAGAAGTCTCAATCGTCAGGCCAGGAACCCGAGACACAAAGAACCGACGTCGATCAGGAAACGCACCGCCAGCCACAAGCGCCATTGCCGCGCGAGCGGCTTAGTCCGTCCACCCGATCCGGACCTTTAAGCTTGTAGGAAAAATGGCGGGGCCGGGCGCTGACTTGCGGGCGACCCCGCAATTTTCTCCTTAAATCGGTCGCGATTTGAGGCCTATGCAGTAAGCCGTTCAACCCGATTTTCTGGGAGCTTTTCGTGGCCACTTCTTCGAACAGACTGCGCATTGCCGTACTCTTCGGTGGACGCTCCGCCGAGCATGATGTTTCGGTGCTTTCGGCGACCAATGTCATGCGCGCGCTGGAGCCCGAAAAATACGATGCCGTCCCGATCTTCATCACCCGCGAGGGGCAATGGCTGCTGAGCCGCTTCGAGAATGGCACGCTCGCGAAGGCTCAGAGCGGCACGGAAGTCTCGCTCGTGCCGGGCGGCAAGGGACGTATCCTGGCGATCCCGATCGATGACGCGCCCTATCCGCTGCCGCAGATCGACCTGCTCTTCCCGGTGCTTCACGGCCTCCACGGCGAGGACGGTGCGGTGCAGGGGCTTGCAGAGGTGGCGCGCGTGCCGCTCGTGGGCTGCGGTATTCTCGGTTCCGCCACCGCGCTCGACAAGGACATTGCCAAGCGTCTGCTCAACGAGGCGGGCCTGCCGACCGCGCGATCCGTCACCATTCACCTGGGCGTCGCGCCGGCCTTTGCCGAACTCGAGCGCGCGCTCGGGCTTCCGCTTTTCATCAAGCCCGCCCGCCAGGGTTCCTCCGTCGGCGTCAGCAAGGTCGCGACCGAAGAGGAGTATGCGGCCGCACTTGCGGAGGGTTTCAGGCACGACCGCAAGCTCCTGGCCGAGGAGTTCATCCGCGGCCGCGAGATCGAGTTGAGCGTACTGGAGGATCCGGAAGGCGGGCTCTTCGTTTCCCGTCCGGGCGAGATCGTGCCGGCCGCAAGCCATGGCTTCTACAGCTACGACGCCAAATATATCGACGAGGACGGGGCGGCTCTGAAAGTGCCGGCGGAACTGCCCGAAGAGATCGAAGTCCGGCTCCGGGCGACGGCCGCAATGGCCTTCCGGGCAGTCGGCTGCGACGGCATGGCGCGCGTCGACTTCTTCCTGACACCGGACATGCGCTTCCTAATCAACGAACTCAACACCATTCCGGGCTTCACCGATATCAGCATGTATCCGAAAGCCATGGCAGCAAGCGGAGTCGGTTATGCCGAACTCATCGACCGGCTGGTGGCGCACGGGCTGGCGCGCGCTTCCGAGTAAGGGGCCGATTTAACGCGTGCTTGAGTAGGAAGGAGTTGTCGCACGCCACGCTTGAGTGTCCGCGTCCCCGTATGGTAGCCGTGTGGTGAGGGAGCGCGTCTCCGCAAACGGGCGCACGCCTCGCGGTCAAGCGGATGACGACCCGCTGCCTGTTCCCTTCCATTCCGCCGGAGGCGTCCCATGGTCGAGGTCCTGCTGTTTCACCACGCCCAGGGGCTGACCCCCGGCATCAACGCGTTTGCCGACGAACTGCGGCAAGCTGGGCATACCGTCCACACGCCGGACCTGTTCGACGGCCGCACGTTCCGGAGCATCCCCGAAGGCCTCGCCTATATCGAAGCGATCGGCTTCGACGAAATGCGCGAGCGCGGCGTCCGCATCGCCGACGACCTGCCCAACGATCTCGTCTATGCCGGGTTCTCGTTCGGCGTGCTGCCGGCGCAGAAGCTTGCGCAAACCCGACCCGGAGCCCGCGGCGCGCTGCTCTTCCACTCCTGCCTGCCGATCAGCGGCGCCTGGGCCTTCGGCCCTTGGCCGGACGACGTCCCGGTCCAGATCCACGGTATGGACAACGACCCGATCTTCGTCGGCGAAGGCGACATCGATGCCGCCAGAGAGATAGCGGAAAAGGTGGAGGACGCCGCCCTTTTCCTCTACCCCGGCGACCAGCACTACTTCGCCGACAGCTCCCTCCCCTCATACGACGCCGACGCCGCCGCGCTGCTCACCTTGCGTGTGCTCCAGTTCCTGAGCCGGATCTAGCGATCACCAGCGCTCAGCACTGTCTAGAGCGTTTCAGGTTTTGACAGAAGCATATCCGGCGTTGGCGAAGTAGTTGCTGCATTCGTCGGGCTGGAGTGAGGGGACAAGGCTGCCGAGGTATTTCCATGTCTCCTCGACGGTTCGCTTCTGAGCCGCCCGCATCCAGTGTTTGATTTTGGCGAAGGCCTGCTCGATCGGATTGAGATCGGGCGAGTATGGCGGGAGATACCAGAGCCGCGCGCCGGCGGCTCGGATCATCTGCCGGATGGCCGCCGACTTGTGCGAGCCGAGATTGTCCATGATGACGATGTCGCCGGGTTCGAGCACGGGCACGAGCTGTTGTTCGACATAGGCGCGGAAACACCGACCGTTGATCGGTCCGTCGAAGACGCAAGGCGCTGCCAGCCGGTCGTGGCGCAAAGCGCCGACAAAGGTCAGCGTGCGCCAGTGGCCGTGCGGGGCAAAGCCGCGCAGGCGCTTGCCTCGTGGCCCCCAGCCATAGAGCGGCGCCATGTTGGTCTTGATCCAGGTTTCGTCAATGAACACCAGCCGTCTCGGATCGAGACCGGACTGCCAGGAGCGCCAGCGTTGCCGCCGGCGGGCAATATCGGCACGGGCCTGCTCAAGGGCGAACAGCGTTTTTTTTAAACCGCAACCCCTCGCGGCGCAGGAACCGCCAGACCGTATCGTGCGACACCTTCACCCCACGCGCCGCCAGCTCTTCCTTCAGCCTGCGCAGCGACAAATGCGGCGTCTGGTTGATCCGCTCCGCGATGAACGCACGGTGCGGCTCCAGCACATGCTTGCGGTGGCCGCCCATCTTGCCGGGCGCCACGGACCCGTTCGAACGATAGCGCTGAGACCACTTCACCGCCGACGATACGGCAATGCCGAAACGAGCCGCCACCGATCGGCAGCTTTCCCCCGCCGAAATGGCGCCAACAACACGTTCACGAAGATCGTTCGAAAGAGGTCGCGTCATCGGATGCTGGCCTCCGCTCCAGCCAGCATCTTGAATCACAAAACGGACTAAAACGGAATCCCCTCCGATTCAGTCAAAACCGGAACCGCTCTAGAAGTGCAGTAGTGGACCAAGACAACTGAAACCTTGTCGCGCCGCCGCCGCGAGTGGATATCATGATCAGAGCACTCAAGATCGCAATTCAGGTCATTTGGGTGACATTCGGCTCCGTGGCTGGGAACATCACGGATGGAGCGGCGCGATCACACTAATGACTTGCTTCCGCAACGAACACCGAACAACGAAATGCACTAGCTGTTTTGCCTGGCACTTTCGATGTCTTCGGGTTCCGCGTCGTCGATCTCCGCGAGCTTATCCGGAGCCCTGTGGTCGGAATGAAGCAGTCCGTCCAGTTTTGCGTGGATCGCCTGGGTGTCGCCGTGTTCGGCACGCTGAATGATCAACGTCATGGTCCAGACGATCAGCGTGGTCAAGCCGTGCATGTCGAAGGTCTCAGGCTCGAGGATCAGCCACAGCGCACCGTAGGCTATGACGATCAGAAACGCCTGGGGACGAGCGGTGGCCGTCGCCAACGCACTCAGTGAGCGTCGTATCGGATCTTTTATCATGGGGAATGCAACGGCCGAGGCCGGCTTTGGGTTCCGAAAGATCGTCTCCGCTTGCGAACGCGGCTCGATGCCATCCCGCCAGTGTGTCGATCCGCGACGTCCTCGGCTGCATCAGCGAGCCGCACGGATGGCGGCGGCACAGTTCCGGGCGTAAACGCTAAGCCACTGCCGATTGCCTGCCCCCTCCATGGAAGGCCCGGACGGCGGTCAGGACACCTGCCGTCAGAGCCGCTATTCCGGCAATCTCCAGAACCGTTGGCGAACGGCCATGCACGGCCAGGCCGAATAGCGTGCCAAAGACTGTTTCTGACACGATCAATTGCGCGGAAAGAGCGACAGGCAGCCGTTGCGATGCAATCGTCCACGCCCATGCAGCGCCGACCGAGGCCAGAAGGGCCATACCCGTTCCCCATAGATAGAGAGGAGCAGCGACGTCCCAGCCGAGACCAAGCCGCGGTATCTCGAATACGCCCAGCGCAAGACCGACAGGCATGAAGGCCAGCATCTCGATCCCGCCGCCGGTCATGATAAGCGCGGTCCAGATCCCAGCATCCATGCCTGGACGTTTGGCAAGGGCACTCTCATTGGCAATGCCGAACCACGTCCACAGCAATACGGCGGCAATCGCCAACGGAATGCCGATCGAGAGTGATCGTGTCGTCGCCATGCTGGCAGCATCGAACACACTGACGTTGACGAGGGACAAGCCGATGACAGCCAATGTGAGCGGCAGGATCAGGGAGCTCCATGCCGCGCTTCTCCGGCGCAAGTTGCCGACGATCGCCAGCACGACCGGCACGAATGCCAGAAATGCCGGCGCAATCACGGGACCCGCAAATATCGCCGCGCCGACGACGGTCAGGAAGTAGCCGAGATACCCGATGAAACCAAGCCAGGCTGTTGTCAACAGGTCGCGAAACCTTAGCCCGCGCAAGGCCTTTCCGGCGAACGCCAGAAATCCCAAGCCCAAAACGCCGGAGATCACAAACCGGAACAGCGCAAAGTCGAAGACCGAATAGTCGCCTATGACGAAGGGGACGACAAAGTTCAGCGACCACGCAAAGGCGGCAAAGAGCGCGGCGGCCACGCCGATCATCATGGAGCTCGTCATTGAAGCACCTGGGTTCAAGGATTGTTGCGGGTTCACCGAAGGCGATTGTTCGACCTTTCGAGCAATCGGTTTTGGAGCAATTCCAGGAAAAGTGTGTAACGGTTTCCCGTCCGGAATTGCGTAGTTTCAAAGAGTTAGGCTTCATCCGGGCCGGCGCGGAAGACGAGCAGCTTGTTGCCGTCGAGATCGCGGAAATACGCGCAATACGGACCGTCCTCGTTCGGGCCGCGCGGCCCCGGCTTGCCCTCATCGGTCCCGCCAAGCTTCAGGGCAAGCGCATGCACCTCATCGACGTGAGCGCGAGAGCGCGCGCTGAGCGCAACCATGTTGCCGTTGCCGATCGTGGCATCCTTGCCGTTGTAGGGATTAGTAACACCGAACTCGAGGCCCGTCGTGCCGAAGTAGATTGCCCTGCCGGGCTGTTCCAGGATGCGTCCGACCCCGAACAGAGCGAACAGTTTGTCATAGAAGTTTGCGGCAGTTGCCAGATCGTTGGTTCCTACAACGGCGTGTCCCAACAATTGATGTGCGGATTTGGCGGCCATGGTTACTTCCTTTGTGCGGTTCGTCATCGCCGGGGCTTCCTGCCCTTTCGGCTGATGGCCCACAAAAGCGCGCTGTTCGTGTATGGGATGTTTCGCGACTGCCGCAGCAATGTAATTGAATGCTGAAGCCGAGATATCTCGATACACTTTGATACGAAGAGTCCGGCATGCCAGCGGAGCACTTAAGCAGGGCACGACGGTAGCCTAATGGGTTTGGCGAGTGCTTCTCGCCGTCATCCCTGTGCTTGTTGTTTAGCCCGGAGACATAACTGACGGGTGTTCGGGGAGATGCCTTGCCGTACCGAATACTCCGTCGCCGTCACACAAAGCGGCTGATGATCCCCTGCAGACGGTCGCAGGATCTTGCGAGCTGCCTTTGCGGTGCCGTCGCGAGGCCCAGCAGCAAGCCGGCTTTTGCGGAATCCGGCGACGCATACCAGACGGAGAGCGGAGCCGGGGCCATTCCGAAAGCCAGCGTTTCCCTGACGATGTAAACGTCCGGCGCGCCGTCCGGCAAGTGCAGCAGCACGGCGAGGCCGGCAACAGTGATCTTCCCGGCATGCGGCCGAAGACTTTTCAGCAAGGCGTCGCGTTGGGCTGCATAGACGCGCTTCGTGCGCCTGAGATGCCGCATGTAGTGGCCTTCGCGCATGAATTCGGCGGTTGCGAGCTGCACGGAAGGTCCCGGAGGCGGCGCGAGACAGGCCGCGACCTCCGCAAAGCGGGATGCGAGCACCGGCGGCGCGACGACAAAGCCGAGCCTCAGCGCGGGGCTGATGGTCTTGCTGAAGGAACCAATGTGAATGACGCGCCCGGCGCGATCGAGCGAGGCGAGCGCCGGTGCAGCGCGGCCATCGAGCTGCAGTTCGCTCAAATAGTCGTCCTCGATCACCCAGGCTTGGCTCCGAGCTGCCCAGTCGAGAAGGCGCAACCGCCGCGCGAGTGACAGGGTGGGCCCGAGCGGCGCCTGCTGGCCGGGCGTCACGACCACCAGCGCCGCATCCGGGGCATGGCGGATGCCGTGGTCGACATCGATGCCGTCGGCATCGACCGGGATCGGCGCGAGCGACAATCTGGCGAGCTCCAGCCCGTGCCGGGTGAACGGGAAACCGGGATCCTCCATCCACACCTTCCTCCCCTCGAGACCGAGGACGCGGAGCGCCAGCCCGAGCCCGTTGGCGTAGCCGCCGGTTATGATGACCTCCGAGGGCGAGCACTCGATGCGGCGTGCGACGGCGAGATAGGCGGCGATTTCCCGCCGCAGTTCGAGTTCGCCGCGCGGGTCGGGGTACATCGCCGGCGCGCTCGACTCCGCCCGCACGGCCTGCGCGCGGATCCTGGCGAAGAGCGTCGCGGGAAAGGTTTCCTGTGCAGGCACGCCCATCTGGAAGATCGCCGGGCCCGCAATCATCTCCAGATACAGCTCCATGAACGAGCCGGGATCGGGCGGCTGCTCGACCCGGGTAATGCCGGCGGGACGATCCGCGACACGAGTTCCCGCCGCGCGGGATGCGACGATCAGTTGGGCAGCGGAGAGCTTCTCGTAGGCCGTGCGCACCGTGCCGCGCGCAACACCAAGCTGGGCCGCAAGATCGAGCCAGGACGGCAGACGCGCGCCCGGGGCGAGCACCCCGCTTTCAATCGCGGTGCTGATGCCTTTGCGGATCTGCTCGGCCAGCGGCGTCTTCGCAGACCGGTCGAGTTCCAGTTTCAGCGGCTCGTCCATGCACTCTTGGTACACGATTTTTGCCGGTTCTTGGTGCTTTTTTTAGAACCAGAAGACCGTCATTTCTAGGCGGCAAGGAAAAAACGTCATCCTGGCCACACGCAAAGGAGAACCGTCGTCATGACCATACGACCTTTGATTGGCGCTGTCGGCGCCGCCCTCGCCATAGCCACCGCGATGCCGGCCGCAGCGCATGATCTTGGCGAAACCGTTACGCCCCACTTCGAAAAGGCGATGCCCAACATCCCGGGCAAGACGCTGAGCGCGCTCATCGTCGACTATGCGCCGGGCGGGGCCTCGCTTCCGCACGACCATGCAAAGTCTGCTTTCATCTTCGCCTACGTCGTCTCCGGAGAAATCGAGTCGAAGGTAAACGACGGACCAACCCAAACCTACCGCGCTGGCGAGGGCTGGTACGAACCACCGGGCTCCGCCCATCTCGTCAGCCGCAATGCGAGCGAGATCAAGCCCGCAAAGCTGCTCGCCGTCATCGTCCACGACAGCGGCGAAAAGAACATCACCACCCCGCACGAGTGAACCAGCGTTCAAACGAAACACCTTTGAGGACAAGACATATGAGCAAGCGTCTCGACTACAACCAGATCGCACCGGCCGGCGTCAAAGCGCTTGGCGGAGTCTACGGCTACGTCATGCAGAGCAGCCTCCCCCCGGCGCTGGTCGATCTGGTCTATCTTCGTATCTCGCAGATCAACAACTGCGCCTACTGCCTCGACATGCACACCCGCGACCTCATCAAAAAAGGGCAGAAGATCGAGAAGATCGCGCTGGTGCAGGCGTGGCGCGAAGCCGGCAATCTCTTCGACGAGCGTGAGCGGGCCGCCCTCGCCTGGGCGGAAACGGTCACGCGCGTTGCCGAAACCAACGTGCCGAACGAAGCCTACGAGGCCGTGCGTGCCGTGTTCGACGAGCGCGAACTCGTTGATCTCACGATCGCGATCGGCCTGATGAACACTTACAACCGCATGGCGATCAGTTTCCGCAATACGCCACAGGCTACACTCGAGAACTAAACGGGAGAAGCCTGTCCTTTCAATGATTTAGGGCCATTTCGCGGTATTCACTGAAACCATGAAGTGCCCCAGGTCAGGGAGTTTGGCTATGAAGATATTCATCGCAGGTGCCACCGGTGCCGTTGGCCTGCCGCTGGTGCGGGCGCTCACGAGCCTCGGCCATCAGGTAACCGGCATGACGCGCCCCGGAGCGGGGTCGGATCGTCTGCGTGAGCTCGGAGTGGAGATGTCGTTCGCCGATGCCTTCGATTCAGAGGCGGTCCATCGCGCGATCGAGGTGGCGGCGCCGGACGTGGTGATCGACCAGCTCACCCGGCTTCCGGCCAACCCGGCCGACATCATCAAGGCGATGCCCGACGATACCCGTCTTCACCGCGAGGGCGGCGCCAATCTGCTCGCCGCGGCCGAAAAGCTCGGCGTCGGCCGCTACATCCTGCAGTCTCGCGGCTTCTACCTGGAGGCCCCGGCGGGAGAGCTCGCCGACGAGACCGCAAGGCTCAGATACGACGCGCCCGGCCAGATCGGCGAAAGCACGCGCACCATCGGCGCCTACGAGGACCGGGTGCTTGCCTCGCGGTCGCTCGACGGCGTCGTGCTGCGCTACGGCTTCTTCTATGGTCCTGGCACCTGGTACAGGCCGGCGGGAGCGATCGCGGATCAGGCGCGCAATGGTCAATCGGCGATTATCGGTGAAGGAAACGCCGTCTGGTCGTTCGTGCACATCGACGACGCGATCGCCGCGACGGTCGCATCGCTTTACGCCGAGCCGGGCGTCTACAATGTCGTCGACGACGATCCCCTCCCCGTTTCCGAATGGTTGCCGGCCTTCGCCCGCTCGGTCGATGCGCCGGAGCCCAAGCGCGTGAGCGTGGAAGACGCGCTGACAGCGGCGGGCGAGGAAGCGGTCTACTATCACACCCGCCTGACCGGAGCCTCCAACGGCCGGGCAAAAGCAAAACTCGGCTTCGCGCCGCGGCCGCTACTGTGGAAGGGTGCCTGAGACTTTGCCATTCCTGGAAGGCGTTGGTGGTGTTGGATCGCCCTTGCTCCTACATAGCGATACAGTTTGCGAGCATCCGAACACATTCAAGATACGAGCATGCGTCAGTTTTCGCCCAACGGTTCGGACCGACCCGCGAGCCGTGAGACCGAGGCGTGACATGGGATCGTTCGCTCACAACGTAAAAGAGAGCTTCCCGAGACGTGACTATTCGGTCCTTCGCCTGCCGGGCTCATGTTTATATCCGGCAGAAGGAAACGGGTCTCTAAACCAAAGGAACGACTGAAATGATCCTGCTCATCAAGACGCTTGCCGCCGCCACTGCCGCTACTGTGCTCGCAACCGGCGCCTTCGCCCAGAGCGCGCGGGAGATCCGCGGCCCCTCGCCCTATGTTGCCGTCGAGAACGAGCCCGCGCCTAAGCTGATCGTAGACCCCCCGCTTCCTGAAGGGATTGCCCAGGGTGTCTACTGGGCCCAGTACCGGGTGGAGAACCTACGCATCGTGCCGGTGTTTGGGGCGGGCGCCGTCGACGTGTCTCCACGCATCGGACATCTCCACGTTATCGTCGATGACCTGCCGTGGTGGTGGGCGGACGCGAGTGACAACAACACCGTCGATATAGCCAATTTCCCACCCGGCCCGCACAAGGTGAATATCCGGTTGGTCGACGCCAATCACAACGTGATCCCCGGGCAGGAGGTGACGCACACGTTCACCGTCCCTGACACGGCGGCTCCTCACACGCACTGAGGATCGCTCTCCGATGCGCTGCCGCGCAGTTGACAACTGCGCGGCCCTGAACGTGACGGCCGATGGCATGTTGGTCGTCCTGGGCTAAAGTGAGGTTATCATGCACGAGAACGAAGCATTCATTAAAACAGCCTCGGAGCCGGAAGCGGAAGGGCTCACCGGGCTTGGCATCGTCGCAGCGGCAGCCGCCATTCGTAATGGCGACATCTCCTCGGAGTCATACACGGCCGCTCTCCTCCAGCGCGCCCGGACGCACTCCGATCTGAATGCGTTCATCACGATAGATGAAGCAGCTGCGCTGGCGGCGGCCAGAAATGCGGACAAGGCACGCGCCGCTGGTTCCACTGCTCCCCTTCTCGGCGTTCCGTTAGCGGTCAAGGACAGCTATCTGACTAAAGGATTGCGAACGACGCTTGGTGTGCGGAATCTCGAAGGTTTCGTGCCGGAGAAGGACGCGGAGGTCGTTGCCGCGATCAAGAATGCTGGCGGCGTTGTCTTTGGCAAAAATAACCTTGTCGAGATGTCCTATGGCTTGACCGGCAACAACAGCACCTATGGTCAGGTGAAAAACCCTCATAGCCGCAATCATGTCTCCGGGGGCTCCTCGAGTGGGGCGGGCGCGTCCGTCGCGGCTCGCATCGTACCCGCGGCCCTCGGGGGCGATACGGTAGGTTCGATCCGGGTGCCTGCGTCGCTGTGTGGCGTGGTTGGCTTCAAGCCGACGACGGGACGGTGGCCAGGCAACGGGGTCGCGCCGATCTCTCATACCCTCGACACAACAGGCGTGCTTGCGCGCAATGTCGAAGACTGCGCCCTGATTGATCAAATCGTCACGAAGGCTGAACGGACCGCACGCTCCGATCGATCTGACCTGAAGGGTGTCAGGTTAGCCTATGCGCCTCGGCAGCATCTTGATCTGGTCGAGCCCGACATCGAGGCGCATTTCAAAGACACAGTTCGGCGGCTACGCAAGGCTGGTGCCGAGATTGTCGCAATAGACCTCGGAGAAGACTTCTCCTCGATCACCGAAAGGGCAACGTGGAACATCTTTTTCCATGAGACGATGGATGCGATCTCGGGATTTCTTCATTACAACGGAATTCCTACTTCGTTCGACGCAATCTATAACGGCTTGAAACCTGGCCTAAGAGAAGCTTGGGGGCACGTCGTTTTACCGAACGGACCTGGATATATTTCTCGCGAGACATATGAGGCAGCACTGACACTCGATCGTCCGGAAATCCAACGTCGATTCAGCGAAGCCTTTGCCCGCAGCGGGGCTGTCGCACTTCTCTTTCCAACGACACCCTGCACGGCACCATTGATCGAGCAGCAGTCGAAGTTCTCAATCGCAGATCAGGAGGTCAGCGATTTGGTTCTGGCAAAGAACACCATCGCCGCGAGCTTGGCCGGCTTGCCAGGTATCAGCATTCCTACGGGCCTGTCTAAAAACGGGCTTCCGCTAGGGCTCGAGATTGACGGTGCGCACGGGCGTGACAGCAGCCTCCTCGAACTCGCACGTCGTGTGGAAGCGGCCGTCGGGACGCTGCCATCACCTAGCTGAACGATCGGCGCTGCTCGATCAAGATCTAAACAACGGAGACAGGCAATGACCTATAAGAAGACCGACGAAGCGGTCAGCAAGCTGACACCCGAGCAGTTTCGGGTGACCCAGCAGAACGGCACCGAGCGCCCCTTCACAGGCGAATATAATGACAACAAGAGGCCAGGCATCTATGTCGACATCGTTTCCGGCGAGCCGCTGTTCGCCTCGGCCGACAAGTTCGATTCCGGCTGCGGCTGGCCGAGCTTCACCAAGCCGATCGCGCCGGCAAACGTCAAGGAACTCAGGGACGACTCCTATGGTATGATCCGTACCGAGGTGCGCTCGAAGCATGGCGATAGCCACCTCGGCCATGTGTTTCCCGACGGCCCGAAGGATCGGGGCGGATTGCGTTACTGCATCAATTCCGCCTCGCTGCGCTTCATTCCGCGTGAGGAAATGGAGGCCGAGGGCTACGGCGAGTATATCAACCAGGTAGAGGATATCTGAATGACCGAGAGAGCTGTTTTGGCCGGTGGGTGCTTCTGGGGGATGCAGGACTTGATCCGCAAGCTCCCCGGCGTCGTCGCGACCCGCGTGGGCTACACCGGCGGCGACGTGCCGAACGCGACTTACCGCAATCATGGCAGCCACGCCGAGGGCATCGAGATCGTCTTCGATCCCGAGAAGATCAGCTACAGGCGGATCCTGGAGTTTTTCTTCCAGATCCACGATCCAACCACGAAGAACCGACAGGGCAACGACATCGGCCTCTCCTACCGGTCGGCGATCTACTACGTCGATGAAGAGCAGAAGCGGATAGCCGAGGACACCATCGCAGACGTCGAAGCCTCGGGCCTGTGGCCGGGCAAGGTGGTGACCGAAGTCGAGCCTGTGGGTGACTTCTGGGAGGCGGAGCCGGAGCACCAGGACTACCTGGAGCGCTTCCCCAACGGCTATACCTGCCACTTCCCGCGCCCCAACTGGGTATTGCCCCGGCGGTCGGCGGCCGAATAACCGCCCGCCGGTCTCCGGCCGCGGAGACTACTGTTGCGTTCGAGCGAACTCTGAAGCGCCCGGCGGATACGCCGGGCACGTTGCACGCAGCATGAAGAAGGGAGAAGAAGCCTTGCCGCACAGCAACCGACAAGCCAGCAGCAGGCTTTCGTGGCCTGTAGGGCCTGAAAAGACGCGCAAAGGTGTAAGTACCCGGTCGCCGCTGCAGATGTAGAATGAGCATTTCCTTTAGAGCAAAGGAGCGCATCATGGCCTTCAATACGCAACGGCTCCAATTTCCCGGTCATTCTGGCGCAATCCTTGCCGCCCGCCTCGATCTGCCCAACGGGCCATTGCGCGCCTACGCAATCTTTGCCCATTGCTTCACCTGCTCCAAGGATTTCGTGGCAGCACGCCGCGTCGCGGCCGAGCTTGCGCGCGAAGGCGTCGGTGTCCTTCGCTTCGATTTTACGGGTCTCGGATCGAGCGGGGGCGAATTCGCCTCGACGAATTTCTCCTCCAATGTCGCAGACCTGCTTTCGGCCGCCGACTATCTCCGTCAACACTATGCGGCACCGTCGTTGCTCATCGGCCACTCGCTCGGGGGCGCAGCTGTTCTCGCCGTCGCCAGAGACATTCCTGAAGTGCGCGCCGTCGCCACCATCGGGGCGCCGGCCGATGTCGGCCACGTATTGAAGAACTTCGGTGCAAGCCTCGAGGAGATCGAGAAGAGCGGCTCGGCCGACGTCAATCTCGCCGCGCGCACGTTCCTCATAAGAAAGCAATTTGTCGAGGACGCGCGTGAGCAACGCATCAAGGCCGCTGTTTCGAGCCTGAAAAAGCCGCTCCTCATCCTTCACGCACCGCTGGACCAGACGGTTGGGATCGAGAACGCCACCGAAATCTTCCTCGCGGCGAAGCATCCCAAGAGTTTCGTTTCGCTGGACAAGGCCGATCACCTGCTCACCGACCCTGAAGACGCCGCCTTCGCCGGTCGGATCATCTCGGGATGGCTGACGCGCTATCTCGTCGCCGACACGCCACAGGGCACGCAACCGATCGAACATGTCCGCGTGATGGAAACGGGCGAAGGCAAGTTTCAGAACGCGGTCCAGGCCGGCGGCCATAGGCTTTTCGCCGACGAACCCGAAACCGTGGGTGGGCTCGATTCCGGCCCTTCGCCCTATGATTTTCTGTCGATCGCGCTTGGCGCCTGCACGTCGATGACGCTGCGCCTCTATGCCGAGCACAAGGGGTTTGCGCTCGGCCGCATCGGCGTCGACGTCTCGCATGCCAAGATCCACGCGAAGGACTGCGAGGAATGCACCGAGTCGGAGCGCAGCGGCAGCGCCAGGATCGACCATTTCGAGCGCGTCATTTCCATCGACGGCGAAGTCTCGGAAGAGCTTCGCGGCAAGATCGTCGAAATTGCCGGCAAATGCCCGGTTCATCGGACGCTCGAGGCCGTGGCGAAGATAAAAACCGTCGTGAAATCATAGGCGCGCTTGAAAGGACGCAGCGACGCTGCAGGCGAGGGACGATAGGTACAGCCTTGCCTCAGCGAACGGCCGCGCCGATCACCATCCAGACGATGAGGGCCGCGAGCAGCAGCCATATCGCGATGATCGCAACCAGCCCGCCTCGACTGACGGGACGCTCGGTGCGCTTCGTTGCTTCGATGCGCAAGTCCGTGAGAACATCGGTTGGAATCAGCTTGAGCGCGGCGACGATGCCGATTGGGACGATGACGAGGTCATCGAGATATCCGAGGACCGGAACGAAGTCGGGGATCAGGTCGATCGGCGACAGGGCATAGGCCGCGACCGCGCCGGCGGCGAGCTTCGCATACGAGGGAACGCGCCGGTCACGCGCCGCCAACCACAGAACGACGACATCCCGCTTGATGCCCTTCGCCCATTTCTTTGCCCGGTCCAGCCACTGCATGTTCGCTCCCGCCTATTTCCTTAAATCCTAGCCGATTCAAGGTTAAAAACTGCAAGCAATCCAAAGTGCGATGGTGTCTTCCGCGCGTCTGACAGGACGCGCGGCGCTGTAGATACAGGATCCCGCGAACGTCGCACCTGCGTTTTTCGCAATCAGCTGACGATGCCCGAACATCACGTCGGGAGACGTGAGCGCCGCAAGCGAAACACCTTCGATTAGCAGCCCGCGGGTGTCGGAGCGATTGAAGGCGACGTATACGCCGGAGGCCGTGTCGATCGAGGCTGCGAGAAAAACCCGCGTAATTGCGGATGCCGGTATTTTCCTGAGCGGCATCAGAGAACGCGATCACGTCGCCGCGGCCACGCGCGTGGCTCGCCTGAGCGCAATTCACGCTCATGCGATGTGCCGCCGTCACTCGGGCACGCCGGCTAATCTCAGGCCCTCGGCGAGCCGCGCAAGATCCTCCGGGCGATGGATCGGCATCCAGTCCCCGAGGTTGGAGACGCTGAGGGACGGGTCGAGCGCGCGCAGCCGCTGCATCGCCTGCCGTGCCTCCTCCGGGCGCCCGGAAAGCGCGTGGCTTGCCGCCACCACGACGGCCGCGGGGAGCAAGCTCGGCAGGTTCCCCAGCGCCTTCTCCGCCCAGGCCGAGGCGGAATCGAAGCGCCCCGCGAAGAAATTCGCCAGGGCCATCCCGACCTGCATCCGGAACATTTCCGGATCCAGCGGACTGAGCCGTACGGCATGCGCCAGGTGCTCGATAGCGGCGTCTGTTTCACCACGGAGAGCCCGCAGCGTGCCGCCGAGGAACCAGGCCGGGGCGAGATTCGGATTGAGAAACTTCGCCCTGTCGAGGAGCGCGATGCCGCCGTCGAGGTCGCCGGTGAGATGGGCGAGCGCATGTCCTCCCCGCGTCAGCGCCGCCGCATCGTCCCGGCCGAGCTCAACCGCAAGGCGCGCCAGCCGCGCACCCTCCGCGATCTCGCCGGCGCGATCGGACATCCAGCCATTGACCTTGCGCCAGAAATGGCACCAGGCCGCCATGCCATAGGCCGACGCAAATTCCGGGTCGAGCTCAGTCGCCCTGTAGAACAAGGATAGCGCCACCTCGATTGCCTCACGGGTCCCGTTGTGCACCTTCGCCGTGCCGCGCAGGTAATAGTCGTAGGCGTCGAGGCTGTCCGTCGGCTTGCGCTTGGCGCGCTCGATCTCCGCCCGTTCGAGCTGCGGCGCGATCGCGCCGACGACGCTTTCGGCTATCTGGTCCTGCAGCTCGAAGATGTCGTCGAGCGTGCCTTCGAAGCGCTCCGCCCATAGGTGCGCGCCGGTGGTCGTGTCGATGAGCTGACCGGTGATGCGCACCTTGTTGCCGGACTTGCGCAGGCTGCCCTCGAGCACGTAGCGCACGCCAAGCTCGCGGCCGACTTCCTTCACGTCGACCGCCCGCCCCTTGTAGGTGAAGCTCGAATTGCGCGCGATGACGAACAGCCAGCGCATCCGCGAAAGAGCCGCGATGATGTCCTCCACCACGCCGTCGGCGAAATATTCCTGCTCCGGATCGCCGCTGAGATTGACGAACGGCAGGACGGTGATGGAGGGTTTATCCGGAAGGACGAGTGTCGGCGCGGGCGGCTCCTTCTGCACGCCGGAGCCCTGTTCTAAGACGCCCCGCCCGTCGCGCTGCCCTAGCTCCCCAATCTCGTCGATGCTGATCTCGCCGACGAAGCGGAAGCCCTTGCGGGCGACGGTGCGGATGAGGCGCTGCTCCTCGCCGCTGTCGCCGATGGCCTTGCGAACTGCATTGATGTGGCTGGTGATGGTCGATTCCGATACGATCCGGCCGCCCCACACCGCCTGTAGCAGGTCGTCCTTGCTGACGACGCGGTCGCGATTTCTGACGAGGTGCAGCAACAGGTCGAAGACCTGCGGCCCGACGGCCACGACTTCCGCACGCAGCGTAAGCTCCCGGCGCTCCGGATCGAGCACGTAGTCTCCAAAAACGAACGGCACGTCGGTATCCCTTGGCGAATGATTCCGCCCCCTTGATAGCACCCTTGGACGAATAACCAAGCTTCCCTCAAGCTCATTTCAAGCTCGCCGCAAGGACTTCCCTCGAGCGCCGGGGCACTCTCCACCCAGATCGACGGCAATGGTTGCGGTCGGGAGAAAAGGAGAGAAGCCATGAAGATCGTCGTCATCGGGGGCACCGGCCTCATCGGATCGAAGCTTGTGAAGACCCTCAAGGAGCGCGGCCACGATGCGCTCGCCGCCTCCCCTAACACGGGCGTCAACACCATCACCCGCGAGGGGCTGGCGGAAGCGCTCGACGGCGCCGACATCGTCGTCGATGTGGCGAACGCTCCGGTATGGGAAGACAAGGCGGTGCTCGAGTTCTTCCAGACGTCGGGCCGCAACCTGCTGGCCGCGGAAGCTGCCGCCGGCGTGCGCCACCATGTTGCTCTCTCGATAGTCGGTACCGAGCGGCTTCCGGAGAACGGCTATTTCCGGGCGAAGGTCGCACAGGAAAACCTCATCAAGGGCTCCGGCATTCCCTACACCATCCTGCGCGCCACGCAGTTCTTCGAGTTTGTCGGCGGCATTGCCCAGTCGGCCACCGTCGGAGACGAGATCCGCGTGTCGCCGGCGCTGTTCCAGCCGATCGCGTCGGATGACGTAGTGGCGGCGCTCGCCGACGTCACGCTCGCAGCCCCGGTCAACGGGACCGTCGAAGTCGCCGGTCCGGAGGCGATCCCTCTCGACGAAGTGATTAGGCGCTTTCTCAAGGCAACGAAGGACACGCGCAAGGTCGTGCCGGACGTCCACGCACGCTACTTCGGCGCCGTTCTCGATGACCAGTCGCTCACTCCCGGCGAGAACCCGCGCCTCGGCGCGACCCGCTTCGAGGACTGGCTTGCCCGATCACAGGCTCAGTAAGCAGCCGCTGACCAGACGTCTCGAACAACGCCCCCCGATCCGCGATCCAGGATCAGGGGCGGCGAACGACAGTTTTTTAGCCACGAAGGAGAATTGCAATGTTTACACGATTTCTCTCAGCCGCTGTATTTGCAGCGCTCGCGATCACCACAGCTTCGGCCGGCGACCGGCCTGCCGGCAAGGTGACGATCGTATTCGACCGGCCCCTTCCGAACGTCCCCGGCAAGAGCATGAAGGGCGTGCTTGTCGAATACGAGCCGGGCGGCTCGTCGCCCGCCCACATGCACCCGGACTCCGCCTTCATTTATGCGACGGTGCTCGATGGTGCGATCCGCAGCAGCG
The DNA here is from genome assembly GCF_029714365.1 of Sinorhizobium terangae. Classification (NCBI taxonomy): domain Bacteria; kingdom Pseudomonadati; phylum Pseudomonadota; class Alphaproteobacteria; order Hyphomicrobiales; family Rhizobiaceae; genus Sinorhizobium; species Sinorhizobium terangae. Next base: position 2,017,608 of record NZ_CP121659.1, read on the forward strand.
TCAACGGTTCGCCGGAAAAGGTCTACAATACCGGCGAAAACTTCTACGAAGAGCCCGGCGCCCTTCACGGCGTCAGCGCGAACGCCAGCGACACGGAATCGGCAAGACTGCTCGCCGTCTTCGTAGTCGACACCGACGAACAGGAACTGACCACGCCCACGACCGAGTGAGCGGGTTCCTCGACACAGCAGCCCTGGCGGAAGGCTCCCCGGGGCTGCTTCGCTTCCGCACGCGGAAACCTCTGCAGGGATCGACGGCGCGTGTGCCCCGTCTTCCCCGTTATCCTTGAGCTTGCCTTGTCGCATCGGTAACGGAAGCGTGGCGGAGACGATCTCACGCGTCTCCCACCCCACCAAAGCATGATACAATCGCCCTTTGGTGGAGGGGGCCGATCCATGGTTACGCAACCGACCTTCAAAACGCTCGAACATCGCGGCTGGAGCGAGCGCGCCCGGATCTACGATCGCTATTCGGGCCGGTTCTGCCGCTACGGCATAGCAGCTCTGCTCAATGCTGCCGGGATCAGCCGTGGCCATTCGACGCTTGATGTCTGTTGCGGCACTGGGGAGGCAAGCCTGGCGGCCGCCGCACGCGGCGCGATCGTCACCGGCGTCGACTTTTCCGAGGAGATGGTCGCAGCGGCAAAAGCCAAGGCCAGCAACGTCCATTTCCAAGTCGGCGACGCCGAGGCGCTCATCTTCGGGGACGCCGCGTTCGACCGCGTCATCAACAATTTCGGCACCCTGCATCTCGCCGACCCTGACCGGGCGATTGCCGAGGCCGCGCGGGTATTGAAGCCCGGCGGCCGCTACGCCTTCACCGTCTGGCGCGGCCCGGACGTCTCGCCGTTGTTCCGCATCCTTCCGGAGGTCGTCAGCAGCCACGGTACGCTCGATGTCGACCTGCCGCCCGCCCCGCCCTTGTTCCGCTTCGCCGAGCGGGAAGAAGCAATGCGGGTGCTCCATGGGGCCGGCTTCACCGACGTCACGTTCGGCGACATCCCCGCCACCCTCGACTTCCCCGTCGCTGAGCTTTCCGACTTCTTCCGACATGCCTTCGTCCGTTCGACCATGGTGCTGGACAGGCAGGAGCCGGCAGCACGGGCGCGGATAGAAGAGGCGCTCGGAGAAAACTTTCAGCCCTTCACCGACAACGGCATCGTCCGCCTGCCTCTCCCCGCCCTCGTCGTCAGTGCCACGCGCGATTGAAGAAACGGCGCCCGTTTCCGCCGGTTGTCCGATCGGCTATATTTCGCGCATGATGGAGTCGCGGCGTGCCTTCGGCCAGTTTGTCCTCGATCCCGCCCGCGGCCTCCTGCTGCGGCATGGCGAATCCGTCGCTCTTGGCCAGCGGGGCTTGGCTCTTCTCGAAGCATTGCTCGACGCCGCCGGCGGCATTGTCTCCAAGACGGAACTGATGGAGCGCGGCTGGCCCGGGATGGTCGTCGAGGAAAGCAATCTCACGGTGCAGATCGCGGCACTCCGCAAGGCGCTCGGCCCAGCGCCTGACGGGCAGGAATGGATCGCGACGGTGCCGCGCGTCGGCTATCGCCTCGTGCAGCCGGGCGCACGGTCTGGAGATGCGGAGGCCGCACTGCCGACGCGCCCTGCCCTCGCCGTCCTGCCTTTCGCCAATCTCGGCGGCGACCCCGGCCAGGACTATTTCGCCGATGGCGTCGTAGACGACATCATCACGGCGCTGAGCCGCTTCCGGAGCTTCGCGGTGATCGCCCGCAATTCCTCCTATGCCTACAAGGGCAGTTTCACTGACGTGCGGCAGGTGGCGAAGGACCTCGGCGTCGGCTACGTGCTCGAAGGCAGTATAAGGCGCTCGGGCAGCCGGCTGAGGATTGCGGCGCAGCTTGTCGACGGCGGCAGCGGCGCACATCTTTGGGCTGAGACCTTGAACGGCGAGCTCGACGACGTCTTCGAATTCCAGGACCGGATCACCGAAAACGTCGCGACGCTTGTCGAGCCGCACATCCAGACCGCCGAAATCGAGCGGTCGCGGCGCGAGCGTCCGGGAAGCATCGCCGCCTACGACATCTATCTGCAGGCGTTGGCAAAGATCTCCACCGAAACGGAGAAGGACAATGCCGAGGCCTATGCGCTGCTCAAGAAGGGTCTCGAGCAGGAGCCCGACAATGCGCACCTGCTTGCTCATGCGGCCTGGGCGCTCGAACACCGCCACACCATGGGCTGGCCGCCGCTCGGCCCCGACGACGTAGCGGAATGCGCAGCCTTCGCGCGCCGCGGCCTTGAACAGGCGGCGGGCGACGCCATGGTGATGGCGCATTGCGGCGTTGCCCTGCTCCAGACCGCCAAGGACTACGACTGGGGCTTGGCCGTGCTGCAATTGGCGGCGGAGGCCAACCCCAACAACCTGATGGTCGTGGTTCGGGCGGGCATCGGTCACCTTCACTGCGGCAGCCTCGATCAGGCGCTTTCCCACTTCCATCGGGCGAACCGGCTGAGCCCGGGAGATCGCGGCGCGCATTTCTCGCTCTGCGGCATCGCCTACGTCGAGATGATGCGCCGCAAGTACCCTGAAGCGCTCGCCTGGGCCGCCCGTGCGCACGCCAGCAACCCGAATTTCGACCCGACGCTCTGGGCACTTGTCGCGGCCAACGCCCATCTCGGCCGCATGGAAGAAGCACATCGCTACCTCGCTGAGCTGAGGAAGATCGCTCCCGGTATAACCATCGCCCGCATCCGCGCCGGCCAGCCCGGCAGGGACTTGAGAATTGCCCCGGTCTTCGAAGGGCTCGCGAAGGCTGGCCTCGAAGAAGGCTGACGCGCAGACGTCGAGACTTGACCGCAGCCCTTTGCAACTTTTTGGAACTTTTCGGCGGTGACTACAGGACCGTAAGCCCCTATCAGCGGAGACTGCTCTCCATAAGGCCGACCGGCGCATGAGGAGAGCGAAGATGATCTCAATCTTGACGATCCTTTCCCTCGATCAGGGCAACATCTATACCCCGCCGCCCGAGCCAGCCGATGAAACCACGGACGTCGGAGGTCCGGTGAATACGCCGGCGGCGGAATCACTACGTGTTTCCTGGAGAAACAGGATCACGGCGCAATTTCAAATTTTTACGGCGGCTTTCTCAAATCTTGGAAGGCGCAGCGCTTAGCAGGCACAGCGCGCCCTTCTCCTCAACCGCACGGCTGCTATCATTCGCCCATGACGAAAGAAGCCGATTTCACGCCGCTTGCCGGCGGCGAGAGAACCGCTGTCAGCCGACGAGGTGGCGTGGTCATCCGGGAGACCGGTCCCTGGGCGCGTTCGGTCCAATCTCTGCTGCGCCATCTTGAGGATGCCGGCTTCGCGGGCGCGCCCCGCGTCGTCGGAGACGGCTTCGACGAGCGAGGCCGTGAAGTCCTCACCTACATCGAAGGCGAGGTCATCAATCCGGCGCCCTGGTCGGACGAGGCCATTCATGCCTTGGGCAGCCTCATGCGTTGCCTGCACGACGCGACTGCATCCTTTCGCCCTCCGGCGGATGCGCTCTGGCGCCCCTGGTTTGGCCGCGGGGTCGGCAGGCCTGATATCATCGGGCACTGCGATGCGGCACCCTGGAACGTCGTTTCGAGGGCCGGCAAGCCGGTCGCGCTGATCGACTGGGAGGCGGCAGGCCCCGTAGACCGGCTGACCGAAATCGCCATGGCAGCCTGGAACAACGCGCAACTTTACGATGACGACGTCGCCGAGATGAACGGCTTGCCTGATGCCGGGCGCCGCCTGCGCCAGGTGCGCCTCTTCTTGGACGGTTACGGCCTGCCAGCCGAAGCGCGGCATCGGCTTGGCTACCGGATCATCGAATTCGCGGCTCAAAGCGCGGCAAACGAGGTGATCGAGCAGCAGATCACGCCCGGAACTGAAATCGCCCCGCGCGTCTGGGGCATCGCCTGGCAGACCCGCAGCGTCGCCTGGCTGATCCGCAACCGTGATGCCTTGGAGAAAGCGTTGCGGTGAGTCAGGCTATAACGCCGCCGGGCTTCTTTTTCATCATCTCTGCGTAGGCTGCTGCCATCCGCTCGGTCTCTTCGAGATAGGGGATCGCGCTCGGACGAGATCGAACCAGGTCGTACAGTCGGGCAATCGACGGAAACTGCAGGCACACGCCTTCGCGATCGAGGTACGCGACCCAGAAGCACAGGTAGAAATCTGCAAGGGAGAAGCGGCTTCCAAGGACATATGGTCCCCTTTTTTCCAGCCTCATATTCATGATGTCCAGGCGGCTGAGGACGAGCGTTTTTGCGAGATCCTGAACCCCGGCGCTATCCGCCAATCTCAGCGAGAACCGGTGCGGAAAATGAAAGCGCTTCATCTCGGATTGTATGTCCCCCGCGACATGGAAAACCGCCGAGAGAAAAGGTCCCCGGTCCGGATCTGTCGGCGAAGGAGCGAGATCCGTAAGCTGGTGCCGGTCAGCCAGATATAACATCAGTGCGGCCACCTCATAGAGCGCGTCGCCGTCAGGCGTAATCAGCACGGGCACAAGGCCGGCCGGGTTTATAGCAAGGAATTCCGCTGTACGGTGCTCGCCATTCAAAATGTCTATTTTTCTGAGTTCGTACTCGATTTTACCTTCCTCGAGCACCCATTGGACGAGCGGTGCGCGGGTGAAGTCACCCCCATAGAGAATGTACATCGGCCTCTCCCCCCAACAGCGCCGCGCGTCTTGTCGGGCGCGCAAAAAGCGGCTGTGACACTTTGAATGACAGCACGTTTTATCCCTAAATCGCTACGGTTTAAGGACATGCAGACGTAACCTAAACGTCACGAGTCCTTCGCTCGCTTCCCAAGCGTGGAGGAAGGCTGCCTGCAACGCCGTGCATTCTTTGACCAAGGTGGAGCCACTCGATTTCGGCTGTCACGGTAACCACACGATTGGATTGAACGGCCGCTTTCGAGAGCATTACATCCATTCGTCACTACTTCCGCGTAACCTGTAGCGGGAGGGCCTTAGCGGCTTTTGCCGCACAACCTGCTGCCACCATGCATGATTTTGTCCTCAAATCGACTCCGATTTGCGGAAATCACGCAGTATGCACCGGAAGCGTCACCACGAAGCAGGCGCCGCCGCCAGACGGAGCTTCATAACGCACCGCACCGCCATGGCGCTCGGTGATCTGGCGCACCAGCGCCAGCCCCAAGCCCCAGCCACCTGTGGCCTCGCTGCGCCCCGAGGGCCGGTAGAACGGCTCGAAAACGCGGGCGCTCTCGCTGTCCGGTATGCCCGGGCCGTGGTCGCGGACCCTGAGTTCCACCATACTGCCTTCCCGCGCGACAGTGGCTGTGACAGGTGGACCGCCGTGGCGCAGCGCGTTCTGCATAAGATTGCGCACGAGCCGGCCAATGAGGCGCGCATCGCCTGTGACAGTCGCCGGCGTGCCGGAGACCTCGACGCCGTTGCGCGCCCCCTCTTCCGAGACCAAGGCCAGCAGGTCGACGGACTCGGGCGCATCGAGTTGTTCCACATGGTCGAGCCTGCTCGCGAGCAGGATCTCCTCGACCAGCGTGTCCAGCTCGGCGAGGTTGCGGACGATCTCCTCCTTGCGACTCTCGTCCGGCGCCTGCTCGTAAAGGTCGATCGCCATGCGCAGGCGCGCCAGCGGCGAGCGCAATTCGTGGCTGGCATTGGCGAGCAGAGCGCGGTGTGACGTGATCAACCGCTCGACATGATCGGCGGCCTTGTTGAAGCTCTTCGCCACCGCCGCGACCTCGTCGCTGCCGTCCTCCGGCACGCGCGCTACGAATTCACCCCTGCCCCAGGCATCCACGCCCCCGCGCAGCCGCTCCAGCCGACGGGTGAGGTGACGCACCACGGGATAGGCGGCGAGCCCGATGACGCCGGCGATCAACGCCAGATAGGCGAGCGGATTGCGGCCGGCCGGGCGGAAGGGCCGCTCCATGCGCGCGGCGACTGCGCGACCGTCGGGCAACTCGGTCACCATGGTGTGAAAGTTGCCTCTGCCGTGGTGCCAGGGCCGCTCGATAATGTAGGGCGGGAGCGGGCGACCGGCGCTCGCGATCAGCTTGCCGCGCGGGTCGTAGACCGCTATGTCGGCGTCGAAGGCCCGTGAAAACCGCTCCAACGTCGCCTCGACCGACGACCGATCCATATCGGGCGGAATGAGCGCGGTGACAAACCGCGCGCGCTGGCTCTCCCAACTCAACTCCTCCTCGCCCTGCCCCAGCCATACGAAGGCCGCGCTGGCGACAGCGACCGCGGCAAGGCTCGCCAGCAGTGTCAGGTAGATTTTCAGGAACAGCCGGCTGCGCATCGCTCTAGGTCTCTGTTTAGATGCATGTCGTTATCCCAAAACCACTCCGCACTTTTGGGCGACATGCATCTTTGGGTTTGCGCATGTCGTTATCCCAAAACCGCTGCGCACTTTTGGGCGACATGCTTATCTCTCGTCGTCCTGGAGGCGGGCGAAAACATAGCCGGTGCCGCGCACGGTGATAATGCGCTTCGGATGCTTCGGGTCGCTCTCGATGGCCGCCCGGATGCGCGAGATATGCACGTCTATGGAGCGGTCGAAGGCTTCCAACTCCTCCCCCTTGACCGTGTCCATCAACTGCTCGCGCGAAAGCGTGCGGCCGGCATTTTCGGCAAGCGCCACAAGCAGGTCGAACTGGTGGCTGGTCAGCACACATTCGCGGCCGTCGACCCTGACCGCGCGGGATCCCGGATCGATCTCCAGCCGCCCGAAGCGAAAGGTCCGCGCAACCGCCGCGCTGCCGTTGCGGCGGCGCAGGATCGCCTTCAGCCGCGCCAGCAGTTCGCGCGGATTGAAGGGCTTCGGCAGATAGTCGTCGGCCCCGAGTTCCAGCCCGACGATGCGGTCTGTCTCTTCGCCCTTGGCCGTGAGCATCAGGATCGGCACGTCTGAGACGGCGCGCATGCGCCGGCAGGTCTCGAAGCCGTCGAAGTCGGGAAGCATGATGTCGAGAATCACGGCGTCCGGCCCATGACGGCCGAGGTCGGCAAGGCCCGCCGTGGCCGTCGCCGCGGTGTGGACGGTGTAGCCGTTCCCGGAGAGGTAGTCGGCAAGCATGGCGGAGAGGCGCGTGTCGTCGTCAACGATCAAGACCCGTTCCGCCATTTCTTGCGCTCCGTTCACTCGCCTGCAGCGCCGCGCATCATCAGACCCGCAAAGCTCGCTGTAATACTTTGAGTTGCTGCATGTTCTTATCCCTAAACCGCATAAAATTTAAGGAAACATGCGGTAGCCCAGCCAAGTAAGCCTTACCACCGGCCGTGGGCCCTGCGCTCCTTCAAATGCTCGACGAGCTTGGCGCGCTGCTGCGGCGTCAGCACTTCCGCGGCGTCGAGGAGCGCGGTCGTCATCTTGCGCGAGGCCTCGTCGATGGCCGCGATGCGCTCACTGCGCAGCTTCTCGGCGGCCGCGCGGTCGATGGTCGAAGCGCCGAGGAGTTCGATAACCTCCTCACGCGTCTCGCGGAAGTCCCGGAATGTCGGCCTGATCTCGGAGCGCGCTTTGTCGATGATGTCCCAAAGCTTGTCTTCCTGCTCGGGTGTCGCGTCGAGCTCGTCGAGCACGGAGCCGATCCGGTGTTCCATGAAGCCACCTCCCATATGCGCGTGCATCATGTGGCCGCCCATGCCGAAACGGCCCATGCCGAAGTCGAAATCGTCGCTGCGCGCGGCTGCAAAACCGATCCCGCCGACAACCGCGACGGCCGCGAGACCGCCGATCGCGGCGCGCCGGCTCCATCCCGTCGAAGTGGGTTGGCTGGCGGCCGGGCTCGCCAGGTTCTTGTCCTCGTTTTCCATAGTTGGTCTCCTGTCACTCCGCAGCAACGGCTGCAATGGAGGGAAAGCTAACAGTGCGACGTTTCGAGCGTTCTCGGAGAATGTGAAGAAATGTAAAGCCGCAGCGGCGCCGTCGCGGCGGGACCTGAAGCGCGTCGCGCGCTTTAGGTCATTGCCTTTATGCATGTCGTTGTCCCAAAACCGATGCACACTTTTGGGCGACATGCATTAGCGCCCCTACCAATGCCGCGGAGCGCTGCCCCGATCCGCCGATCTGAGCCGTGATCCTTCGTCCTCCGTGCGAAGGAATGGGGGCGCACGGCCATATGCGTCAGAAGACCAGAGACCGATGCAACTGCGCGCCCGCCCATGCCCCGTCGGCCACGGCGAGCGAGACCGAATGGGGTGTGCGCGCTACGTCGCCGCAGGCGAAAGCGCCGGGAACCGTCGTTTCCTTCGTGGCGTCGGTGCGGATCTGTGTGCCGAATGGCGTCTCGTCGATCTCGCAGCCGAGCGTCCCGGCGATCGGCGCCGCAGGGGCGTTGCGCGAAGCGGTAAAAAGCCCGGCAAATGAGAGGGTCCGCCCGTCAGCAAGAAGGACATCGGCATGGCCCTCGATCCTTCTCACCGGCGTTTCCTCTATCGTCACGGCGCGCGACTTCAGGTCGGCGCGGGCAGCATCGTCGAGCGCCAGCGCGCCATTGGTGAAAAAGGTCACCTCGCCCCATTCGGGAATGAGCTGGGCTTGGTGCACCGACATCGGCCCCGTGGCGATTACCCCGATCCGCCCCCGTTCCAGTTCGTAACCGTGGCAATAGGGGCAATGGAAAATGCTCCTCCCCCAGCGTTCCGCCATGCCCTCGATCTCAGGCAGCTGATCGGTCACGCCGACGGCAAAAAGCAGCCGCCGCCCCTCATGCTGGGCACCATCCGCAGTCGTGACGGCAAAGGCGTCCTTGACCCCTCCGGCGGCTTCCGCGCGGCCGTCGACCCATGTCAGCGTTGGATAGGCCATCAGCTGCGCCCGCGCGCTTGCGGCAATTTCGGCGGGGTCCATGCCATCCTGGCCGAGAAATCCGTGGGAATGGCTGGCAAAGCGGTTACGCCTGAGCCCTGCGTCGATCACCAGGACGGTGCGACGGGCACGGATAAGCTGGAGGGCGGCGGCCATTCCGGCGTAGCTGCCCCCGACGACGATCACATCATTCTGCATCACTTGTTCCTCTCGCAGTGCCGCGCGTCCGATCGGACGCGAAAATTTCGCTGTAACGCTTTGAATTGCCGCATGATTCCTTGGATCGGATTTCGATTTAAGGGATCATGCGTTGGTGCGCCGCTCCGCATGCCGACGGGCAAAGTCGGCGGCAAGGTCGGCCAGGGTGACATGGGCAAACCGTTCCAGCAGAAGCGCCTCGGCGTCTGCGAAGGCGGCGTCGAGCGCGGCATTCACCGATTGCTCGACGAGACAATCCGGCGTTTCGTTCCGGTTGCCGATGGCGAAGATCGCAGGTTCCCCCAGCACTTCGTGCAACTGACGCAGCGTGACGGTGCTGAGATCGGCGGTGATGGTCCACCCCCCGGCATGCCCGCGCGCGGAGGCCACGAGTCCTGCCTCTCGCAGGAGCCCCATCGTCCGGCGCACGACGACCGGATTGGTGTTCATGCACTGCGCAAGCGCTTCCGAAGTCATGGAGCCGTTGTGCTCGGCCATGTGGAGGAGCGCATGTAGAACTGAGGAGAGTCGACTATCACGTTTCATGCAACTTCAATTATTACGAAACATTGCGGATGGCAAGTGGTTCCTCGCGGTCGCAGACGACCGCGCCGTGGTTGAAGTGCCTTCAGCATTTGAGACGTCGCGGAGGAAATACCCGAAGCCACTCGTTTTTTCGATCAGGTGGAGTCTCTCGCACCGCCGACGCGCCGTGGCTGGATTCCGGTGACGAGCACAGGAATGACGGTGGTTGCTGGCCGCGGCAACAACTGGCTTAACTAACCTGATGGGGGACAGGCGTCACCACCACCCGCCGATCAATCCGCGCGCGGCCTGCCACAAACCTCGCGCACGCATCCGCGCAGCCAGCGGTGGCCCGGGTCGGCGTCGAAGCGCGGGTGCCAAAGCATCGACACCGTAATTTCCCGCGTGACGACCGGGAGCGGAAAGCTGTGCATTCCGGCCCTCAGCGCCCCGGTGTGTCGCTCGGGAACGCTGGCGATCAGGTCGGAGGCGCGGGCGAGCGCCAGGGCCGCGGCAAAGCCGCCGACGATCGTAACGATCTCGCGTTCGAGCCCGAGCGCCTCCAGCGCCTCATCGAGCGGCCCCTTGTCGAGCCCGCGCCGTGAAACGAGGACGTGCCAGCCGGCGGCGTAACGGTCGGCCGTTACCTCGCCCTCACAAAGCGGGTGCCCCATGCGCACGACACCGACGAACCTGTCCCGGAAGAGCGCCTGCGTGCGCACCTCCGGACTGGTCGCCTCGCCGACGACGCCGGTTTCGAGGTCGATGGCGGCCTCGCGCAGCGGCCCGCTGCCGCGGTCCGGCTTCGGCACGAAGCAGAGCCGCACGCCGGGTGCTTCCTCGCCGACGCGGGAAATGAGGTCCGGTCCGAAATTCTCCACGAAGCCATCGCTCGTCCTGAGAACGAAGGTCCGCACGAGCCGTTTGAGATCGAGCCTTTCCTGAGGCCTCAGGACCGCTTCGGCCTCCTCGACCAGCCGGCCGACGCGCGCGCTGAGTTCGAGTGCGCGCGGTGTCGGCACCAGGCCGCGCCCGGCCCGCACGAGCAGCGGATCGCCCGTCGCCTCGCGCAGCCGCGCCAGCGCCCGGCTCATCGCCGACGGGCTGAGCCGCAGCCGCTTGGCCGCGCGGGCAACGCTGCCTTCCGAAAGCAGCACGTCGAGGGTGGCAAGCAGGTTGAGGTCGGGCTTCGACATGGCGCGACTATAGCCGAACGTGACATGGCGTCAAACGCACGAACGAAGTGCAAATGATGCGTGTTCCGCCATGTCCGGCAAAGAGCTACCTTTCCGCAAGCCCGTACAAAGCCGGAAAAGGAGCTCACCCCGATGACGACCACGACGCGACCAATAGAGGGGATCGCCGAAGAGGGCGAACGCGCGCCCTCCTTTCGCTGGGCGCTCGCCGCCCTTTCCCTCTCCATGCTGCTCTCTTCGCTCGGCACCAGCATCGCCAATGTCGGCCTGCCGGCGCTGACTGAGGCCTTCGACGCCTCCTTCCAGCAGGTGCAATGGGTGGTGCTTGCCTATCTTCTCGCCATCACCACCCTCATCGTCAGCGTCGGGCGGCTCGGCGACATGGTCGGCCGGCGCCGTCTACTCGTCTCCGGCATCGCCCTCTTCACCGTTGCTTCGGTTCTCTGCGGCGTCGCGCCGACGCTCTCGATGCTGATCGCGGCGCGGGCGGCGCAGGGTCTCGGCGCGGCGATCATGATGGCGCTTGCGATGGCGCTCGTCGGCGAGACGGTGCCGAAGGCACGGACCGGCAGCGCCATGGGGCTCCTTGGGGCGACATCGGCGATCGGTACTGCTCTCGGTCCCTCGCTCGGCGGCCTGCTGATCGCCGGCCTCGGCTGGCGGGCGATTTTCCTAGCCGGCGTGCCGCTCGGCGTCGCGGCATTCTCCCTCGCGTTCCGCACCCTGCCCGCTGACCGCGAGCGCCCCAAGGATCGGGCGGGCTTCGACACGATCGGCACATTGCTGCTGGCGCTGACGCTCGCCGCTTACGCGCTCGCCATGACGATCGGCCGGGGCAGTTTCGGTCCGCTCAACATGAGCCTGTTGCTGGCAGCGATCTTCGCCGGTGGCCTCTTCCTGTTTGCCGAGGCGAGAACCGCCTCGCCCCTGCTCCGCCTCGCGATGTTCCGCGATCCGGTGCTTTCCGCCGGCCTCACGATGAGCGCACTCGTCTCGACGGTGATGATGGCGACGCTGGTGGTGGGGCCGTTCTATCTCTCCCACGGGCTCGGGCTCGACGCCGCCATCGTCGGCCTCGTCATGTCCGCCGGCCCCCTCGTCGCGGCGCTCGCAGGCGTCCCCGCCGGCCGCCTCGTTGACCGGCTCGGTGCGCAGCCGATGACCGTCGCGGGGCTCACAGCGATCGCTACCGGCGCCTTCCTCCTCTCGCTGCTCCCGGCAGGGTTCGGTGTCGCCGGCTATGTCGCCCCGATCGTCATGGTCACGGCCGGTTACGCCCTGTTCCAGGCGGCCAACAACACCGCCGTGATAAAGGATGTGGGGGCCGGCGAGCGGGGCATCGTTTCCGGCATGCTCAATCTCTCGCGCAATCTCGGCCTCGTCACCGGCGCATCCTTCATGGGGGCGGTCTTCGCGCTCGCGTCCGGCACCAGCGAGATCACCACGGCAGCCCCCGAGGCCGTCGCCGCCGGCATGCGCATCACCTTCGCCGTCGCCGCAGTCCTGATCGTCGCCGCACTCGTCATCGCGGTCACCAGCCGCGCTTTCATAGGTCGCGCTTCGGTCGCTGGTGACGTAACATGAGGTCGGGTCGGGCGCTCTTCCGCTCCTTGGTGGCGCGAAGCGCAACGGGCTCTCATCAAGTCAGTTGGGCAGTAGCGCATCCCCACCCTCCACCTCATTCCTGTGCTCGTCACAGGAATCCAGCCACGGCGCGTCCGCGCCGTGGCTGACGAGGCCTCCAGTAGTCGAGACGGACGAGATGTGGGTCCGGCGTTCTGCGCGGTAACCCGCGATCATTCGCGCCGCCGATATCGAGGGGTCTCCCGCGCCGCAGACGCGGCGCTGCTCATTCCTGTGACAAGCGCAGGAATGAGGTGGGTGGGACGGCCGGTGGTCCAACTGACCTAATGCGGTGGGTAGGTGGCCGCACCCCACCCACACAACTGACTTCACGAGCGTGTGCTCATCCCCGCACCGAAACGCCCGGCGATCTCCGCCTGTCGATCGCTTTCCCGAGCGTCTCAAACACCCGATCGTCCAGACACTGCGAAACGTTAAACCGCATGAACTCTTGAGCCGACTGTGAAAGGCTGAAGGCATTGCCTGGCGCCAGCACCACGTCGTCTGCCAGCGCCTCCCGGGCAATGTCGGCGGCGTCGAGGCCCGCGGGCAAGCGGCACCAGAGAAACATGCCCGACTGCGGCTCCAGCCAAGGCTCGATGCCGAGCTGTTTCAGCCTGGAACCGGTTTCGGCCATTGCGCGGGCCAGTCGCGCGCGGAGCGTCTCCATGTGCTTGCGATAGCCGCCGTCCCTCAAGACGTTATAGATGAGCTCGGCCGAAAGGCGTCCGCCGCCGAAGGAGGTGGCGATCCGGAGGTCCACCAACCCCTCGATCCATTCCCGGCGTGCGGCGATGAAGCCGCAGCGCGCCGAGGCCGACAGGGTTTTCGAAAAGCTGCCGATGTGGATGACGCGGCTGAGACCATCGAAAGCTGCCAGTCTTGGCGCGGGGGTAAGCTCGAAATCGGCAAAGATGTCGTCCTCGACGATGGTGAGGTCGAATTGGTCCGCCAGCTTCAGCACCCGATGGGCGACAACGGGAGAGAGCACCGCACCGGTCGGATTGTGGATGGCGGAATTGGTGATGTAGAGGCGCGGCCGGTGCTCCGTGACCACCCTGGCGAAAGCCTCGATGTCCGGGCCCATCGGAGTGTAGGGCACGCTGACGATCTTGGCGCGGTGAGCGCGCAGCAGCGCATGAAAATTGAAATAGCACGGATCGTCGACAAGAACCGTGTCGCCCGTTTCGAGGAAGAAGCGGCAGAGAAGGTCGATCGCCTGAGTTCCCGACTCCGCCAGCATGATGCAGTCGGGCGAGGCTTCGATGCCGCGCTCCATCATGCGCCGCGCAAGCAACTGACGGAGCGGCGGAAAACCAAGCGGTGTACCATAATCGGTAAGAGCCGCGTCCTCCGCCCGCGAGAGGCCGCGCAGCCCTTTGCGCAATGCCGCCCCTGGCATCCAGGACGGCGGGAGCCAGCCGCAGCCGGGCTTGAGCGTCGTATCGCTGCTTTCGAGAGACTGCCGGGAAACCCATAGCGGATCGACGGCGCGGTCAAGCCGGGGTCCGACCTCGGCCAATGCCAGAGGCACGACCTGCCCGGAAACGTAGAAGCCGGAGCCCGGTCTCGACGCAATCACCCCTTCGGCGACCAACCGTTCGTAGGCGTCCACGACGGTCGAAGTCGAGACCTGCATGGTCGCCGCAAAGGCGCGGACCGATGGCAGCTTGCTCCCCGGCGTCAGGCTGCGGTTGGCGATGCGCTGCCGGATGGCGCTCATCACTGCCGCCACACGTGTGCCACCACCCTCAGTCGTCGCTGCAACGCCCATCTGTACTGCTCCATGATGCATAACAGTTTTGTGCAACTGTACTGTATTGTCTCTGGCGGCACCAGAGCGTTGCGCGTTCAAATAAGCGCGCGAAAAAGTCTTCGGCCGAGTACCGGCGAGAAAAAGGACCAAGCTATGGACAAGACGACCAGCGGATGGATCAACGGCTTTCTCGGCGTGCTGATCTTCAGCGGCTCGCTGCCCGCGACACGTGCCGCCGTGCTCGATTTCGATCCGGTGTTCCTGACCGTTGCCCGGGCCGGCATTGCTGGCCTGCTTGCCCTGTGCCTGCTCCTTGCCTTCAGGGAGAAGCGGCCGACCACCGACCAGCTCTTCTCCCTTGCAATCGTCTCACTCGGCGTCGTGGTAGGCTTCCCGCTGCTGACAGCGCTTGCGCTCCAGCACGTTACCTCGGCGCACTCGATCGTCTTCGTCGGCATGCTGCCGCTTGCAACCGCGGCTTTCGGCGTGCTTCGGGGCGGCGAGCGCCCTCGTCCCGCTTTCTGGATGTTTTCCGTCGCGGGAAGCCTGCTCGTCGTCGGCTTTGCCCTTATGCAGGACCTCACGGCCTCGCCCGTCGGCGACGCCCTGATGCTGGCGGCCATCGTCGCTTGCGGACTCGGCTATGCCGAGGGCGCGAAACTGTCGCGCATCCTTGGCGGCTGGCAGGTGATCTCCTGGGCGCTCGTCCTGTCGCTGCCCGTCATGCTCGCGATCGCGCTCGCCCTGATGCCGTCGTCATTCGCGGAGGTGGGCATGCCAGGCTGGCTCGGTCTCGCCTATGTTTCCCTGTTCAGCATGCTGATCGGCTTTATCTTCTGGTACCGGGGACTGGCCCAGGGCGGCATCGCGGCCGTGGGGCAATTGCAGCTGCTGCAGCCGTTTTTCGGACTGGCCTTGGCCGCCACATTGCTCCATGAAGAGGTAAGCCTGCTGATGCTCGCAGTGACGGTCGGGGTCATCCTCTGCGTCGCCGGTGCACGGAAGTTCGCGAAATGACCATGCCTGAGGACACAGGGAGCAACGCTCGATGTACACACCACCAGCCTTCAGAGAGGGCGATCGCGCCACACTCCACGCGATGATGCGCGAGGCACGGCTTTGCCACTTCGTGACGGCCACCGCCGATGGCCTGATGGCGACGCCTTTGCCGTTGTTCCTCGATCCGGACGAAGGCGAGCATGGGACGCTCCACGGCCATCTCGCCAAAGCCAATCCGCAATGGAGGACCCCGCCGATCGGCGACGCCATGGCGATCTTCATGGGGCCGGATGCCTACATCACCCCCTCCTGGTACGCATCGAAACGCGAGCACGGCAGGGTCGTCCCGACATGGAACTATGCGGCGGTGCACGCCTATGGACCGGTAGAGTTCTACGACGACAGCGAGCGCCTGCTCGGGGTGGTCACGCGGCTCACCAATCTCCACGAACAGGAGCGACCGGAGCGATGGGCGGTGACGGATGCGCCCGAAGCATTCGTCCACACACAACTCAAGGGCATCATCGGGCTCAGAATGCCGATCACCCGGATCGAGGGCAAAAGAAAGATGAGCCAGAACCGCCCCGCGGCGGACAGGGCCGGCGTCGCCAAAGGGCTGGCAGACAGCGGGCGGACTTCCGACCGGATCGTGGCGGGGTTGATCCCGAGAGGCAGCGAATAGGGAGCAAGCCTGCGCTGGGGCACGCATTCCGACGGCACTTCGACCGCCATGGCTTTTCCCATGTGCGGATCACCCAGTCGAGCGACGCGGTTTTTCGCGCGACACGGCTGGATCCCCGGCATCCATGGGTCAGGTGGACGGGGGACTCGATTGTTCGCACCACCGGAAAGAAGCCCGCCATCCTGCCGAACGACATTTTCTCCGATATCCTTGAACTCCCGACCGTATGGGTCCCGCATTCCTATCCGGGATGCTCCCAGCACGCACCGAACGAACATCTTCCGCTCTTGATCGCCCGCGGGGGGCTGGCGCTGATGGCGGGAATCTACTGGGACCTCGGCGAACCGGGCGTACGGGAGCGGATCATTAACCAGCGCCCCCTCGTCCCAGCTTCCACGGCGACAAAGCAAACTGCACGACGGCGTCCGCCGTCGCGCACCTCGCGCGGAAGAAGCGACGGTTGACGGCCCGGACTACCGCACTACCCTTTGGCGGGCGAGCGGAGGATCGAGGATGTGTGGACGCGTCTATATCAAGAGCACGCTGGAGGGGCTGTTTCGCGCCTTTTCCTTTGCGCAGCGCGAGCGCGGCGCCGAAGCGCTGGCGAACCAGTTTCCCCGTTATAACGGCGCGCCAACGCTCTACTACCCGATCATCATACGCGACGTGATCCGCGAGCCGGACGTGTTCGGGCCAACCTTCGTGAGCGCGCGCTGGGGCCTCGTTGCCGGCTGGATGAAGCAACAGAGACCCGGCCGTCCGCCGATCAACGCGCGGTGCGAAGGCATCGCAACCAACGGCATGTTCAAGCGTGCCTATGCGGACCGCCGCTGCCTCATTCCGATCGACGGTTTTTTCGAATGGAAGGACATCTACAGCACCGGCAAGGACAAGCAGCCCTACGCAATTGCCATGAGTTCCGGCGAGCCCTTCGCGCTTGCCGGTATCTGGGAGACCTGGCGCAATCCCGAGACGGACGAGGATATCCGCACCTTCTGCGTGATCACCTGCCCGCCAAACGACATGATGGCAGCGATCCACGACCGGATGCCGGTGATCCTGCACCCAGAGGATTACGAACGCTGGCTGTCGCCCGAACCGGACCCTTACGACCTGATGAGACCATTCCCGGCCGAGCTGATGGTGATGTGGGCGATCGACAGGAAAGTCGGGTCGCCGAAAAACGACACCGCGGATATCCTGGATCCGGTCGAGCTTTGAAGAGGTCTGTGAGCATGTCGAGCGGCAGCTTTTCCACGCGGGTATGAACGGGCTGACGCCAATCCATCGGGACGCGACGGCCCCGGCTGTCTCCGGTATCTCCCGGCGGCTGCCTCGCGAGAAGATTTGTCGTCGAGATCACGGCACGCGCATCTGCCGATCGGTTGATGCCGTGATCTCATTTGATACGCCCGCCGTCGGCTCCAGCCAACTGACAACAGCTATGGCGAGGGCAAGAGCAACGGCCGGCGCGGCGAGCGCTGCCAGAAACGCGAATCTCTTCATTGCCGACATCCCGGAACGGTTTGGTGCAATAAGATGCGCAGTGGTTGGGTCGGAAGTCCTCACTCCATTGCAAGAAGGTTAGGGCATTCATCCACCGCGATGTATCAGACCTAAGTCCGATGCGGCGTGACAAAGGTCTGATGCCCATTGCCGAGCATTTCTCCGGATGCATAGTGCGGGACAGAAACGCCTGCGGAATCAACGGCTAGCCCCCCGCCGCCGTAGGCGTGAGAGGTCCCAGAGCGATGCGCCCCGCCCCCTTTGCACCGCCCTGGGACCTTTCATATCAGCGCCGCACGTCTCAGGAAGATTCCACCTTTATCAGCCGGTCGATGCGGCGGTGAAAACCGCCAACTGAGCATCGAAAGCACGCTTGTATGCGGGTCGCGCTTCGCCGCGGGCGACATAGGCGGAGAGATTCGGATACTCGTCGAGTATGCTCGACCCCTTCAACCTAAGCAGCACCGTCACCATCAGCAGGTCACCGGCGCTGAACCCGCCGTCGAGCCACTCGGCATCGCCAAGGCGATCGGAAAGCTTGCCCAGCCGGTTGCGGATGCTGTCCTCGAGGTACCGCAGGCGCTGCTCGTACCAAGGCTTGTCGCGCTCGAGGATCGTGCAGAGAGCGCGGTCGAAGATCGGCGGCTCCACCGTGTTGAGCGCGGCAAACATCCATGTGATCGCGCGCGCCCGGGCGTTCGCATTCTCTGGCAGCAGGCCCGCATGGCGCTCCGCGATATGGAGCACGATCGACCCCGACTCGAACAGGGCGAGATCGCCTTCTTCGTAGGTCGGAATCTGCCCGAAAGGTTGAAGCGCAAGATGCGCGGGTTCCTTCATTGCCTTGAACGAAAGAAGACGAACGTCGTAAGGCTGGCCCACCTCTTCGAGCGCCCAGCGA
Source organism: Sinorhizobium terangae (assembly GCF_029714365.1). Lineage (NCBI taxonomy): Bacteria > Pseudomonadati > Pseudomonadota > Alphaproteobacteria > Hyphomicrobiales > Rhizobiaceae > Sinorhizobium > Sinorhizobium terangae. The sequence continues at coordinate 2,035,795 of NZ_CP121659.1, forward strand.
ACACGCATATCACGCGCCAGCCCCTTGCCACGATCGGGCGACCGTTCAAAGGCGGTAATGGTCGGGATCATTGGAAGTCTCCGGGTGATTGCTTGACGCCGTCCAGCATGACTTGAGAAATGGCGATAATCGTCCTCATGGTCTCTCTCCCGTTGTGCGTTTCTCCTCGACAGCGTCGCGCGTGATTTGAGACGCGCAAAGGTCGCTGTGGCAGTTTGAACACCGTATGATCTTATCCTCAAATCGAATCCCGATTGAGGAATCATGCAAGCAGAGGACGAACGACCGGCGCGTCTCCCGACACCGATCCCGTTTTCTTGGCTGAGGAATTTCATGGTCCGAACCGGTCATCGGACGAGCGGGCGACTACAAGCCCCTGCGGTCAGTCGATCGCACAACGGCGCCGTTTAGAGATAGGCGGGCGCAGGAATAGCTGGACGCATCGTCGGACGTCACCCGCCGGAGGCCGTGGCCTACGGCACTATTCTTCGGAAGTGCTGGGCTGCGAAACGGCCCAGCACCGGAAGCGAAGGTCAGCGGAAACGAGATCAGCCCGCGATCGCCGCGACGACCGGCACGACGTGCGGCCAGACCTCGAGGGATCCGCGATAGATCATGTCGAGCGCGACATAGAGGATGATCGCCAGACCGATATAGGCGATCCAGTGGTAGCGGTTGAGCAGCTTGGCTATGAGGCCCGCGGCAACGCCCATCATTGCGATCGACAGTATGAGGCCGAACACCAGCACCGTCGGGTGCTCGCGGGCGGCGCCCGCAACCGCAAGCACGTTGTCGAGCGACATGGATACGTCGGCGACGACGATCTGGATCGCCGCCTGCATGAAAGTCTTCTTCTGCGTCTCTCCGTTTCCCTCGCCCGCTCCGTCATTGCCTTGGGCTTCACGCAGTTCGCGCCACATCTTCCAGCAGACCCAGAGCAGCAGGATGCCACCCGCGAGCACAAGGCCGATGATCTCGAGCAGCTGGACGGTCACGCTGGCAAGCGCGATGCGAAGAACGGTCGCGGCGAGAATGCCGACAAGGATCGCCTTCTTGCGCTGCTCGATCGGAAGCCCGGCGGCGGCAAGGCCGATGACGACGGCGTTATCCCCAGCAAGCACCAGGTCGATGACAATAACCTGCAGAAGCGCCAGCAAGCCGGCAGACGTAAAAATTTCCATGATGTGTTGATCCCCACTGAGCAAAGCGGCAGGGCATCGCTACGGATAAATCATCGATCGATCAAGTGGCGATGCCGGTCTCAATCAAAAAAACTGGCGTGCGCCATCGACACGCCGCGACAACCGTCGCCGCTATCCGACATGTGCGACGTCCGTCGCCCCGCCGAAACATCACGCCGCGCTGAAGATTGCCTTGATCCGCTGCCGGAGCGCCCGCTTGTACATCCGGAACCACGGCGCCACGCGCTTGTTCGCGTGCTGCTCGAGCGCCTTTCTCAAGATGGTCTTCTCCGTGGCCGTATAGTCCGTTTCGGCGATGAGGCGGCGCGCGATCTCGACGTATTTCCGCCGCGCCGCCAGACGCTCCGCCGGCAGCAGATGATAGTTTCCCTCACGCATGATCCTTTGCGTGAAAGTCGCCTCAGGCGCGAACGCCACCTTTGCGTTGATCATGGCCCGCATCGTGGTGAGGTGATCCGCCGCCCAGGCATAGGGGTAGTCTCCGAGCACCGCCATATCCTCGACGACGGCCTGGCGCCGCCAGAGGCCGTAGAACCAGCTCGGGTGACAACCGAGCAAGGTCGCCTTCGCCCGTGACAGGCGATCGGCGCCCTCACTCACCGGCAGTGGATAATCGGCCTCCCGCCCCGTCGACGTGTTGACCCGGTGGACCGGGGTCACTGCCAGCCGGGCGTCGCTCTCCCGGTCGAGCGCGTTTACCGTCGCCTCGAGATGGTTCTCGTCCGTCAGGTCGTCATCGGCTCGCCACATGAAATATTCGGCTTCGCCGAGATTAAGCGCCTTCCTGAAATTTTCCATTACCGGCACGTTGATATTGCTGCGAACGTGGCGAAAGCGCTTGTCCTGTCGCGCAAATTCGGCGCAGATCTCGCTGGTGCCGTCGGTGGAGGCGTTGTCGCAGATGACAACTTCGAAATCTTCGAAGCTCTGGCTTCGAATGCAATTCAGGCTTTCGGAAATCGTCTCGGCACCGTTGTAGATAGGAACTGCGATACTTACGCGAGCCATGTTTTCCCCCGTTGCAGGCCCTTGCTGACCTGATTATATAAGCGGCGCTTGATCAGCCCCCTGCTCAACCGCACGCCGCCGGCGAAGCCGTGTACGCCTCCGCCCGCCTCAACGCAAGGCTGCATTTATGCCGAAAATTGACGTTTGCATCGTCGCCGCCCGGCGCCCCGATCTGCTCGCCGCGACGCTCGAAAGCCTGTCGACGCGGATGCTCGATCACTTCGAGATCGAAAATGTCTACATGAACCTCGATCCGATCTTCGGAGATGAGGCGGCCCACGCCGCCTGCCTCGCGCTGATCCGCAGCCGGTTTCCGGCGGCGATCGTCTTCGAGCCGGAAATTCCGAGCTTCGTCGGCGCCGTCCGGCGGCTCTGGTCGGCGACCGGGGCAGACTTCGTGCTGCACCTGGAGGACGATTGGATCGCCCTCACCGATATCGGTCCGGACGTCTTCGCCGCCTTTGAGGATCCCGCCATCGCGCAAGTGTCGCTCCACACCGCCGAGCAGAAATGGGACATCGCGAAGAAGGGCCATTTTCATAAGCGCAATGAATATGTGCGGCTGTTCGGCATCAAGATCCCGAAGTTCACCGCCTTCCCGATCTTCACCACCTCGCCGTCGCTTCTCAGAGGTCAATTCGTGCGGGACTGCGCGAGCCTCATGGATCCTGCGAGAGATCCCGAAAAACAATTCTATTACGGCGTGAACCCGGCGCTGGAAGAATACGTCCGCAACAGGAAGAGCTATATCTTCTCGCCCGAGAAACGCCCGGTCATTAAAGACATCGGCCGCGACTGGCAAAAGGAAAAGAAGATCAAGAAAGTCATCCGCGACGCCAATTCGGTCTGGGAAGCGGAGTAGCGCACTCCGTTTGCGGAACCGCGGCGCCTGGTGCCGCGCGTCCGCACCGGAAAGAATTCGCGAGACCGGTCGAACTGCTTCCGGGGGGCTGCGATTCGCATCCGGCCTCTGGCTCGCTCCCCACCAATTTTGCAGAACACCGGCCTTGCGGCTATCGTCGTCCAGCGACACCTGAATGTGGTACGACGAGAGCGGGCACTCACGATGGAGAAGGTCAGCGAAAGATCCTATGAACGACTCACGCCCGCGGACCTCGAAGAAATCGCCGCCGTCGCGCTTCGCACGCTCGCTGCCATCTTCGATCGCGCACCGGTCGCCTGTCTTTACCGTGATCGCCTGCTCCTCATTGCGCTGGCCCAAGGCAGTGCGCTGCATTATCTCGACGGCGTGAACGGCCTCAAGGACATCGACGTCTGGGCCTTTTTCGCGGCGGGTCTTGCCAAGCCTTTTCCGCATCGGAAGCGCTGGTGCGTGGACTTCGGCCCATCCCGTTTCGGCCGGCACCCGGCCGATCTCGGCTATCGCGGCCGCCGCCTCGACCTCATGGGCCGGTCGATCACCGTTGCCTCCGGCGAGCCGCCGCAACAGTCCGTACGGCGATGGCTCAGCTCGAAAAACCGGTCCGCGATCGAACTCAGCAAGAAGCCGATGTTCTCATTGTTTCCGCAAGCGTTCTTCGGCGAGCGGCTAAACTGAGCAACTCCAGGAAAAATGTGGGAGGTTTTCCGTTGCAAAACGCGATTGACTCCTGCCCAAATTAGAACATAATAAGAACATCCATCGGCGATGCGACCGCCAATCTGAAATCCAACGAAGCGAGAACTCCGACCATCCACGGAGAAGGAGAATTCATGTCCGCCGCGGAGCATTCCGATATCGAGGAATTCGACGAGTGGCTGGACGAGGTCGCAGCCGCGCTCGCCTGGCACGACGGCGACGCCGAGGCGACGATCCGCACCCTGCTCGCCGACTGCAAGCATCTTCGCGAGCAGTTGGCACTGGCCCAGATCGCGATGGGTATGGGTTTCACGCGCGGCTGGTCGCCTTGCGTGGAGCGCAGGGGCGAACTGGCAAGGCGAGGATAAAGCGGGCCACGGCTTGAGGAAAGTGTGAAGCGGCTTTCAGCCCGAACAGGAAACTTCAAAGGGTTGGCTCCATTTCTTCAGGTGAACATTGGAGCAATCTACCGGCCGATCGCGCGCTCCTGCAGTTCTTCACCGATGAAACAATTGTAGGGTTGCCCATACTGGATGGGGCTCACCCTCGTTTCTGCCTGCTGGCTCACTTCCAACCCGGAAATCTCGATGACGAGCTTCGCGAGGATCGCTGCCGCAAACTCGTCGATGTGTTTCACCTTCAGGAGAAAGGAACCTGGGCCGCCGATGACGCACTCACGGTAATAGACGTCGAGATCCGGGATCGACGCCGTGTCCGGCGCGCTCCGCAGCATGATGGGAAGGCCATCGATGGTGATCCCCTGGGCAACGGTGTTGTTGCGCGCGAGCGGCGCCGGCGCCCCAGCATTGTTGGGGCCGTCGCCCGATATATCGATGACGCGACGGCTCGAGCGAAACGGGCTTGTCTGGAAAAGCGTGCGACCGACCGCAAGCGTGTTCGAGATCGAGGTGAAGCCGATGCGTCGCATCGGTTGGCGCTCCAAGGCCTCGGCGAATTCCCGCGCAGTCCGGGCGTCGTAGAGCAGCGTCCACGGCATCACCTGAACCGCCTTGCCGCCCCATTCGACATAGGTCACGGCAATCTTTCCAAGTGGTCCACCACGCAACGCCGTGATGACCTCCGGACTGCGGAAGGCCTCCACATAGCCGGCCCGCTGCACGCCCAACTCCTCCGGTTCCATCGAATAGGAGACGTCAACCGCAATGACGAGTTCGAGATCGACGGCAACGGGTTCCGCAAGCCCGGGCCTGCCGAGAAGGCAGAGAGCAACAGCAAGCGGCCATCGGCGTTTCATCATGGCGGTTACCTACTGCCTGTTTTCTTAGATCGTAGCCTATTCAACGACAAAAACATGCAGCAATTCAAAGTGCGACAGCATCCCTTGCGCGTCTTGAGACGACGCGCCGCGCTGCAGGCGCGCGGCGCGATAGGCGCGCGATGGAAATCCACGTTGGTTTACGGCGGAATCTTACGCTTAAATCTCAGGAAGCACGTAGGGATCCCGGCAGATCCGCTCCACTATCGCGATTCACGGCATCGCGCCGTCACTCTCCGTAATCCGCCTACCGCGCCGTCATCCCCGGGCTTGACCCCGGGGCCAAGCCCGGGGATGACGGAACAAGAGGAAAGCCCGGCGCCAAACAGCGGCCGGACAACCGTCCAAACCGACAGCCTCCACCGGCGCAGCGTTCCGCGCAGCGGATAATTCCCATCTACCGCGTCCAACGCAGGCGAACCGTGCGTCAGTCGTCGTCGGTCGGACACGGCCATTTGGACGGGACGACAAGGCCGGCGGGCAGCTTCGTCGCCGCGTCGCCGCAGGCAAGGTCGACCTGCTCCTGTTCGAGCCCGGTCGCGGCCGAAAGGTCGAGGCCTTCTATCCTCGTCAGGAACAGGAACGCGCGGTCGAACTCGATCGGACCCTCGAAGACCGCGCCGCTTAGATTGGCGCGCGAGAGATTGGCCATCGAAAAGCGGACGCCCGTCAGCACCGCTTTATTGAAGTTTGCGCGCCCCAGTTCGGCCTTCTCGAAATCGGCGCCTGTCAGGCGCGCGCGGCTGAAATCCGTGCGCTGCAGTTCGGAGCCCACGAAGGAAGCGCCCTCGGCGGAAATGTCGGAAAAATTGCCGCGATAGGCCTCTACCCGGCTGAAATTCGCCTTGTCCGCGATGGCGCCGGCGAGCGAGGCGCGCATCAGCGTCGCCTTTTCGAGATTGGCGGAGCGAAGCGTGACCCCCCTGAGATCGGTCAGCGTGAAATCGGTATTGGTGAGATTGCTCCCCTCCAGGTCGCTGCCGCCGAGCATGAGCAGCCGCTTGTTGCAGTCCTGCCAATTTGTTTCCGGACCGGCGGAACTCTTGCAGTCCGCTGCCCCTTGGGCATAGCCGGTAAACGGTGAGGCCGCCATTGCGAGAACGAGCGCCGCCACACCGAGCAAGAGCGACGATGTGCGCCCCGCGGCTGTCGGATGGTCCGGTCCCCCTTCTGTCCGCGAAACCAGATCGGCCGAACCTTTCAGCCTCTTACCAGCGATGTCCATCCCCTTGCTCCAACGCCCGCAACGAAAAGAATTTTCCAGCAATTCAAGGCGTTACACCGATCATTGCCCGTCAGAACAGACACGCAATGATCGTCTTCGTCAAGACCGTGCGCGCCCGCGCGCACACCTTGAGCGGTTAGGCCACGTCGAGCGCCCACGTAATTCTACGCTCAAACCGCGCCGTGCTTAAGCGAATATGCGGTCACGAAATCGGGAATGATGGCGCCACGCGGCTACCGATCAGGTAGCAATGGCGAAATACCCCCTCTGCCCTGCCGGGCAGCCCGGCAGGGCAGAGGGGGGCAGATCCTGGGGCGCTCGGAGAGGCTGCGACGTAGATCGGGCATCACTCCAAATAGAAGCCGGGCCTCACGCCTGAACGCCCTGGATGGCGGAGACCTGCCATTCCGCGCCGGGTTTGCGCAGGAAGGTCCAGAGCTCGACCGCCTCGGTGAGCTTGTCGGCGTCGCCGCTGACGACGCGGCCGGTCGAGCGGTCGCGCATCACATCGATGCTCTCGTAGCGCATCGCGACGGTCGCATAGTCCATGCCGTTCTCGCGCCAGGCCTCGGCGACATCGCCCTGCACGAGATTGACGTCGCGAACCTCGTTCTTGAGCCCGCTCGTCGCGTTCTCGCTGAGTTCCTCCGCGAGATAGGACATAGCTTCCGGCGTGGTCAGCCGCCGCAGGGCCGCATAGTCCTCGGCACCGTAAGCCGCCTGCACCTCCTTCAGCATTGCCTCGAAGCGGTCGAGGTCGCGCTGGGTGACGCCGATTTCGTCGGTTTCGCCTGCGGCTGCGGCGGAAGAAGTCGCGGAAACGGAAGGCGCAGTCGCAGCCTGCCCGTAGGTCGCCCCCCTGCCCATTCCCTCGCCGATGTTTGGAATGCGGAAGGACGGCCCTCCTGACGAGGCGGCAGCCGACGAACGGGCCGAAGCGCCCGCACCCGAATAGGCTGGCTGCTGGCTACCGCGGAAGAACCGCATCGCCAGCATGATCGCGCCGATGATCAGGCCCACCTGCAGCAGGAGGCCGAGGAAGCCGACGCCACCGCCAAGGCCGTGGCCGAGCAGCATGCCGATCAGGCCGCCCATCATCAGACCGCCGAGCATCGAGCCGCCGAAGCCGTTGAAGAAGCCAGGCCGCCGGCCGGCCATTCCGTTCTGCGCCGCGGGGTTGGTCGCGGGATTGGTCGCCGAATTCGGCCGCGGCGTCATCGACCGCTCGATCGGCGCGGCATTGGTCGGCGCCGTGCGCGTGATCGGCGCGGTGGAAAAGGTGCGGCTGCCGCGCGAGCCGAAACCGCCGCCGGCGCGCCGTGCCTCGGCCACGTCGACCACCGTCAGCATGACTGTTAGGCCAACCGCGACCATCGCCAGAACTCGTCCAAAACGCTGCATGCCATCCATTCCCGTTGTTTCCTCCGGCCGGATCCCGGCCCGTGCATGGTTCTTCAATCCGGTTTGAAAGAGAGCCATGCACCAGTTTAAAGTGCTGCAGCGACCTTTGTGCGTCTTCAGACGCACGGGCCGCAGTAAGCCATATAGCGATTGCCCGGACCAAGTTTAAGGGCTGCGGGCCGATTTCCCTGCCTTGCCGCCGTTGTGAGCTTTCGGCAGTATCGTGCGCCCTGACACAAGCCGTCGACCGCCGCCTTCCTCTCGGATCAGGATTCGGGTATTTCACGACTTGATTAGGACTTTCAAATGAATCACTGCGTGATCTCTACAGCGCCGCGCGTCCTGTAAGACGCGCAAAGGACGCTGTGGCACTGTGAAGTGCTGCATGTTTTTACCCTTAAATCGAGTACGATCTAAGCAAACATGCAGTAGGCCAATTTAAGGACAAAATCATACAGCAGTGCGCAGTGCTGCGGCGACCTTGCGTACCTGAAAACACGCGCGACGCCTCAGGTCCGGTAGATGACCACGATGCTGCGAATGACGCGATGGATGCGGCGTTCGCAAGCGATCGTCAATGATGCTTCCCAGCAGGCCTGATGAGCAGGCTTCACAGGAGTCCGCGCGTGCGCAAAGTGAAAGTCTTCTCCGCCACCGTCGGCGAGAGCTTCGGCAAGACCACCGAAAACTTCGGCGACAATCTGATGGCTGATATCCTCCAGGACGTGTTTTCCGTCGAGCCGACCTATGTCGAACCCGCCCGGGCGGAACTCATCGGTGTCGGCAGCATCATCGACGCCTACTATCGCTACAGCCGCAAGAAATACGTGTTCTGGCGCAAGCGCCCCTGGCGGACACTGCACGTTTGGGGTTCCGGCTTCATGAACAGCGGAACGCCGGCGCTCTGGCCACAGCGCCTCGTCTTTGACGCGGTTCGCGGCGAATTGTCGAAGGCAAGAGTCGCGCCCGACCGCGACATTGCGCTCGGGGATCCGGCGATCCTGCTGCCGCTGATCTGGCCCAAGAAGGTTGTCGCCACGTCGGAAGTTGTGGTCATCCCGCACTTCGTCACCTACCAGACCTTTCTGGAGCGCTACGGAACCTCCCTGCCCAGGCACTGGAGGGTTCTCAATCTTCTCGGAGACCCGCGGAAAATTTGCGAGGCGATTTCCGCCAGTGAACTGGTGATATCCAGCAGTCTCCACGGCCTCATCGTCGCCGACGCCTATGGCGTGCCCTCGATCTGGATGGAGCCCCACGGCAAGATAAAGGGCGACGGATTCAAGTTTGCCGATTACTTCAGCTTCCGCGGCGCGCCCCTCCCCGGTCCGGTCGATTTCGATAGCCTGCTGGCGGCTGGCACGGTGGCCGGCAACGCGCCCGCCGTTCCATCCGCGGAGACGATTGATCGCCTGTTGCGGTCCTTTCCGTTCCGTTGATGCCATGCGGTTGAGTCAGAGCCGCGAAGGATGACCCCGCGCTTGCGGTTGCGGCTGCCGCAGGGATGACGGAGCGTGTTGTCATAGCGGAGACAAGAAATCGCCGGGAGTGTTCACGCTCACGGTTCGCGTTTGGGTGTCAGCCGAAACGTGATCGTTGGGATCGCATTTCGAAATCGCGCGTTTTTCCCGGAGAAACAACGATCTAGGAGTACCAGGCCCAAAAGGCCTCTACCGGCTCCGAGGAAGGTCGAAACGCGCAAGCTGTACACGCCGCACGAGGGAGAACCAATCCCGGTCTCCGATTACGATGTGAAGCGTTTGCCATATGCCAAGCATCTAGAGGATTTGCTCCCTGGCGAATGCAAGTGGCCCCTCAACAACGGCGGCCCTTACCTTTTCTGTGCTGCCAAGGCTGCCGGGAAATACTGCCAACACCACCAATCCAGGGCACTTGCAGGCCATCGCATTACGAAGTGGGGAAAAGCATAAAGAGATCACGTTTGTACGGAATCCGCGCCGCCCGCGGCTATCACCGCATGGCGGCCGCCGACGATCGCCTGCCGGAAAGCCGACGCATCCTCAGGTTCGTACGCTGCGTGGCTCAGCCGGGAGCTAGCAACGAGCGCAATGGTTGCTAAGTTGTTGGCATGCTGCCAACTGGTGACTCGAAACTCGCATTCAAAATTATCACCACCACCACCGCGGTCTACGGATTCGCAATAGTGATCGCAGCGTGGTTCGGTGGTGTCGTTGCGCTTTTTGCGGGAGCAATTGGCTTTGTCGCATCTCTCGCGTATTTCGCGTTGACCGAGCTAAGTAAGACGCGAGAGCGCAGGTGACCACCCGATGACCGCCGTCTATGCGGTAGGGTGGTCGCCTTCAGTTTCACGAGCCCGCCTCGCTCTGGGCAGATGCCACTGAATGACCGACGTTTTGTGCCGACGGTCGGCGTCGCCATGGGTGGATTTGAGCAGCCCTTGGGCAAGGCACCTTTCGTCGGCGTAGAGCAGCCCGGTAGCTGTCCAGACTCATAAGCTGGAGGTCACAGGTTCGAAGGTGTTACTTAGTTGGTTTCACAAGCGACACGACCCGTGGCTTAGACGGCGCATCTAGCCACTCGATCCACTTATCCCTTTCTTCGATCGTGTCGAAGAACCGCCAGAGCTTGTACTCCTCCTCAGTCGTTTCCAGCATCTCGCCAACGGTCACGAGCTCCAGCGGTAAGGTCACCTCGTTGCCGTCGAAGCGGACGAAATAGACGCCCTCGGCAGCAAGGCGAATTACCTGGCCTGTCCCATAGGTTCCATCGGGAGCGTCGAGGGTGAAGTACATGCCGGTCAAATTGTCTAAAACGGTTTTGCTCATAGGTATCGAATGCCAGTCCTGAAGAATGCCCGAGATGGGAAGTTCGCCCAGCCGCTGGGCAAAGGCAAGGCGCGCTAAAGGTTATCAGATCATATCAGAGACGATCTTCATTGGAGACAGTAAGCCGCGTGGCTCATTCCCGGCCTGCAACCAGCGCCTGGATCGGCCCTTACGGGTGTGGCCGGCAGCGTTAAAAGCGTGCAAGTGGGCTGCGCCCCCTAAGCAGGTTCGAATCGTAAAAAGCGTTCTCTGCGTAAACGCCGAGTTCATGGCGCTGGTCGAGCACGAGCTCTACCACGCTGCACAAGAGACGGATGCATCCGGCGCTCCCAAGTTCAGCCGATCGACAGGCCGCCCGGTGTTCGTCATCCGCGGTCAGGATGTCGAAGAGTTCGTGGGCGTCGTTGTTGCTACGGGGCAGATGCCGCAGGCGTCCGTGCAATCGTCGACGCTGCAAACCGGCCACCAGAGATCGCCAAAGCGCAGATCGCACATGCGTGCGGCACCTGCCAACTTGGGGTCGCCTAGTCCCGATCATTCACCATCGCGAACGCGCTGCCGGTAACGCTCTCGGTCCTCTTCGTTTGCTCCCGTGGAGAGGTCTTGCCCCGTCTCAATCCGGTGCGCGATAGGCTGCCACGGCCGCCCTGGGTTCTCTAGCTCCCAGAGCTTCTTTGCACGGCGCTCTATTTCACGGTCGTCCACTTGTGCCTCCATCATCGTTGCACGCGACCGCAAAGAGCATACCTTGATGGAGCCTTTATAGAGAGATGGCCAATCCGAAATATTCAGATGAGGTCAAAACCTACGTCGCGCAGGCGCTCGCTTGTTTCGACAGTCCGGCGGTCATCGAAGGCAGTCAAGGCCGAGTTCGATGTCGGTATGGCGATACGATCGCAACCACACGGCAGGGCAAAAGCGCTCGCGGCGGTTCCGGGCCGCCGGCGCTGACGTATGCGCACCTCATTCCTGTGCCTGTCACAGGAATCCTGCCGCGCCGCGTCTGCGGCGCGAGAAGGCTCAAACTTTATCGTCGGCGCAGATGGAGATGCGCCCGGGTTCGGCTGCTCTTCGCGCAGCGTTGCACACCTGTTTCAGTCCGGCGTGAACGCGACAGGCGCAATGAAGCCCAGTTCACGTAACTGCTTCGAGCCGGAAAACCGCACGGAGTCCGGGCTCTGGAAGTCGAATTCGCCGGAGCGCTGCAAATCGTCCAGCATCTTACGATAGGCGGCGGCGCCGGCGAAATATTGTCCGTCCGTCACCGCGTGCTCGATCTTCTCCTTGTAGTCGGAGAAGAACTTGAAGTGCAGCAGCACGCCGGAGATCGCCGGAAAATTCCGCTCGCACGGAAGCGGCTGGTGAATGCTGACACCCAGGTTGCAGTCCCTGTCCCAGAAGATCAGCGGATATTTCATGAGTTCCAGCACATGCGCGAACTTCCGCTTGCGAGGTCCGCCGGTAATGCTGATCGCACGCTTGGTGTAGGTGATCTCGTACCCTGCGCCGTCGAAGTGATCGGCGATCTCCCAGGGCATCCGCGCATCCGTTCCGTCGAGCGTTGCCGAACCAAGCGGGCCGATCGGGTACATGTCGAGCATGGGGGCCGCGAGGCGCTTTTCGCCGCGCGCTTCGAGCGCCCGGATGAGATTGCGAAGCGGCTGGCGTTCGCAATCGTCGTAGATCAGGAATTCGTCCGAGTCGACGTTGAGATACCAACGGTCCTTGCCGTAGCGCTCGAACAGCGTCTGGCGCCATTCGCGCCCGCGCCGGGCGTCCCGGTAGCGCAGCGGAGACGTCCAGACATCCACATCCGGCTGCGAGCTGAGATATTCGCGCGTGCCGTCCGAGGAAACGTCGTCGACGCAGATGAAGCGCGAGACGCCGAGCCTTCTGTAGTGCGCGAGAAAAGACGGCATGAGCTTCTGATCGTTGTGGGTGTTGAAGACGACCGGAATGTCGTCTCGACCGAGCGGCCGCGCACCGCCCTCGTTCAGACATGTCATGTCGATGGTGCGCTCCCGCTTGCGCTCGCGCGCCGCCAGCTTGAAGGTTTCGTACCTCGTCACGATCCGGTCGAGAAGGCTTCGTTGACCCCGCCCGTTTTCATGGTCGAAAAGACGAAAGGGGTAGTGAAGGTCCTTCAAGATCCGCTCCAGGTGCCGCTACGATAGCTGCGTTTATCGGGATCATCACCGGAATTCAACTCGGCAGCCGGTGACTTCCTCACCGCGCACCAGCAGCTAAAACGCGAAAGGATAGCGCGGTTCGAGCTTGCCGGTCGCCAGTTTCGCGAAGTTGCGCATCTTGCCCGGAATGTGTTCGCGACGGTCGTAGGCCCTGAGCAGGTCTCCCGACCGGCAATCGTCGTTGAAGCGCGCGATCCATTCCTCCGTCATGCCATCACGCTGAACGGCCATCCTGGTTTCGATCCTTGCCGGGATGCCAACCCCAAGATGTTCCGCGACATGCGCGATGAAAGGGTGCGGGTCGCCGGCAAGATCCTCGTAGGCAAATTCGGTAAAGGGCACAGCCAAGAGGTCCAGGTAGGTCTGCCAGAAGTTGTAGCTTTCCCGGATATAGAAGAAGCAGCGGGCGATCTGTTCGAAGTCATAGCGCGGCTCCGCCTTTGCTCCGTGGTGGGCGGCAAAGGCGCGCGTCTGACGCGCCCGCGCAAAGGAAATCGCCTGTCTCAGCGTATCCCTGCGCCTCAGGAAGACCAGCGCTGTCTCATGCTCGGCGAGGCAATGGCGGATGAAGTCCCGGCCGTAGCGCTCCTGGGTCACGAACAGCTGGTTCGGAAAGATCTTCATGCCGAACGCCCCGTTTGCGGTGGAGCATTTCCTGATGATTTCCGCGAAGAACGCCTCGAAAGGCAGGGTCTTCGCGTCCAACTGATGGGCCTTTGGAGCGAGCCACTCGGCCGGCAATCCCATTTCGCCGGAATTGCCGAGGAGAGTACTCAGCCAACTGGAGCCGCTTCTTGCTTCGGAGAGGATCAGGTATCCGCGCATCAGGTTGCCTATATTACGTTTCACTAAATCTGAAACGCGCGGCTAGTCGCCAATATGGACAATTTTCTGCCGCCCAGGCCCGATCTTCCTGAGAAAACGGGTGCGTAATTCGTCATCGACGCAAATATGCAACAGCGCGCGGGCTATGTAACTCAAAATAAGCACCGCGCTTCAGAGGCCCGCGCATCCCTTCAGGCGGCCCGACGCGTTGTTCGTCTCACGTTTCGGTGCTATATTTGGCCGTTCGATCGAGGGTGCCGGCACCCCTTCGGTAGATCGTTCGCCTCGAGCGCGCTTGGCCCAAACAAGCGCGCTTTCGCGTTTGTGGCGATAGCTACAGCGCCGTGCGTCCTTTAGGACGCACAAAGGACGCTGTAACTCTTTGATTCCACGCATCGTGCTTTCCGAAAATCGGGTCCGATTTTCGGGCCGATGCGCTAAGCAAACTCCGTACGCCCCAGCACAGGACGCCGCTCTTTAGCGAGACTTAGCCGCCCTCTTGCGCCCGACAAGACGCCTGACCATCGCGCCGAACCTCGGGCCAAACCTTGCCTGTGAAAATAGCGCATGGTCGTCCAGAGTATTGGCCGACTGCAGCCGCGCGATCTTCAGCATGGTCTCGGCCTGCTCGATCGTGAGGTCGGTGTTGCAAAAGGTTGCCTGAAACAAATTCATCACCGCGGGCACGATCATGTTCTGCAGGTGCCTGCCGTCTTCGACGAAACGGTTCGGAAACGCCTCGGTCACGATCTCGTAGGCGGGGAAGTAATAAAGGCGCCCTGCCCATGCATCGCTGCGCTCGCGGATCGTCTCGTCGATGGCGGCCCGAATGATCGCCTTGGATGCCGAGTTGGCCGTCAGGCAGGCGATGGGCCGGAATGTCGCGATCAACGGAATCGGCGAGACGGTGACGACGATCTTCGCCTGGGGCACGTGTTTTCCGATGAGCTCGATGATCTCCTGGATGCAGGCCTTCGTCTCGGCGAAGGTGCAAACGCGGAACTTGTGCCGGCTGGGATCGTAGTGCTTCATCGGAACGGCACGCCAGAAGACGCCGCCCGTCAACTCGTCGTACCAGATTTCCGACAGGCCGAACGTCAGAATGAAGACGTCCGTCTTCAGGAACACGTCCCGGGTGCGCGTCCGGATCTCTTCCGTCAGGTCGAACTCTTCGGCCTTGTAGCCATGCCAGAGATTTGTCGGCGGCGCTATACCCTCGAGCGCCCAACGGAACTGCTGGACGATCGAGTGGACATTGACCAGGCCCTCGCCCATCGACGAGATGTAGATGTCTCGATCGCGGTTCTTTGATACATCGAATCCCAGCTTCGCTAAATGCTTGCTGATGTTCTCGGCAAAGCACGAACCGAAGGCAGTAACGTTCGTCGTGGGAGAGATGAACGGCTTGTCCGGGGTCCAGCCCTTAAGCAGGAAGCGCGACGCAAAGTCGTCCTTCATGTGGTCGGAGCCGTATGGATTGAAGTTGCTGGCGCTACCCCGGAAAAAGGATGACCCCATCTTCTTGGGAGCCTCTCCCGCCGGGACAACGGAGACCGTCTCCTGGAAACCGGAATGGTCTATCGCCTTGATCGACATGATTGCCCCTTTGCCACGTGGCCGCGCGTGGACCCTAGTAAAGTGGCGTTTGTGAGGCAATAACAGTTGAGCAACTGCGGCAACAAGCCGAATTGGATCTTGCCCGATTAGAATAAAGTTGAAAATGGCGCGTCCAGGCGGCCGCGACACCTTACCCTAACCGCGGATCACCCAGGCCCCCAGCACAAGCAGGATAAGCGGCGGCCCCAGCAGCATGCCGCCGAAAAACAAAGCCGCGTTTTCTACTCGCCTGCCGGCTTGAAGTCGGCTGTTGATTTCGTCTGGAACGACAATGCTCGCACTTCCGGGTGTCGCGGCCTTTTCCCTTATGGATGCTGCCTCTTTCTCGGCTTTCCACCCGTCGGTGACCACTGCCCAGCCCTTGACGAAGATGGAGCCTCCATCCGTCACGTCTCGCCGCCGTCCTTCGACTTCAACGTAGACGACCAGTGTCAGCACCCAAAGCGCAGAGACGATCAACCACAGTCGAAAGAGGCCACGTGCGATATTCATCTTGTGCCCTACCTCACTACCGAGGATAGCACAGTGGCGATCGGCGACTAGTCCGTTCAATTTAGACCGCCACCCGGACGCGCAATTAAACAACTGCGGCGCGTCGCCGTAAGGTTCGCGGACTTTTGGGCCTCTGTTCATGCGCACATCGTCGCAGACTGCAGCACATGTCGCGCGCACCATGCCTCGCGTCGACACTCTTCCTGGTGGGCCGGTCGCTTCGATCGTCCCGTGCTAGCGGGCATCCGCATCGGGCTGCTGACGATCAAACCGCAACTTTGACTATTGCTCCCGCTGCCGCTGATTTACGAACGGCGATGGCTGGTGTTCACTCGCGAGGGTGAAGGCTCTTAGCCTCGTAGTTGTCTCGGTGGCGGCCTTCGGCCCCTCAACCTGGCAGAAGCTGTCCAGGCCAGCGCGATCTGCAACGAACGCGCGGAGATGGTTCGGCATGATCCCGGGATGTCATTGCACCTCGTCGGCGACGGAAGAGACTCATACTATGCACTACCCCCTTCCGTCGCCGTTCCCTTCGTCCAACTCATGGACGGACAGAAAGCCGTACTGCTCCAGCCACTCACGAAGGATGAGCCGGATTATCTCGTCTCGGGTCATCTGGAGTTCTTCGCAGGCCAGAGCGAGCGCCAGTTCAACGTCATCGTCGAAGTTCATTGTCCCCCTACCCTACGCACTACAACCAGAAGGTTGAATGGTCTCACAGCACAGGTTGCAGTCAAGGATTACCCAGCGCGCTCAATGGGATAAAGCCAAATTGGGCTAAGACTTATGGCCCATTTCCATATGGGACTAAAGTCCTACACACAGCGCGATTATCGCGCAAAGGACGCTGCAGCGCTTTGATTTGCTGCATGTTTCCTTAAGTCACCAGGACTTAGCGAAACTGCCGTTGGCAGGAAAAAAGCCGAGGCGCTCGGATTGTCGGTCGCCGCCCGCCGCCTTTCCTCGCCGCAGCAGCGCCGGGCACGGTCGATGGCTCGCTGCTCGCGCAGAGATAGCCGCAGAGTCGGCGGCCGACGTGAGAGCTTCTTCAGGCTTCCCTCAGTCAAACGAGCGCGAAGCCCGCATTCGAGAAGATGAAGTTGTCAGCGCTGAGTTCGTCCGTCTGCACGCCGAGCAGGGTGACCTGGTCGACCGTGCCATTCAGATGCAGAACGGCATTCCCATTGGCATCGTCGCTGATGTTGGGCAACAGGTCGGCGAAACTCGTGTATCCATAGCCCGAGATCTGAATGACATCCTTGTCGATCCCGAAATCGAAGATCTGGTCCCGCCCGCTGTAGCGGGCAAACAGGAATTGGTCGGCACCCGTCAAGTCGGGGAAGGGGCCAGGAAAACTAGAGCCAAGCACGCCATCGCCCCAGAGCTGATCGTTGCCACGGCCGCCGATCAGGGTGTCGGTTCCACCGTCGGTATCCACGGCGCTCTCCACATCGCCATAGAGGACGTCGTCACCCGTGCCTCCGTCGAGCAGGTCGTTGCCGCCGCTGGCGCCGCGCTCGCCGATAAAATCGCCGTAGAGGATATCATCGTCCGAGCCGCCGTAGAGCTGGTCGTCGCCGCCGAAGCCGCTGCTCAAAAACAGCGTCGTGACGCTATCGCCGTAGAGTGTGTCCTTCCCGTTGCCGCCTTCAAGCCGGTCGTCCCCGCCGAAGAAAAAGTCCTCTGTGGCGTGTGCGTCACCAGACAGGGTATCGTCTCCAGCGCCGCCATCCAGCCTGTCGTTGCCCCCGCGCCCGGAAGCCATTTCGAAGGCATCGCCATAGAGTATGTCGTTCCCTCTGCCCCCGTCGAGCCGATCATTCCCGCCCTCGGCGCCGAAAGAATCAATCGAGAAGGCATCACCGTAGAGCGTGTCGATCCCATTGCCCCCGTCGAGCCGGTCGTCGCCGCCGCGACCCAGGTCGGTTATCGCCCAGGCGTCGCCGAAGATGGTGTCGTCACCGCCGCGGCCGAAAAGGCGGTCGCTGCCGCCTTGCCCCGAGGACAGGGCGCCGCCGATCTCGAGGACACCAAATGTATTACCCGTCGTGAAGGGGTCTCCGAAGATGATGTCCGGATCGTTCGTCCCGAAGATGTCATTGTCGAGCCCGGGATAAGGCCCGATGCCACCGATCAGATTCGCCATGACCTGTTCCTCCCCAGTACTGAAGAGCGGCCGATGCTGATCCAAGAAGCTTGCGCCGCCCCTATGGGTCCGCAGATGATACTACCTTCAGGTTGACGCAGCGATAACCCGTGGGTGGCAGAAGCGCCGCGAGAAGTACACGTTGCGAGCGGCTTACCCAACTGAAGAATATGCCGTCGCATCCGATGGAGCTCATGGAACCCCGCTGGAGCGAGACCGAGCCGGCTGCTTTCAGGGACAAGAACGGAACGTGAATTGAAAACCGTTTCCAATTTGTTGGAAACCGGCAGCTTACAGGAATGCGAGAAACAAAAACATGAAAGTAGCTGGTGGGTGATCACGGGCTCGAACCGTGGACCCGCTGATTAAGAGTCAGCTGCTCTACCAACTGAGCTAATCACCCGTCCAGAACCGCGTCGCTGCGGTCTGGTGGGGCGTATAATGGCGTTCGCCCGGCTTGTCCAGCACCCTTTGCAAAATTTTTGGGAAATTCTTCAACGGCTCACAGTGAGGCGGCGAAACCGGTGGTGCAGCTCGCGTGGACGACGCCGTCCGCCCCTTTCCTCTCGTCGGTGCGGCGCCTCGGCTGCGCAAAACCGCTCACGCTTATCCCCCGTCCCGTTCTAAACTGCGCTCATCAGGCCGGCGTTCTGGAGGAGCAAGAAATGGCGTCGATGACGGTTGAATTGCGCAATGTCGAAGGCACGGAGGCGGCGATCGGCTGGGCCGGAAGCCACACCGTCGTGGTCGACCGGCCGGAGGGCAAGGCGGGCGGCCGGGGGCTCGGCTTCAATGGCGCGCAGTTGCTGGCGCTGGCGCTTGGCGGCTGCTTCTGCAACGATCTTCGTTACGCCGCGCACCAGATGGGCGTCGCCCTCGGCAAGATCGCCGTCACCGTCACGGTGGAGCTCGAAGGCGAGCCGCTGCTGACGACGGCCGCGGCCATGTCGGTCAGCTGCGAAACGCTCGACGGCTCCGATCCGCAGGCGATCATTGATCGCGCCAAGGCGATCTGCATGGTCGCCAACACGCTCAAACAGGGCGTCCCGGTGGAGATCCGGTCGGCTGCCGCTGCGTGATCGCTTGAATTCAACGTGTTGCATTGCCCTTTTGCGCGCCAGGAAGGACGCACGGTGCCC
Source organism: Sinorhizobium terangae (assembly GCF_029714365.1). NCBI lineage: Bacteria > Pseudomonadati > Pseudomonadota > Alphaproteobacteria > Hyphomicrobiales > Rhizobiaceae > Sinorhizobium > Sinorhizobium terangae. Next base: position 2,054,701 of record NZ_CP121659.1, read on the forward strand.
GCCGCTCGCCTACCCCACCTCGACGAGCAGCGCCCGGTGGTCGGAAACTTCCGGCTCCTCGACCACGTCGAAGCGGTTGACCTTCACCTCCGGCGTCACCAGCATGTAATCGGCGAAGCGGTTCTCCTTTTCGTAATAGGAGGTCCGAGTATCCGTGAAGCCGCGTGATGTCACGAGATCGGTAAGCCAGAGCTTCCCCAGCACCTCGAAAGTCTCGCTTCCCGGCAGGACATTGAAGTCGCCGCAGACGATCAGCCGCTCGTTGTCGCGCCGCACCCGCTCCACCAGGCTCACCAGCGCCTCCACCTGCGCCCGGCGCGCCGGCGTGTCCTCTTTGCCGGCAAGGTCGCGCAGGCCATGCATATGAGCGATGGTGATGGTGAAGCTGTCCGCGTAGCTCATCAGCCGCAGGCAGTGAGCGTTTCGCGCCCGCGGATGCGCGCCCCAACCGTCGGCCGAAAAGCTTCCATGAACGAAGTCGAGCGCCTGGCCGATGACCGGCAACGACTTGCGGACGAAGGTGGCCAGTCCAAACTCGGAGCCACGTCTTCGCCGTCTAAGAGCTCGCCCCTCGCCGTCGGGCAAAAGAAACCGTCATGTCCCGGAAGCACGGCGGCGATCTCGTCGAAGAGATTGGCGCGCTGCGGCAATTCGAGCCCGCGGTCGCGGTAGACCAGCCAGTTGGCGCGCGAGGCGGCCGTGCGCGTCACCTCCTGCAGGCAGAGCACATCCGGGTCGATCTCGGCGAGATAGCGGATCAGCGGCGCATGCACCCGGGCGCCCCATGCGTTCAGCGAAACTATACGCAATGCCATATCTTTTGCTCCCGTTCGCCTTGCAGAACGAATGTCCGTGAATCTACGTCAGACCGCCAGCTCGCCGTCCGCAACCTTGACCGCATGGCCGCCGATGCGGGCGGTCGCGATCTTGCCGCCGGCGATGTCGAGATGCAGGTGAAGGAAGGACGGCCGCCCCATCTCCACCCCCTGCTCGATCAGGATCGGATGGTGCCCGTCGACCAGTTCGTCGAAGAGGTTGATGGCGCCGGCAAGGGCTGCGACCGCCGAGCCGGTCGCCGGATCCTCCCGCTTCTCGGGGTTGAACATGCGGGCGTGGAAGCGCGCCATGTGGTTGACGCCGCCGCGGCAGTAGAGATAGGCGCCGGCGAGCCTGCCTTCGGCCATCGGCGCAAGCTGCTCCCACCGTTGCGCGTCGAATTCCACCGCCGCCACCGCGCCGACGTCGTGCAGCGGCACCATGACGAAGGGCACGCCAGCGGTCCAGAACGAGATCACGTGGTTCTCGAATCCGATCTGCGTTGCCTTCACGCTCAGCGCGTCGGCGATCGCCTGCTTGTCGAAGCGCGCGTCGAGCCGGCTCGGCTTGCGCGGCAGGTCGAACTCGGCAAAGCTCGCCTCCCCCGGCTTCAGCCGCACCGCCGAGCGCACCGGCCCCACCCGTTCCTCGAGCACCTGCATCAGGTCGAGCGGCTTGCCGTAATCGCCATGGCTGGCTTCCGCCAGCGCCACTGCGGCCCCGACGGTCGGATGGCCCGCAAAGGGCAATTCATGCACCGGCGTGAAGATCCTCAGCCGCGCCGAATGGGCGGCACTTCCAGGCCGCTGCACGAACACCGTCTCCGAAAGATTGAACTCCCGGGCAATCGCCTGCATGGCGCCGTCGCTCAGGCCGTCGCCATCGAACACTACGGCGAGAGGATTACCCTCCAGACGCTTCTCGGTGAACACGTCGTAGATCGCGTAGCGCCGTGTCATTCATCCCCCTCGCCGGTACCGCATGTTTCCTCAAATCGGAACCGATTCAAATAGAAAATCACGCAGAAATTCAAAATGCTACAGCGACCTGCGCCTCTTGATCAGACGCGCTGGCACTGTCGCGCGTGGCTGTGGAGAGCCGACCGGCCCTGCGAAGGAAATCACGCTCGTTTCAATGTCGTGTCGCACACACGAAGTCATCCGCAGGCATCGCGGCGCTCCATCGAAGACCTTGCAATGCCATCGCGCGCGCGGCAAGGCAAAATTGCGCGCGAGCAGGCGCCTCACTGCGGTCCGCGCGTCGCCACGCCAACCTTGATGGCGAACTCCGCGATATAGCCGAGGAACGAACCCGGGTCTTGCGTTTCCACGGCCAGCGCTACGTGGCCGTCCGGGCGCACCAGATACGCGGCATCGCGGCTCAAGCCAGCCGCTCCGGCGGCCGGTGTCCAGGCAAAGGCGTGGATCTGAACTCCGGTCGGAGCCAGCGCCGCGCGAAATGCCGGACTTGCTGCGCCATAGACATGGATCTGCCAGTCAAGCGAGGAAAGCGGCGCGAAATTGTCCCCCTCGCCGGCATCAGCCAATCCCTCGACGTAGGGGAGCCGATCGCCACCGCGCACGCGGCCGGCCCCGCCGCGGCTGATGGCGCTTTCGCGGTAGTCAATGCCTATCTGCGACACTGTCCGAAACGCGAGTCTCGCGCCCGCCCTGTTTGCGACGAAGAGGGCGATCATCTTCGGCATCAGGTAGCGGCGCCAGAGACCGGCGAGCGTCGACCGACTGGTCAACACCCGGAACATCTGATCGGTGGTCTTGATCAGCCGCCGGGCGAAGGCGATCCGCTCCGGCTCATAGCTGTCGAGCAGCCGCGCGTCCGCGCACCCGCCGAGAACGGCGGCGAGCTTCCAGCCGAGGTTCACCGCATCGCCGATGCCGGTGTTCATGCCCTGCCCACCGGCCGGACTGTGGATATGGCCGGCGTCGCCGGCGATGAATACCCGCCCGACGCAAAAATGCTCGGCGACCCGGTGGTGGAGCCGATAGGTGGAGAACCAGTTGGCCGCCTTGACCACGACGCCGGTGAGCCGCTCGACCTCGGCGCGGATCGCCTCGAAGCGGACCGTCTCCTCCGCCGCATGGCTGCCCGGCACGATGCCGATCAGCCGCACCGAGCCCGACTGGCGCACTGGCAGCACGATCGCGAAGCCATGCGTATCGAGGCAGACGTTCAGGCCGCTGCAGGCATTCTCCACCGCCACATCGGCGACATAGAACGACTGCTCGTAGGTGCCGCCCGGAAAGCCGAGCTTCATGCCATGGCGCACCGTGCTGCTCGCGCCGTCCGCGCCACAGAGATAAGCGGCCCGGATGACCTCGCTAGTGCCGTCCTTCGTGACGGTCGCGGTCACGCCTGAGGCATCCTGCTTGAAGGTGACGAATTCCGCGCGCCGCTCGACGGCAACGCCCATTTTTTCGAGGTGGCCGATCAGGATGCGCTCGTGAATGTCCTGCGGTAGCGCGAAGGCGAAGGCATAGCGGCTGAGCCCGGCACCGAAATCGCCGAGCTTCAAGGTTGCGGCGATCCCCGACGGCGTGCGCACGGCCAGGCGCTCGACACGGATGCCGGCCGCCAGCGCGTCGTCGACGATGCCAAGCTGGCGATAGAATTCGAGCGTGCGTGCCTGCACCGCGATCGCCCGCGAGGTCTCGCCCGGCCCGGGCGCCTTGTCGATGATCCTCAAATCGATGCCGAGCCGCTTCAGCCACAGCGCCAGAACCAACCCCGTAGGTCCGGCGCCGACGATCAGAACCTCAGTCTCGGAAGTCTTCATCGAACCTACATTGCCTCCGTGGGCTCCCCGAACAGAGGTCACTTTGAACTACTTCATCGTTCTGTACAGCTGCAAGCAACGAGCTCCGCCTCCACCGGGCGACACTCGGGACTTTAGCGATTGCTCATCAATGGGATCGCACATAGACTGCAACACGCGAGATGAGATAACAGCGGGGGCGATAATGGCCATCTTCATGGACCGGCATGACCTCAAGGGGTACACAGCAGCCGACGTCGCCGAGGCGCATCGCAAGGATCTCGAAATCCAGGATCAGTATGGCGTAAAATTCCTCACCTACTGGTTCGACCAGCAGCGCGGCACCACTTTCTGCCTCATCGACGCCCCGGACAAGGAAACCGCCCAGTGCGTGCATCGCGAGGCGCATGGGCATGTTGCCGGCGAGATCGTCGAGGTCGCGCTTTCGGCCGTCGAGGCTTTTCTCGGTCGTATCCAGGACCCGGAGCCGCTCGCCGGCGATCTGCAGAACAACAAGGACTGTGGGCATCGCGCCATCATGTTCACCGATATCGTCGGCTCCACGGAAATGACGGCGCGCCTTGGGGACCGCATGGCCACCGAGTTGGTCAGAGCGCACGATTCGATCGTGCACAGGTGCCTGAACGAGTTTGGCGGGCGCGAGGTGAAGCACACCGGCGACGGGATCATGGCATCCTTCGCGTCGACGAAGCACGCGGTTGATTGCGCAATCGCGATTCATCGTGATTTCCGGCGCTACAACAGCGGAAACGCCGAACCGATCCACATCCGCATTGGCATCGATAGCGGAGAGCCGGTCGAGGACAGCAACGATCTTTTCGGCACCACGGTGCAACTCGCGGCCCGCCTGTGTTCGGCTGCTGCCGCCGATCAGACGCTTGTTTCGGAGAACGTCTATCGCGAGCTTGGCAGCCCGGACGCCTTCAGCGCAATGAAACGTCGGCGGCTCAAAGGGTTTTCCCGGCCCGTTGCGGCATTCGAATGCGCCCCGGCAGGGTCCGGATCGCGGTGATTTTTGGCCCATGAAATGAAGACCCGCCGCGCTCGTCGACGGTACAGTCCGCACCGTCACCTCATGAGCCTGGGCAACTGGGCCGCTAAGGCATCGACCGCAAATCGCACCTTCAGCGGCAGATACGGCGTCTGCAGCCATAGCGCATGATTGTCGAAGTGGAGCCCGGGTTGATCGGACAGGAGCGGCACGAGCGCACCTGCCTCGATGCGCTCTCGAACAAGCCAGCCGGGAAGCCAGGCAAGCCCCAGGCCGGCGACGGCGGCGTCGGCGATCGCGTCGAGATCATCGAGGCGCAGGCGGTTGCGCGGCGTCACCTCTGCCGGAAGCCCATCGTCACGCGGAAACAGCCAGGGGTGAACACGGCCCGACCGGCTGTAGATGATGCCGTGATGGCTGCCGAGGTCCTCGATCTGCCGTGGCGGGCCGTGCCTATCGAGATAGGATGGCGAGCCACAAACGACCATGTGATGGCGCGCGAGGCGACGCGCGATCGTCCCTGCCCTGTCCTCCAGATTGCGGCTGCTGGCTGCCAGGCTGCGGATCGCAAGGTCAAAGCCATCGCCCGCAAGGTCGGCGAAGCGATCGTTGAACGACAGGTCGAGTTCGAGGGCCGGATATCGCTCGGCAAGCTTGAGAAGGATGGGGACGACACAGCGCCGACCGAAGAGCGCCGGCATCGTCACCCGAAGTCGTCCGCGCGGCTCGGAAAACTGATCGGCCGCGAGCGCATCCGCAGCCTCGGCTTCGGCGAGCACCACGCGGCAGCGCTCATAATAGGCCCGACCGAAGTCCGTCAGGCTCTGGCGCCGCGTCGTGCGGTTGAGGAGGCGTACGCCGAGCCGCTCTTCAAGGAACCGCACATGCTTGCCGACCATCGGTCCGGACAGATCGAGAGCACTCGCGGCAGCCGCAAACGAGCCGAGATCGACGGCCTTGACGAAGACGGCCATGCTCGCAAGGCGATCCATATTCATAACTCCTGGTTTCGACTTTCCTGCCTTGATCGCTATTTATCCCCCGACAGCGCGCTGGCATAGCTCATTCAGTTAAAATGTTTTGGAGTTGTGCCGATGGTCCGTGTCGTCCGTTTCATGAGCTCGGTGGTCCCGAGGTCCTGCGCATCGAGGATATCGATGTTGCTGGGCCCGGTTCGGGCGAGGTCCAGATCCGCGTCAAGGCGCTTGGCCTCAACAGGGCCGAGGCGCTGATCCGCTCCGGCACCTATATCGAGACGCCGCCGCTGCCCTCCGGTCTGGGTCTCGAGGCGGCGGGCATCGTCGAAGCGGTCGGTGAAGGTGTGGAGGATTTCGCACCGGGCGACGCCGTTAGCGTCGTGCCGCCCCCATCGATGGTCCGCTGGCCTGCCTATGGCGAGCTTGCCAGCTTTCCGGCGAGGCTCGTCGTCAGGCACCCGCCATCGCTGGGCTTCGAAGCGGCCGCCGCCGTCTGGATGCCATATCTCACCGCCTATGGCGCGCTGATCGACATCGCCGGACTGCGCCGGGAGGATTTCGTCGTCATCACCGCCGCATCGAGCAGCGTCGGACTCGCCGCGATCGAGATTGCCAACAGGGTGGGCGCGACCGGGATCGCCGTCACGCGCACGTCCGCCAAGAAGCAGGCCCTCACCGAATTCGGCGCCGCGCATGTGATCGCCTCCGCCGAGGAGGATCTCGAAGCCCGACTAAGGGAGATCGTCGGCCCGGCGGGCGTGCGCGTGGTGTTCGACGCAGTCGGCGGCCCCGTCTTCGAGCCGCTGACGGCGGCCATGTCACGGGGCGGCACCCTCATCGAGTACGGCGGCCTGAGCCCCGAGCCCACGCCCTTCCCGCTCTTTGCCGTGCTGAGCAAGAGCCTGACGCTGCGTGGCTACCTGGTCCATGAGATCGTCGCCGATCCGGCGCGGCTCACTGCCGCCAAGAGCTTTGTCCTCGATGGGCTGGCGGACGGTTCGCTCCGGCCAGTGATCGCCAGGACCTTTCCGTTCGAAAAGATCGTCGAGGCGCATCGCTTCCTGGAGTCGAACGAGCAGTTCGGCAAGGTCGTCGTGACGGTGTGAAAAGCGGCACGCCTCAATCGCCGGGAAAGCATTCGTATTGCGGCAGGTCGTCGGTGATCTGGAACCATTCCGCCTTCGACCCGACGAAGATGTGCGCCGAGGGCCGGATCGCCGGCGCATCGACGAGCGTGCCGAGCGTCACATGCGCATAGGCACCCTCGCGCACGACGGAATAAAGCAGTGAGCCGCAGGCCGAGCAATGAACGTCATGCGCCTCACCCTCGTCTCCATAGACGAGGCGCGCGTCCTCGCCCCGAACGAGGCTGAGTTCGCCGCGCTTGACGCCGGCGAACGGTTTGAAGGCCGAACCGGTGGCACGCCGGCAATTCGAGCAATGGCAGTTCATCGCATATTCGAACCGGTCCGCCACCCGGTATTCGACTGCCCCACAGAGACATTTGCCGGTCAGCATCCTGGCGGTACCGGAACTCGTGTCAGCCATGACCTCCTCCTGTCCTTGGGCGGCAAGCTACACGACAGTCCACCGAATCCGCAACCGCTCGCACCGACCGAGGCAAACTCCGGGCCCGCTCCGCTTTTGCGTTTCAAAAAGTTGGAGCGAAACCGGGTCGCGGCGAAGCAATTTCGCAGAAGTGTGCTGACACCCCTCTGCCCTGCCGGGTATCTCCCCCACAAGGGGGAAGATTGGCAAGGCGCGGGCTCCCCCGCGTGTCTCCTCGACAGGGTCAACCTCACTCTAGGAGGTGGCGGTGGTGCAGAGCGGTGCCTCCTCGGTCTCCTCCCTTGTGGGGGAGATGCCCGATAGAGGGGTGTCGCCCTCGGGAGGTAGAAGAGGCCGCTTAAATCGGATGCGATCCAGATCGCTCGAACCGCATCAATACCATTGCGATTTAATCGGATACGATTTATATAAACTCCGACAGCAAAGAACCGGATTGAATAATGCCCATGACTCCTTCCCAGACAGCAAAGAACCAGGACGCGATCACGCCCGATTCCCCGCAGCCAGGCAAGGAAAAGCCGAAGCTGGCGAACTTTCTGTGCTTCGCGATCTACTCGGCAAATCTTGCCTTCGGCCGCGCCTACAAACCGATCTTGGATGAGCTTGGCCTCACCTACACCCAGTACATCGCCCTGGTGGCGCTCTCCGAAAAGGACGACCAGACGGTCGGCGAACTCGGCGAAAAACTGTTCCTCGAATCCAACACGCTGACGCCGATCCTCAAGAAGCTCGAGCAGATCGGTCTGATCAGCCGTCGCCGCGACCCGGAAGACGAGCGCCAGGTTCGGGTGAGCCTGACCCCGGCCGGCCGCAGCCTGGTAGACGCCGAGCCCGGCGCGTCGCTGACGGATGCCACCGGGCTCGGAGACGACTTCCACTCGGTACAGCAGAGCGTGGCGAGGCTGCGCGACAACCTCCTGCGCGCCATCCAGGGCGAGCGGTGATCGGCTTACTGCATGTCACGGAACAAAGTGTGAGCTTCGGAATTTATAGGACGTCGTCCTTCATCCGAGGTCGGCGTACACGCCACACACAAACCAGCAGCAGTGTCCGCAATCCGGCGGGCACTGCCGGGGTTGCGGCAATGTCCCTAGTGCGCAACGGAAGAGCCAGGCTCGCACTGGCGTTACCACGTCACCGACAAAAGCTTCGGGCCATCAAAAACCAGGAGATGGAAGATCTGTTCGAAGCCTACGCTCTTGCCGCGGGAGCCATCGAAAGCCTGCGGAACGAGTATCCTCTGCGGGAGGAACTGTTGCGCGAATATCAGAACCTTTGCCTCGACATGCAGGCCGAGGTTGTGGCGTTTCTGGAGGGCGGCCCTGCCCCTGACGCCCCACAGCCGCAAGATGGATGACAAGCTCCCGTCCGGCTCGGACAGGCCTGTAATTAATCCCTTCGTTGAATGAGCAGCAGCAAACAGAGCCCCAGTCATCTCTCAGGGCTCTGCTCTAAATTGCTACTGAAAAGGAATGGGTGATGATATGACCGCTACAAAGTTGTAGCCGAATCATTCTGCCAAACTGAAATTGCATGTCTACTAGCCCATAAGAGCTATTCTGTGAGCGCCGGCGGGAACGCCCAGCACCGCGCTTTTTATCAGACGCGCAAGGGATGCTGCGCCGCCTGCATCGACGTTTCCGGAAGCAGTGAAAAAAGAGCCCGCCATTTGGAATGAAACCGGCGGGCCTGAGTTTGACGTCAATAATGTTGGCCCTGCAATCGTGCCAGAATTGGCCGATTGTCCGCCAAAGCGCGTCGCGTTCAATCGGCGTCGTGCGACGCGCTTGGGTCATTGATCTCATGCATGTCGTTGTCCCGAAAACCGGCACACCCTTTTTGGCGACATGCACTAAATCGATAGGGCCACCAATCGCCGCTTGCGGCGGCAACGGCATTGCCTACGCGAGCGTGTTCGCCATTTGTTGGGTGAGAAGAGGCCACCATCCAAAGGAATTAAAGAAGCCCACTTCCGGAGAAGTGGGCCCTGAAAACGTGCTAAAATGGTTTAACAACACGAGTACAACCTGCCAGATTTTTCCCACTTTTCCACTAACATTTTGGGGGTAATCGCGATCCGGCGTCCATGATGTCTTGACTCGTCATCGACCGACCGGTGGCCCTATGCCGCGTGAGTCGGCTTTTGCGATCGCGCGACGATGATGATGCCGGCGAGCGAAACGACCAGCCCGCCGGCCATGGCAAAGGACAAGGGCTCGCCAAACATCACCCAGGCCCAGATCATCGTCACCGGCGGGCTCAGATAGAGGATTGCCGTAACCCGGGCCGGAGACGATTTGCGAAGGGCGATGTAGTAGAGGCTCCATGCTCCGAATGTCGCGACGAAGACGAGCCAGAGAATGCCGCCGATGAATCCCCTGTCGAGAACCGGGAGAACAGCTCCCTCGTGCCAGGCGAACCCGGCGAAGATCGCGGACGCTGAAAGGCACTGGATGCACAGGCTCTGGTAGACGGGCATGGCGCTGGTGGGGCTGCGTTTCTGCAGCAGCGTCGCCATTGCGAGCGAAAGCGTGCCGAGAACAGGCAGGCCATAGGCCCAGAGCGGCACGTCGCCCATGTTGAGTGACCAGCCAGAGGCGATCAGGACGCCGGCCATGCCGAGCAAGGATCCGAGCCACTGGCGCGCTGTCAGCGCCTGCCCGAGGACTGGCCAGGACAATATCGCGACCGCCAGCGGCAGCATGTCGGCGATCAGGGCGACGAGGCCCGTTGGCACCCCATAGGAGATCGCAAGCGCGAACCCGGCGAGGTAACCGGACATCGCCAGCGCGCCGAATAACATCTGCGAGAAGGCATCTTTCCACCTCATCGCCGGCCCCATGATGAGCGCAAAGGGAAGCAGGAGCAGCCCGGACACGAGGCTTCGCCAGAGAAGGATCAGGAATATCGGCGCGTGATCGATCGCAAACCGGATGCCGACGAAGCCGGCGCTCCAGGAAATCACCAGAGCCGCTTCGAGAATGACCAGGATGAGAACCGACCAGATTCCCTTTCTCGTGCGGTACGAGGCCGCGGCTACAGCTTCGCTCATTTATGGGGTCCGTTCTGGCGTTGGCAGAAGTTGTGAGAATTCGGAAGACTTGAGCGCGGGAAAAAAACGCGCTCTTACAGCGCCGCGCGTCTAACCAGAGGTGCAACAGTGGCTGTAGAACTTTGAATCGTTGCGGGATGAAAACTGCGCGCGGCTTTCCGCCAGCATCTCGCGCTACTTATGAAAATCGCTCCAGAATCGAGATAGCGATCTTGCGCGCCGTCTTCAGCCGTGCGTCATGCCCGTCGAGACCCGCACGCGACATCGCGCCCTCGAGCAGAAAGGAAAGATGTTGCGCGGTCTCGTCGATCGAGACGCCGGCTTCCGGTTGCATCTCGAGGAGGTGTTCCTTGAACAGCCTCTCCACCTCTTCCTTCTGGACGGCGACGACCGCCCGGCCGGGATCACCGACGGGAAGCTCCGCCGCGGCATTGAGGAGCCCGCACCCTCGAAACCCCCACTCATAGGCAAGGGCCGCATGGTCCACATAGGAATCGAACACCGCCAGGATACGCTCCTGCGCAGTTGTCGCGTTTCTCAGCCGCTCCCGATAGACGTCCCGCCATTCATCGAGACGTCGCTGCATATACGCATTGACGAGATCCGCCTTGGACGAAAAGTTGTTGTAGAGGCTCATTTTCGCGACCCCCGCATGGGCGGTGATCGCATCGATCCCCGTCGCCCCCACTCCCTCGCGGTAGAACAGCTCGGCAGCGGCGTTCAGCAGGCGCTCCTTGGCAGGCGTTCGCTCGGTCATTTTGTCTCTCCAACTAATAGGCAGACCGATCTACCTATTTCGGCGACCTGTCAAGTCTGCCTTGCGCAATTATTCGCGCTGGATGGGCAGAAGGCGATTCAATGAACATGCAGCAGTCTCCCAGCGTCGCCGACGCCGTGCGGCGCGTCCGCGCCGTGAATGACTTTGGAAGGTCACTATGCGGCTCGGTTGATCGCGGAGGTTGAGGCTGATAACGCCGCGAGCGGGAAGAAGTTGATGTTTCTTCACCTTACGTGACGACGCAGCGGCAAGCTCCTTCGCCTCCCTGGTCTCGGCCGCCTTGGCATAGCCGCCGTCCACGCCATCGAAGAAATGCAGGTGCGACTCCGACCGGCCGAAGGCACGAGGCAGCTCATCAGGGCATGGGACTGGCGATCCAGTCCGAAGTCGACCTCTCCGCGCGCCTTTGCCGTGACAAGGATGGCTTCGACCGTATTGATCTGTTCAGGCGGCTGTCGGGCATTCGCGTGTCCTATCTTGTTGTCGTGTCAGCAAATTCGGCGAGGCGTCGGGTCCGCCTGCCGGGGCGGCTCACTGCTTCGCTGAGTGAACCGCCCTGCCCTTTGAAGACTCAGCAATTCGGACGGAAAACCGCTTCGCACATTCCCTGGAATTGCTTGAGAGGAAGACCGGACTGATCCCGTTCAGGCGAGGCTGGTAGTCACGTCGATGTTGCCGCGCGTTGCCTTGGAGTATGGGCAAATGCCGTGCGCCGCCTCGATCAGCTCCTCTGCAAGCTCGCGCTCGACCCCCGGCAGGCTCACGTTCAGGCGCGCCCGGAGGAAATAGGAGCCGTCATCGAGGTTCAAGTCGATCTCGGCGTCGACCTCGGGTCCGGCCGGAAGCTTGACGCTTCGCTGCGAGGCGGCGAGCTCGATCGCTCCGATGTAGCAGGCAGACCAGGCTGCCCCGAAGAGCTGTTCCGCGGCCGGGTGCGGCTGCGAAAGCTTCAGGTCGAGCTTGCCGTCGCTGCTCCGCGTGCCGCCATTGCGGCCGCCGGTGTTGTGAGTCTTGCCGGTGAAAAGAAGCTTCTCGGTCATGGGAAATCCTTTCTGTTTCAATTTACATCGTATCCGCTTCAATCGGATGCGCGTTAAATACGTGAGAGAAAGGGTGATGTCAAGCGGTTTCGATTTAATCGGATGCGATTTATTTGATGGCCAGATCCGCGGACGGGCGTTCATTCTGATTTTTCCTGTGCCCGGAGCGCTTTTTGTGCGACATTGTCGCTGCCCATTCTGGAGGCAGTACGGCTCTGTGTGTCTCTAAAGTGCTACAGCGTCCCTTTCGCGTCTTATAAGACGCGCGGCGCTGTGGGGGCCGCAGCGGATATGGAGGATATGCCGCTGCCGCGCGTTGTGAGTTCCGACGTCCGCATCTCGTAAATCGTCGCCCTGTGACATTCCGGCTTCGATCAGGAGGATTCGATGTCTACGCTTGAAACCGCACACGAAATCCAAACCGATTCCCCTCTTTCGCCTGACGAGTTGCATCTGCTCGATGCTTACTGGCGGGCTTCCAACTATCTCTCGGTCGGCCAGATATACCTGCTCGACAATCCGCTGCTCAGAGAACCGCTGAAGCGCGAGCACATCAAGCCGCGATTGCTCGGCCACTGGGGAACCTCCCCGGGCCTCAACATGCTCTATGTGCACCTGAACCGGGTCATCAAGCGCGACGACCTCAACATGATCTACGTCATCGGCCCCGGCCACGGAGGGCCGTCACTTGTCGCTCACGCTTACCTCGAAGGCACGTACAGCGAGGTCTATCCCAATATCAGCCAGGATGCGCAGGGCCTGAAGCGGCTGTTCAAGCAGTTCAGCTTCCCCGGCGGCATACCGAGCCACGTCGCGCCCGAAACGCCCGGTAGCATCCACGAGGGCGGCGAACTCGGATACGCGCTCAGCCACGCCTATGGCGCGGCATTCGACAACCCCGACCTTATCGTCGCCTGTGTCGTCGGCGACGGAGAAGCCGAGACCGGGCCGCTTGCGACCGGTTGGCAGGGCAACAAGTTCCTAAATCCCGCCCGCGATGGCTGCGTGCTGCCGATCCTCCACCTGAATGGCTACAAGATTGCCAACCCCTGCTTCCTCGCCCGCATCCCCAAGGAGGAGTTACGGAAGTACTTTGAGGGCATGGGCTATAAGCCATATTTCGTCGAAGGACGCGACCCCGAGGACGTCCACCGGCAGCTCGCCGGAGTGCTAGACACCGTCGTCGGCGAAATCCGGGAAATCTGGGCCGATGCGCGAACCAACGGCAATCTCAAGCGCCCGGCATGGCCGATGATCGTATTCCGCACGCCAAAGGGCTGGACATGCCCGGCTGAGATCGACGGCAAGAAATGCGAGGACTACTGGCGTTCGCACCAGGTGCCAATGGGCGAGATGGACAAGCTGGAGCATATCCAGATCCTCGAACAATGGATGAAGAGCTATCGGCCGGAGGAGCTTTTCGATGACGACGGCCGGTTCAAGGCTGAGATCGCAGCGCTCGCTCCGGCGGGCAATCGCCGCATGAGCGACAATCCGCACGCCAACGGCGGACTGCTCCTGCGTGATCTGAAGATGCCGGATTTCCGCGACTATGCCGTCGAGTTTTCCGGCCACGGTGCGACAGTCGCCGAGTCGGCCCGCGTCATGGGCATGTTCCTGCGCGACGTGATGAAGGCGAACATGGAGAGCAAGAACTTCCGGCTGTTCAGCCCGGACGAGAACAACTCCAATCGCTGGCAGGATGTGCTGCAGGTGACCAACCGCTGCTACATGGCGGAGATCTATCCGGAAGACGACCATTTGTCGCCGGACGGCCGTATCATGGAGGTGCTGAGCGAGCACCAGTGCCAGGGATGGCTCGAAGGTTACCTGCTTACCGGCCGCCACGGCTTCTTCTCCTGCTACGAAGCCTTCATCCACATCATCGACTCGATGTTCAACCAGCATGCCAAGTGGCTGAAGGTGTGCAACGAGATCCCGTGGCGCAGACCCATCGGCTCGCTGAACTACTTCCTGAGCTCCCATGTCTGGCGGCAGGATCATAACGGCTTCAGCCATCAGGACCCCGGCTTCATCGATCACGTGGTCAACAAGAAGGCCGACGTGATCCGCGTCTACCTGCCGCCGGATGCCAATACGCTGCTGTGCGTGACGGACCACTGCCTGCGCAGCCGCGACTACGTCAACGTGGTCGTCGCCGGCAAGCAGCCGGCACCGCAATGGCTGACGATGTCGGAGGCCGTGCGGCACTGCGCCATGGGCGTCAGCATCTGGGATTGGGCGAGCAGTGACCAGGGCAGCGAGCCCGATGTGGTCATGGCCTGCTGCGGCGACGTTCCAACGCTCGAAACGCTGGCGGCGGTGCAGCTGCTCCGTGAACACCTGCCGGAGTTGAAGGTCCGGGTCATCAATGTCGTTAACCTGATGAAGCTGCAGCCTGCGAAAGAGCACCCACATGGCCTGTCGGACCGCGATTTCGACGGCCTGTTCACGCGGGACAAGCCGATCATCTTCGCTTTCCATGGCTACCCGTGGCTGATCCACCGGCTCACCTATCGCAGGACGAACCACGATAACCTTCACGTTCGCGGCTACAAGGAAGAAGGCACGACGACGACCCCGTTCGACATGGTGGTGCTGAACGAGCTTGATCGCTTCCACCTCGTCGAGGACGTCATCGACCGGCTGCCGCAGCTCGGTGCGCGGGCGGCCTATTTCAAGCAGGCGATCCACGCCAAGCTGATCGAGCATCGCGAGCATATCGAAAAATACGGCGACGACATGCCTCAGATTAGCGGATGGAAGTGGGGAGCGAAGAGCACACCGCCAGCCCGCCCGAGGACATCGACCGAGGGAGACAACGTCTGAGCGAGACTGCTGGCGTAGCGGACTAGCAATATGTCACGGATGCTCTCGATCGCCCCGAAACTCGAGCGCATGCCGACCGAACAGGACCTCGGTCGGCTGCAGTTCACGACGATCCTCTATTGCCTCCATTGCACCAACCCGGACAACGGCCTCGTTCGCGACAAGACCGCGCCTGACGCGCCGGCGAGCATCGCCGCCATCGGCATGGCACTGGCGACGCTTCCTGTGGTCGTCGAGCGCGGCGTCCTGATCCGCAAGTTTGCGGCCAAGCTCGCCCGCAAGAAGCTGGCGTTCCTGCTTGCCTGCCCCGAGGGCCCGGAGCCCGATGC
The DNA here is from genome assembly GCF_029714365.1 of Sinorhizobium terangae. Classification (NCBI taxonomy): domain Bacteria; kingdom Pseudomonadati; phylum Pseudomonadota; class Alphaproteobacteria; order Hyphomicrobiales; family Rhizobiaceae; genus Sinorhizobium; species Sinorhizobium terangae. The sequence goes on from NZ_CP121659.1 coordinate 2,069,876, forward strand.
CTCCGGCTACAAGGGCTTCTTCTATCATTTCCTCGACATCGAGACCGGCCGCCGGGTCTGGCAGTGCGAGCTGTCGACGATCGACTCCGCCTTCCTCTTCGCCGGCGCCTTGACTGTGGCCACCTACTTCGACGGAGACAGCGCCGACGAGGTCGAGATCCGGCGGCTTGCCAATACGCTCTACGAGCGGGCCGACTGGAACTGGGCCTGCGACCACGGGCTTACCTTGACCCACGGATGGCGACCGGAAAGCGGCTTCATCCCCTATCGCTGGCGCGGTTACGACGAGGGCCTGCTGCTCTACATCCTCGGATTGGGTTCGCCGACGCATCCGCTGCCGCCCGAAGTCTATGCCGCCTATACCGAAAGCTACGAATGGCGAAACATCTACGGGCGCGAACTGCTCTATTCGGGACCGCTCTTCACCCACCAGCTCTCGCACATGTGGATCGACTTCCGCGGCATCCGCGATGAATTCATGCGCCACCACGACAGCGACTACTTCCAGAACAGCCGACACGCGACCTATGTCCAGCGTGAATACGCCATCCGCAATCCGTTAAACTTTGCCGGCTACGGCGAGCACTGCTGGGGCTTCACCGCGAGCGACGGTCCCGGCTGGATCACGAGAAATGGCGATGGCGGGGAAAGGGAATTTTTCGACTACATCGCGCGCGGTGCGCCCTTCGGACCCGACGACGGCACCGTCTCGCCCTGGGTGGTCGTGGCGTCCCTGCCCTTCGCTCCGGAGATCGTCATTCCGACAGTCTGGAACTTTGCGAGGATGCCTTTGGGAATGACCCGCCTCTACGGCTTCAAGCCGTCCTTCAACCGGACCTTCACGGTCGAAGACAGCGACCCGGGCTGGTGGGTAAGCCCTTACCACTTCGGCATCGACCAGGGCCCGGTCGTTCTGATGATCGAAAACTACCGCACCGGCCTCCTCTGGAACATCATGCGCCGCTGCCAGCCGATCGTCGCTGGCCTGCGCCGGGCGGGATTTACCGGCGGCTGGCTTTAGCTGATGTGCGGGCGCGAGCACCGGATGCCGAACGGCTGCGCGAGGGCTTGAGCAAGCGGGGTTGCCGGCCTGAACCCGTCGCCGCGAGGCTTGCCACCAAGCTGCGAGCGCATCCTTCACAAGGCCCTGAAACAAACCTTACGCGTAGGCGGAACGACCGAAGATTGGTAGACTAGACAATCGGCAACGTTTGGGGGCCAGCTGGCCGATCGAGGCGCGCCGGGAGGGGGCGATCATGGCTTTGGACATCATTGGAGCCGGCTTCGGCCGCACCGGCACGCATTCACTCAAGCTGGCGCTGGAGCAGATCGGGTTCGGACCCTGTCATCACATGAGCGAGGTCGGCCGCAGCCCCGAGCAGAAGGCGCTGTGGCGCGCCGCCGGCAAGGGTCAACTGCCAGACTGGGACGAGGCCTATGCCGGCTATCGTTCTGCGGTCGACTGGCCGACGGCACATTTCTGGCGCGAACTCAGCGCCTATTATCCCGATGCGAAGGTCATACTCACAGTTCGCGACCCCGAAGCCTGGCACAGGAGTGTCATGCAGACGATCGGGCCCATGTCGGATCCGGCTACGAACGACCCGGCCTCCTTCGGCGTGGCGGTGGTTGGACAGACCGTATTCGGCGGGCGCATCGGCGACCGCGACCACGCAATCTCTATTTACGAAGCGCACAATGCGGCGGTAACAAAAGCGTTTCCCGCGGGGCGCCTTCTCACCTACGAGATTTCCGACGGCTGGAAGCCGCTTTGTTCCTTTCTCGGGGTGCCGGCTCCCTCCCAACCATTTCCGCACAGCAATTCGACTGCGGAGTTCCGCTCGCAGTTGGCGCGGTGAAGCGCACCAACGACAGGTGCAATTGTCTTGGGCGGTCGGTGTTCCGGCTGCGCCTCCAGCAATTGCCGACTAGGGTCACTCTGGCAGGCCCGCCTTCAGCAATCCCTGGCGAAACAGCTCGCGCTGCTCGGGCCGCTCCAGAAGCAAGCCGCGGTTGATGAAGTCGTCCGTCGAAAAATCCGGACACAGTTTCAGAAGGCGCGCCTTCGCCTCCTCAGTCGCGGCCGCGTTTCCGGATTGCGCATAGCAGGCAACGAGGCGTGCGCAGGTGAACTGACCGGGATTGGGCTGTTCCTTGAGCGCCGCCGCCGCTTCTTCGTATCGCCCGAGGATGTAGAGGGTGTTGCCGAGGGTCACGCTGTACCATTGCGGAGGGAATGGGTTGAGGCGTAAACCCTCGTCGATCCACCGCATCGCCTCGTCGAGCCTGCCACGCCGCGTGAGCAGCCCGCCCATCTGCACCAGTGTGTTCGCATCATTGGGATTGAGCTGATAGGCGCGGCGATAATGCCGTTCCGCCAGCTCGAAATCCCGGCGGAAGTAATGAATGAGGCCCAGCAAGCGCTCGCAGCCACTATCACCCTCATCGAGCCGCACCGCCTTTCGCGCAAGTGCCAGTGCCGCGTCGAGAATGTCGGCCGGCGCGTTGGCATAGCCGCGAAGCGCGAGCCTCGCGAGTGCCAGATATGCGTGAGCGAGCGCAAATTGCGGGTCGCGTTCTATGGCCGCCTCGAACATGAGCCGGGCCTGCTCATTGTCGTCGGGGCCATAGCTGCGCATATGCACGAGCCCACGCAGGTAGAATTCGTAGGCCGCAAGACTCGTCGTCGGCTTGCGCAGCGCCTGTCGGACATTGGCGCTCTCGATCTGCCCGACGGTTGTCGAGACGATCATCCGCGTCACCTCGTCCTGAACGGCGAAAATATCGGTGACGCTCCGGTCGTAGTGCTCCGACCACAGGTGCGCTCCGCTTGCCGCCTCTATGAGCCGCGCCGTGATGCGGATCCGTTCACCTGACCGCCGAACGCTGCCCTCGACCAGATAGGTGGCGGAGAGCCTTTTGCCGATTTCCTTGAGCCCCGCCTCCTTGCCGCGAAAGCTGAAGGATGAACTGGCGGCGATGACGGAAAGCGAGCGAAACCGCGCAAGGCCGCCGATGATGTCCTCGGTAATGCCGTCGCTGAAAAAGTCCTGATCCGGCGCTCCGCTTAGGTTCTCGAACGGCAGGACTGCGATCGACATTCGCGCGGCCGGCGAAGACGTCGATGGCCCCGCCATCGGTGCGTCCCTCCAGTGCCAGACGTGCACGGGCCGCGCAATGTTCTTCAGCGCTACCTCGCCTCCATCCCGGAAATCCGAACGGCACTTTGCGCCAAGCTGCCGGTGAACAATATCGGCGACGCAGATGCCGCCAGGCTCGGCCGACGCCTCCAGGCGGGCAGCGACGTTGACGCCGTCGCCGAACAGATCGCCTCCCTCGATGACCACGTCCGCGAGATTGATGCCGATCCTGAGCAGGATACGATCGTCGAGCGCCACGTCCTTCTGATCGGACGCCAGTTCTTCCTGAAGCGAGATCGCGCAGTCCACCGCGTCGACCGCCGAGCTGAAGACGACAAGCGAGCCGTCGCCCATCAGCTTCACGATGCGGCCGCCCCGGGCAGCGATGTTCGGTGAGAGAATGGAAGCCTGCAACCGCTTGACCGCGTCGAGCGTGGAAGTCTCGTCGGCCTCCATCAGGCGGGAGTAACCGACGATGTCGGTGGCCATAATGACCGCAACTCGCCGTTCGACGCGCTCGTTCATCATCCCGCCTCCACACGCAGCACGTGATAGATTAGCCCGTCCTCATAAAAGTCGAAAGGCATTCGAGCGAGAAGCGGGGCGCCATCCGATCTGCCACGATGGCGAACGCTATCTCCCGTTCTTCACAAAAAGCCATTCGAGGATCGGCGGGATGAAACCCGGATAGTTGTGTGCCTCAGGATCTGGCCCGCGGATCGCCACCGCCTCGTCGATTTCCGGATGCGGGTCGGCCGCGACATGTTCCGCCACCCGCGCAACGATTTCGTCGGCCGTACCCTGCAGCCGGTGGATGCGGAAGACGATCAGGGTGCTGTTCATGTGCACCGCCTGGTAGCCGGGCTCCGCCGTCGCCTCGGAGAGCTCGATGCCGGTCTCCTCCCGCACCTCGCGGACAATGTTGCCATCGAGATCGCAGCGCCCATCGACGATATCCTCGGGTTCCAGCGAGCCGCCGGGGCAGTAGACGCGTCCAGCATTGGCGGTGTGGCTCCCCATGCGGATCGCGATTATCGCCCCGTCCGACGAAAGCAGCAGCGGCATGCCGAAGATATGCAAGGCTTCGGGCGCGCGGCTCCTGCGCCACCAGAGAAAGGTGGAATAGGGAACGATGTGGCCGCTCGCGGCAATGCGTCCGTCCTCGATGCGGATCGCTCGCTGCAGCACCATCCTGCCGTCGAAAAGATGCGGATTGGCGGCGATCTCGCGCTGCCAGCTTTCCCGCGCCCGCTCCACCTCCGCCACATGGAACGGATGCGGCTCCGGGGAAACATCGATTCGGACGACCGAAATCGGAAAGATCGTGCCCTCGGCGGGCCATTCGGCGCGGTTGCTTTGAAGATGGCTCATGGTCAGATATCCAGTGTCATCACGATGGGGCAATGGTCGGAGGCCTTCGGCCGGTCCCAACCGGTGCGCGGGTAGCGCTCCACCTCCTGCCCTTCCGGAAAGATGGTGCGGAATGGCTGGCCGGCGCGGATGATCTCCGGCGTCCGACTGGCATTGCGGCTGTTGAGCGCCGGTGACAGCCAAATATAGTCGAGCTGGCAGAGATGCCGCTCCTGTGGCCCGCGGCTGTGGAACAGCGTCCAGCGGTCGAGCACCGGCCGGCGCAGCATCGGGTTTTCGACGAAACCGTCGAGCGAAAGAATGTCGAGTGCGCTGGTCTCCTCCTCGCTCGGCACGAATTCGTAGCCGTTGCGCCGGTCGCCGCGGATCTCCACCTTCTCCTGGTAGTCGTTCATGTCGCCGCAAATCGCAAACGTCTTGTCGGCGGTGCGGCCCCGCCCGAAGCGGCTTTCGATGATGTGGCGCACGGCCTTGGCTTCGGCGACGCGGAGCGGCATCGTCGCCTGTCGGCCGTCGAGCCCCTCCCGTGCCGGCCCCATCGACTTGAAGTGCACGACATAAAGCGTCAGCGGCCGGCCGCCGATCCTCAAGTCCACCTCCAGGCAGTCGCGCTTGAAAATGCGGTCGCCCGGCCGGTTGGTCTGCGCCAGCTCGTCGTTGAAAAGGTCGAGGTCGGCATAGGTGAGCCCCGCATGGCTCTTGACGTCGAGGCACTCGATCGGCTGGCCGTCGCGGGTCTCCTCGCGCATCAGCACGGCCACATCGATGCCCCGTGAATCGTTGCCCTCGATCAGGTATTTCTGTCGATAGCCATTGCCGACCATGCGGAAGAGATAACCGTATTCGAAGGCCTGCAGCGCAGCCATGTTGTCGGCTTCCTGCAGGCAGAGGATATCCGCGTCGCAATCAGCGATCGCCAGCGCCGACATCTGCCGCGTGTCGTCCGTATGCGCGATCGTGCGCGCCTCCTCCAGCCGCTGATACTCCGCCTCGCTGCGGACGTCGAAAAGCCGCAGCACCCGATCCTGTTTCAACTGATTGCGAAAGCCGGAAAAATCGAAGCGGCTCATGAGGTTTTCAATATTGAAGGTGGCAAGGCGAAGCGACATCAGGCAATTCCGCAAAACAACGTGTCGCGGAGCTTAGGCATTGAACGGCAAATGTCGAGGGGTTCCTGCTGCAGGGTCCGATAAATCGGAGATGATCCGGAGACGAGAATCGCGCGACAAATCAAAGCGCTGGAGAAATCTTTGCGCGTCTGACCAGACGCCTGGCGTTGTCGCCCAACTTCATGCCGGAATGCACGGCATCACCGCGCCGGCGCGCCGTTCGCGTAAAGATGAAGCGCCCGGTAGACCGCCGTGTGCCCCGGGGTCGGCACGCCGAGTTCCTGTCCGAGGGCGTGCATCCGCCCCGATAGCCATTCGAGCTCGATCCGCTTGCCGCGCTGAAGGTCGTTGGCCATGGAAGATTGCGTTTCCGGCGGCAGCATCTGCCAAAGCGACATGGCCTGCTGCACATAGCCCTCCGGCATCGGGTGACCCTTGGCCGCGGCGATCGCCATGCCTTCGTCGCGCAATTGCTCCATGAACTTCCGGCCTTCCGGATCGGCGATGATCGCCCCGATGCCGGAGCGCATCAGGCTGGTGCCGCCGGAAAAGGCCGCAAGAGTCACGAACTTCATCCACAGCACCGGCTCGACATCGTCGACCACCTGGAGGGAGATTCCCTCGGCCCGCGCACAGGCCTCGCGGAAGGCGGCAACCATCAGATCGCTGCGCCCGCCGACCGTCATCTGCGTCATCCCGCTTGTCTGCCTGATCAGACCGGGCTCTTCCAGATAGGTGGACATGTAGATGGCGCCGGCCACGACCTGCGAGCTTGGTACGAAACGCGCGAGGATATCGACACCGTCGACGCCGTTCTGCAACGTCAAGACGGTCGTCTTCGGCCCGACCATCGGGGCGATCGCGGCCCCCGCTTCCTCGCTGTCGTAAAGCTTGACCGCGAAGATCACGAGATCGACGACACCGACCTCGGCGGGATCGTCGGTAGCCTTGACATTCGACAGGCTCACATTGCCGAGCGGGCTTTCGAGCCGGAGCCCACGGCTGCGCATCGCGTAAAGATGCTCGCCGCGCGCGATGAAGGTGACGTCTTCGCCCGCTTTCGCGAGCCTGAGGCCGATATAGCCCCCGATCCCGCCCGAACCCATCACCGCGATCCGCATGGCCTTTCCTCCCCGCGTTTTCCGTCCGCGCAGGATATCAGCTTCGCCAAGCCAAATCACGCCTCCGCCACACCCCGCAATGTCGCCGTCAGACTCGCCTCAGGCAACCGACCAGCCGCCATCGACAAGGAGATTCAAGCCCGTGATCAGCGATGCGGCTGGCGAGGCCAGGAAGACGACGGCGCCGACGACGTCATCGGTGTCGCCGATCCGGCCGAGCGGAATGTGTGCGAGCGTGCGTTCGTAGAAGTCCTTGTCGGAAAGCGCCGGCTTCGTCCCGTCGGTCCAGATGAAGGTCGGGGCGACGGTGTTGACAGTGATGCCGTAGCGCGCCCATTCGGCGGCGAGACAGCGGGAGAGATGGTTGATCGCCGCCTTGCTCATGCAATAGATCGCCTCCCTGCGCAGCGTCACGGTGCCCGCCTGCGAGCTGATGCTGATGATGCGGCCTGCCTTCTGCGCGATCATCTGCCGGCCGACCGCCTGCGTCATCAGGAACGTGCCCTTGACGTTGACGTTCAGAATTTCGTCGAGATCCGCCACGACGACGTCCTCCGCGAGATTGCCGGGCGCGACCCCGACATTGTTGACGAGCACGTCGATCCGCTCGAACATCGCGATCGCCTCAGCAACCGATGTCTCGATGTCGGCGCGTTTCGAAAGATCGAGCTGCACGGGAAGAACTTTCCGTCCCATCTCCTGGACTTCGCCGATCAGTTCCGCGGACGCCGCGATGTCGCGCAGGCCGAGCACGATGTCCGAGCCGGCGGCCGCGCAGGCCAGCGCGCAGGCGCGGCCGATCCCGCGCGAGGCGCCCGTCACAAAGGTCACCTTGCCCTTGAGGCTGAAATCCGGCGCATGCTTGAGTTCGTTTGCCACGGTCGCCCTCCTCCGCTAGCCGCTCGCAAAGCCATGTCGTGAAGCCGACGGGAGCGATTCCGCGCCGGCCCCACTCGGGTGCGCCGAAATCGATCTTACCCCGCCCGCTCCCTTCGATCACTGCTTCAGTGCGCCGCTTTTCTTCGCCACCCAGGTGGCGACGAAGTCCATCAATTCCGGCGACAGGCAGTCATAGGGTTCCAGCCCGATCCGCCTCAGATGATTGCGCACGCCGTTCATCTTCGCGGGATCGACGCCGCTTTCGATGATAGAGGAGACGAAGGCGGCAAAGCCCGGCTCCGGCCAGCCGCTCTCCTCGAACCGTTCGGGATGGATGAAGTCGAGTCCCTGGAAGGGGTGCTCGCGCTCCACCGGCCCGTACATATGCACGCCGCATTCCTTGCAGGCGTGCCTCTGGATAAGCGCGGTCGGATCGACGATTTCGAGCTTGTCGCCGTTTTCGACGACCGTGATGCTGTCATGCGGCGCAACCGCGACGATCGAGAAGGCCGCCCCCTTCGGCTTCCAGCACTTGGTGCAGCCGCAGGCGTGATTGTGGGCAATCCCGCCGCTGACGCGGACCCTGACGGGACGATCCTTGCAGGCGCAGACCAGCGTCCCACCGTTGAAGGTGGCGCTAGCCTTGCCCATGCCGGCGTCAAGATAAGGGTGTAGTGGAACAGGAATTTCCATGCTTTCCTCCCTTAACCGCTCGCCGGGTGCTCCCGTGCCGGCGGCGGCAACCTCATGTTTCATTCTCCCCTTCAGAATATACCACGGAAGGCCGCTTCAATTCGCGCCTCGCTTCCGCGGAGCGGACATTGGCGGCGTACCCAGATGTGCTACGATCGCCGAGCGACAGGAAAAGGGCGGTGGTGAGATGTCGTTTTCTCAATCGAGGATTTGCAAGGGCTGCTGGGAGCAGATGCGCCTTCCCGTGCCTCTGCGCGGACCGGCTTCCATTCCCTTTCGCGGCTTTGGCATCCGCCCAAGCCGGATGAATCCGAACACCTGCACGATTTGCGAACTCATGTTCACGCGCGTGATGAAGGCTCGCAAGATCACTGTTGATGTGTCTGTGCTTTTCGCGGACCTGAGAGGCTATACGACGCTTTCGCAGTCGCATTCGGCAGATGCCGTCTCGTCGCTGCTGGATGATTTCTACGATGAATGTGCCGCAGCCATTTGGGAATTCGACGGTCTTCTCAACAAGACGGTCGGCGACGCGGTCATGGCTATATTCAACTTTCCGATCCCCCGCGAGAACCACGCCGAACGTGCTGTCCTCGCTGCGAGGGAGATTCAGCGCCGCTGCCAATTGCGTCGTGAACGTCACTCGGCTGAGGGTGTCGGACTGCGCGGAAGTGAACTCGGCGTCGGTATCGGCATCGACTCCGGCGAGGCCAGCTTCGGAGAGTTCGGCCGATCGCATCGCGACCTGACTGCGATTGGTACGGTTGTGAATACGGCCGCTCGCGCCCAGTCAGCCGCTGAAGCGGGGCAGATTCTCGTCACCAGGGCCGTTTGTGAGCGGGCGAAGAGCCAACCGGCCGAAAGCGAAGGCCGCGAATACCGCCTGAAAGGCTTCGATAAGCCGATTGAGCTTTACGCAGTCTGAGCACTGTTGAAAGCGGAGCCTGTAGCGAATGTCCGCCATGAGTCGATGGCGGTAATTCGAGCCTGCGGCGGCCTCTGGCGCCAAAACTGGTCATCCCCGCTTCTTGCTCAGCCTCGACCCGGCATGCGCAGCCCTCGGCGGGCCCCGTCGCGTCCCCGCTTTGCACCAAACAACGCGTCTTCCCTGCCGCAATGGCCGTGCTACAGTCTGCGCATGCGTCAAAGGGGGCTGGCGGGGGTGGGATCCGGATGAAGGCTTTGATTGCGAAGGTTGCTGCGGCTGCCTTCGTTCTGTTCGCCCGCGCGATAACCGCGGTTCGCGCCATCTGGCCGGAAGAGGGATTGCCGGCCAAGCCTTGCGTCTATTTTGCCAACCATTCGAGCCACGGCGATTTCGTCCTCGTCTGGGCCGTGCTGCCGCCGAGGCTCCGCCACCGGACCCGCCCCGTTGCCGGCGCCGAATATTGGCTGAAATCGCAAACGAGCGCCTTCATCGGGCGCGACGTCTTCAATGCGGTGCTGATCGAACGTGAACGGGAGAAGCGGACGCAGGATCCGATCGCGCTGATGGTCTCGGCGATCGATGCCGGCTCGTCGCTGATCCTTTTTCCTGAGGGCACGCGAAACCAGACGGAGGAACGGCTTCTCCCGTTCAAGAGCGGCATCTTCCATCTGGTCGATCAGCGCCCGGAGGTCGATCTCGTGCCGGTATGGATCAACAATTTGAACCGGGTCATGCCCAAGGGCGAGATCGTGCCGATCCCGCTGATCTGCACCGTCACCTTCGGCCGCGCGCTCCGCCTCGCACCCGGCGAAGACAAGGAAACATTTCTCGAACGGATGCGGGCCGCTCTCCTGGCGCTTGCTCCGAAACCGGCAGGGAGCGGCGAATGACTGCGGCAGGCTCCGATCTCGTGACCCTCGTCCTCGGCATCTTCGGCGTGCTCATCGTCGCCTCCACGGTCGGCTACATACTCGAGCGACGTCTCGCGACCAACGAACCGAACGCCGCGGTCGAAAACCTCAACGCCCGCATCCGGGCGTGGTGGGCGATGGTCATCCTGATCGGCCTTGCCTTCATCGCCGGCCGGATCGGTGTCCTTTTCCTCTTCGCCTTCTGCTCCTTTGCGGCGCTCAGGGAATTCATCACGCTGATCTACACCCGGCGCGCCGACCACTGGGCGCTCGCCTCGGCCTTCTTCCTCGTCCTGCCGATCCAGTATTATCTGCTCTGGGCCGAGGAATACGGTATCTTCTCGATCTTCATTCCCGTCTATGCCTTCCTGCTTATGCCGATCATCTCGGTGCTCCGGGGCGATACCGAGCGCTTCCTGCTTCGCGTCGCCGAAGTGCAATGGGCCTTGATGATCTGCGTCTTCTGCGTCTCGCATGTACCGGCGCTGCTGACCCTCGACATACCCGGCTACGAGGGGCGCAACGTGCTGCTGATCGCCTTTCTGGTGATCGTCGTGCAGCTGAGCGATGTGCTGCAATATGTCTGGGGCAAGCTCTTCGGCCGCACCAGGATCGCGCCGAAACTCTCGCCGTCGAAGACGGTCGAAGGCTTTGTCGGCGGCGTTGCCAGCGCCACACTGATCGGGGCCGCCCTGTGGTGGATCACGCCGTTCACGCCGCTTCAGGCCGGCCTCATGTCGTTCATCATCACCCTCATGGGCTTTCTCGGAGGGCTGGTGATGTCGGCAATCAAGCGCGACCGCGGCGTCAAGGACTGGGGCCATCTCATCGAAGGTCACGGCGGGCTGATCGACAGACTTGATTCCGTCGTCTTCTCGGCGCCGATCTTCTTCCATCTCGTGCGCTATTGGTGGTCGCTCTCATGAGATCCGTGTTGAGGGACTGGGCGCGCAGCAGCACGGTGCATGTGCTCTTCGCCTTTCTGGCCATGGGCGGCTGGGCGGTCTTCGCCAACAGCGCTCATCCTATGCCGCAGCCGCTTGTTTCCGGGGTCCTGCAAGGCGCGCTATCGGCCGGTCTTACGCTGTTCCTCAAGTCTGTGATCGACGGGCTTTCGAAGCGCTTCAGCGGACCTGAGCGTTTCTGGGCGCCGCCTTTGATCGCCTGCCTCGGCTCGGCGAGCCTGCTGGTGTCGCTCCACGCCCTCGGTGGCACGCCCGAAATACTCAAGACCGTCGCAGTCCCGCTCTTGGTCTCGACGACCTACGCGTGGTCCTACGCTTATTCGATTTCCAGGAAAAGAGGCGAACAATGACCGAGACAGGCGACCGGCGGCCGCTTGCAAGCCGCAACACACGCTGGGCCGGCGCGATCGCTCGCTGGATGGCGGCGCGGGCGATCACGCCCAACCAGATCTCGCAAGCGAGCATGGTGGCCGCGGCTCTCGCCGGCGGTGCGTTCTTCCTGGCAGGGCAGAACATGGGCGGGGTGCGGATCGCCTGCCTGCTTTTGGCCGCCCTGTTCTGCCAGCTCCGGCTGCTCTGCAACCTCTTTGACGGCATGGTCGCCGTCGAGGGCGGCAAGGGCGAGCCGGATGGCCCTTTCTGGAACGAGTTTCCGGATCGCGTCGCCGACCTCCTCATATTCACGGGGCTCGGCTATGGCATCGGCACGCCGGGACTCGGCTGGGCTGCCGGCGCCTTCGCCGTCCTCACCGCCTATGTCCGCGAACTTGGCCGTGCCATCGGGAATCCGAGCGACTTTTCCGGGCCGATGGCCAAGCAGCACCGCATGGCGACAGTCACCGCCGCCGCGGCCCTCTCCATCGCCGAGCCTCTGTGGCAAGGCCACAACGAGGTGCTGATCATCGCCCTCTGGTTGGTCGCCCTCGGCGCGGCGCTGACGGCGTTCCGCCGCGGGCGGGCATTGGTTCGGCGGCTGAAGGAGGCGGGTGGACGCTAGCCCGGCAAGGAGGGCGAACCGTGGCGCGGCGGCTGTGGCGTTCCGGTATTGTCAACGGTGCGCCGGCGACTACGATCCGTAGCTCTCGCGATTTGGTGGCCACTACAAGAGGAGGATCCGGAGTGCGTGTCGCAACGCGAATATTCGTCGCCATCGCTCTCGCTTTTGCCATCGCGTTCGTCACCGTCTGGGCGGCGCTTGCTCTGTGGTACCGGCTCCCCGGCCCACCGCTAGCAAAAGCCGCAGCGAGCGGCGCTTTTATCCTGCTCGGCCTTGCGGCGGTCGTCGCGCTCTTCACCCGCTGGCGTTACCGAGCCGGCGCCGTCTTTCTCGTGGCGCTTGGCATCATGCTCGCCTGGTGGAGCACAATCAGGCCGCCGAAGGACGCCGATTGGGCCCCGGACGTCGCGCGTCAGGTGACGGGTGCGCTAGACGGCAACCTGCTGACGCTGACGAATGTCCGCGACTTCGAGTGGCGCAGCAATACCGACTTCACCGAGCGCTGGACGATCCGCACCTATGATCTCGACAAGCTGCGTTCGCTCGACCTCTTCATGTCCTACTGGGCCGGTCCCGAAATGGCGCATGTGATCATGAGCTTCGGCTTCGATGGCGGCGACCAGCTCGCCTGGTCGATCGAGGTCCGGCGGCGCATCGGCGGCCAGTTCTCGCCCGTTGCCGATCTCTTCAAGAGCAATCCGCTGGTGATCGTTGCTGCCGACGAGCGCGACGTTGTCCGCGTGCGGTCGAACGTTCGCGGAGAAGACGTCCAGATCTATCGCCTCAGAGCCCCGCCGGAAGCCGCCAGGACGCTGCTGCTCGAATATGTCCGGGACGCCAACGCGCTCGCCACGACGCCGGAATTCTACAACTCGATTACGACCAACTGCACGACGACCATCGTCAAGATGATGCGCGCCGTCGGCGACGTTGTTCCCCTTGACTGGCGGCTGATCGTCAACGGCTATCTTCCCGACTATGCCTATGACCTCGGCGCCCTGGACACGAACCTGCCACTCGCCGAACTGCGCACGCTCGCCCACATCAAGGACCGAGCTCAGGCGGCAGGCCTGTCGCCCGACTTTTCGGGGCTGATCCGCGTCGACGTGCCCTCCCCGCCGCTGCGCACGCAGTGATGCTGTTCGGCACGGTCGGCGCGAGCGCCGTCACGCCTTCCAGGCGGCCTCGCTCCTTTGTTCGTAGTGGCTGAAGGCCTTGACCAGCCCACCGAGCACCTCCGCCGAGGTCTCGAACATCGCCTTGAATTGCGGATCATCGACCTTGTCGATGTCCTCGCGCAGATGGTCGATCAGCGCGTTCAGCTCGCCTTTCATCTTCTGGGTATGATGCGTCGCATTTGCGTCGGTGTGAGCCATCTCTGGTCTCCTTTCGTAATCCGATAACCCGCGGCGCCACGCACCCTATCGGAGGCGCGAAAAACCGCCTGTAACGACTTGAATTTTCGACCAATCCCGTCCTGGTCTGTCCCGGTTCAGGAGGCCATACGAAAGGCTCAACGTTTCGGATTTGGGACTGGTTCCGGAGCAACCGTCGTCGCACGGAAGACAATCGAATTTCGTTACAGATCGCCCTTAAAAGTTACTGGACCCGAGCGTGGGATTTGGCAAATATGAGCTCGCAAATCCGTGAGAATTCTTTTCTAAGAATTCATTTCAGTAGCCATTTAGATCAGAGCTCGCTACCGACAGTGGGCTCTGATTGGGAGTACGAACTCGCAGGAATGGCGGCGATTCCCGAGGGGGGGGATTACAAGCGGATTAGCCCGAAGTCATCATCGGGCGGGCACGGCGTTTCTGGCAATAGATGAGCGCCAGTATGTGACAGGCATTTCGTCGCGAACTACCATCAGAGTCCGTTCCAGCGGAGCGGGCTCTGTTTTTTGGTTTCGGGCCACGCCGTCCCCGGAACCAAAGATTATCAGGATCGGCGGCCAGGGCTTCGGCTGCTTGCAACAAGCCTCAGCCATGGTCCCGAATGGAAGACGCTCATCAGCAGGTACATCGGCACCATCCCGGTCAAGCGCGACGCATCCTCCATCGACGAGCAGAGCATGTCCGCCGACCCGCCAAGAACGCTGGTCAGCAGCGCCATGATCGCGAAGGTCGGCGCCGCCGCGAAGGATAATAGCCAGTCGGCGGCACCGAAAGCGGCGGCGTCGGCGCCTGGGGCGCAGGCAGATCCGCTGCCTGCGGCCGGCATCCTGTTCGAGCTCTCGCGACGGCGCAGCATCTGACTCAGCCCCGGCCATAGGCGTCGCGGTGACGCCACCAGATCCCGTTCTCGTTGCGCCCCAGAGGCGCCCGGTCGAGCCACTGATACATGCCCCACAGGCCATCCAGTCCGCGCGCATAGCTGGAATAGGTGTGGTAGACGACGCCATCATCCAGCGCAAATGCGCTGACCCCCGGCCTGTCACGCGTATAGGTGGGAACGTCCGTGCCGGTCATGGCCGCGATTTGGGCGACCGGTCCCTCGTCGCCGCGCCACTCCTGAACGGTCTTGCCGGCAAGCGGCTCAGGCGCCGGCGGCTCGCGGCGGAAGTTGTATTCTATCGTGCCCTTGCGCTGCTCCTCCTCCGTGAACCAGACGCTGAAGTCGCGATTGAAATCGCCGTCGTTCGAAGAGGCCCAGGGAAAGGTCCATCCCATCCGCTGCTTGAACGCCTGCAGTTTTGCAAGCGGTGCGCGCGATATTGCCGAGAAGGCGACATCGTGGTTTTCAAGATGGACGACGATGCCGTTGAACCCATCCGCGATCGAGGAGCAGGAGGGGCACCCGGCCTTGTAGTCGGGGCCGAACATGAAATGGTAGACGAGGAGCTGCGAGCGACCTTTGAAGAGGTCCTTGAGCGAAACGTTTCCCTCCTCGGTGTCGAACCGGTAGTCCTTGTCGATCCGCACCCAGGGCAGCGTCTGGCGCCTGAGCGCCAACTCGTCGCTACGCCGCGTCAGCTCCTTCTCCTCCTGGAGCAGGTCGAGCCGTGCTGCGAGCCACTCGTCACGGGTTCCGGTCACATGTGCCGTCATCACTCTTCTCCTTTGGCCATCTGTCGTCGTACCTTCCCGGCGCGACCTGTTGCTTCGTTGGTCCTAGGTTAGGAGCGGATTTCGAATGGTGAGAGTGACAAGTGTGACGGGATTCCGATGGACTCGCTGATCACCGCCGCGGCACACGCTCTTGCGACGGGTGATCCGCTCGGCGCATTGAAGCGGGTTGCGCTGCGCGACGACCCGCCCGCGCTCGCGCTCCGGGGCATCGCCATGGCGCAGCTCGGCGACCTTGTCCGGGCAAAGGCGCTTCTCAAGAGCGCCGCCCGCGCCTTCGGCAGGAAGGAGGCGGTGGCACGCGCGCGTTGCGTCGTCGCCGAAGCCGAAATCGCCCTCGTCTCGCGCGATCTCACCTGGCCTGCAAAGGCGCTCGATGCCGCGCGCGCGACGCTCGAAGCGCATGGCGACCGGGTGAATGCCGCGCATGCACTGAACGTCGAGGTTCGGCGCCTGCTCCTGATCGGCCGCCTCGACGAGGCCGAACGGATGCTCGCCGGCTTCGATCCCTCCCCGCTGCCGCCCGCCTTGCGAGCCGCCCATGAACTGGCGGTCGCGGGCATCGCCGCCCGGCGCGTGCAGACGCAGGCCGCGCGCGCCGCGCTCACGCGCGCCGCCGAGGCCGCGCGCGTGGCGGATATCCCGGCGCTGACGGCGGAGGTCGAAAGCGCATCGCTGGTGCTGAAGACGCCAGCGGCGCGTCTGATCGCGCAAGGCAAGGAACGACCCCTGCTGCTCGAAGAGGTCGAGGCGCTGCTTTCATCCGGGGCGCTCGTCGTCGACGCTTGCCGCAATGTCGTGCGCGACGAGAGACTGACGGTCTCGCTCGCGACGCGCCCGATCCTTTTCGCGCTGGCCCGTGCGCTCGCCGAGGCCTGGCCGGGAGACGCGCCGAGGAGCACGCTGCTTTCCCGCGCCTTCCGCGCCAAACACGCTGATGAGTCCCATCGCGCGCGGCTCCGGGTGGAAATCGGGCGGCTGCGCGCCGAGCTTCGGGCGCTCGCGGACATAAGCGCGACGAACCGAGGCTTTGCGTTGGCGCCGCGTCATGCCCGCGAGGTCGTCGTGCTCGCGCCCCCGGTCGAGGAGCGGCACGCGGCGGTGCTCGCCTTCCTTGCCGACGGAGAGTCCTGGTCGAGCTCGGCGCTGGCGATCGCGCTTGGCGCGAGCCCGCGCACGGTGCAGCGCGCGCTAGATTCCCTTGCGGCGGCCGGCAAGGTGCAGTCCTTCGGCCGCGGGCCGGCGCGCCGCTGGATGACCCCGCCGCTCACCGGCTTCCCGACAATCTTGTTACTCCCCGGCCCGCTGCCGAGTGACTAGTTTGGTCGGCGATCTCATCGGTCACGGCCGGATTGCTGCAAGCTGGATTAAGACGGATACTTTTCAGCAGGCTTCCGGCTGCAGCGATGTTCGCCCATCGGACCGATGTAAACCAAAGGTGCGGCGGGCTTCGTGCCATGCTGCAGGAAATCATGTCCCAGGAGGAAATCATGAAACGATCCGCCGCCGAAATTCTTCGTGAATACGGTCCCTTCCCGGAAGCAGAGCAGGTGCATGGCGTCACCTTCGACGGTCATCAGGTCTGGTTCGCCTCCGGCGAAAAGCTGAACGCCGTGGATCCGGAAAGCGGCCAAATCACGCGCTCGATCGATGTCGCCGCCCATGCGGGGACCGCTTTCGACGGTCGGCACCTCTTCCAGATCGCCGAGGATCGCATCCAGAAAATCGATCCGCAGACCGGCCGTGTGCTCGCGACAATCCCGGCACCGGGCGGCGGTGGTGACTCAGGGCTCGCCTGGGCCGAAGGCACGCTTTGGGTGGGTCAGCACCGTGGCCGCAGGATCCACCAGATCGATCCCGAAACAGGCGAGGTCCTCCGCACCATCGAGTCGAACCGCGTCGTCACCGGCGTAACCTGGATCGATGGCGAGCTCTGGCACGGCACCTGGGAAGGCGACGGGGCCGATGTCCGGCGTATCGATCCCCAGACGGGCGCGGTTCTGGAGCGCCTCGACATGCCGCCCGGTATGGGCGTGTCCGGACTTGAGTCCGACGGCGGAGATCGCTTCTTCTGCGGCGGTGGAAGCGCCGGGAAGATCAGAGCCGTACGGAGGCCGAGGTAAGCCTGGGCGCTGCGCCAGCTGCAGATTCTTTTTTGAGGCATGTCGATTTTCAAGCAACTCGTTCGTCTTTGAGAAGCGCCGCCCTTCCGAGGCGCGGCGTCGCCAATTTTTCCGCGAGGTCTTTCCATGTCGAATGCGCATATTCAGAAGCAAAGTCCATATCGCTGGGTAATTGTCGCCGCCGGCGGCCTGTTGGGCTGCATCGCGATCGGCGCCATGTTTTCGCTGCCGGTTTTTCTCCGGCCCATTTCCGAGGAGACCGGGTGGTCCGTCACCGGTGTTTCCAGTGCCATGACCATCGGGTTTATCGCGATGGCGCTCGCGAGCATGATCTGGGGTAGTCTGTCGGACCGCTGGGGCCCTCGTCTTGTCGTATCGATCGGCTCGGCTGTCTTGGCCGCAGCGCTTGCGCTGGCGAGCCAGGCGACTTCGCTTATCGAGTTTCAACTCGTCTTCGGTCTGGCTGTCGGTGGCGCAACCGCCGCGATCTTCGCCCCGATGATGGCCTGCGTCACCGGCTGGTTCGACACGCAGCGCAGCCTTGCCGTGTCTCTCGTGTCGGCCGGCATGGGCATGGCGCCCATGACCATGTCGCCCTTCGCAGCCTGGCTCGTCACCATCTATGATTGGAGAACCTCTCTCCTGATCATCGCTGCCCTGACCGGGGCCGTGATGATCCCGGTCGCACTGCTCGTGCGCCGCCCGCCCGCTCTCGAAAGCCAAAATGCCGTCGCCTCCTCCGACGGAGAGCGGTCCGACATGTCCGTGGCACAGGCGGTAAGATCGCCCCAGTTCATCATCCTGTTTCTGACGAACTTCTTCTGTTGCGCCACGCACTCGGGCCCGATCTTTCACACGGTGAGTTACGCGATCAGCTGCGGCATCCCGATGATCGCCGCGGTCTCGATCTACAGCGTGGAAGGACTGGCCGGCATGGGTGGCCGCGTCGCTTTCGGTCTTTTCGGAGACCGGTTCGGCGCCAAGCGCGTCCTGGTCTCAGGGCTTTTGCTGCAAGCATTCGGCGCACTGGCCTATTTTTTCGTCCGCGATCTCGGAGCGTTTTATGCCGTGGCGGCGGTGTTCGGCTTCATCTACGCCGGCATCATGCCGCTCTACGCCGTGATCGCCCGCGAGAATTTTCCGCTGCGCATGATGGGCACCGTCATCGGCGGAACGGCAATGGCCGGCAGCTTGGGGATGGCCACCGGTCCCTTGGCCGGCGGCCTGATCTACGACACCTTCGCGAGCTACGGTTGGCTCTATATCGGCGCCTGGGGCATCGGTATTGGCGCCTTCCTGATTGCCTTGACCTTCAGGCCCTTCCCCAAGGCCAACGCCGAGCCGGCGCCATTGCCAGCGTAAGGGGAGAACGAATGCCGTCGGCCGCGAACAGAATATGTCGCGGCCGTCCAATTTTCTCACTACAGTAGCGCAGGCCGAAACGCCACCCGCGCTCAACCGTAGAGATATTCCGGCAGCCAGAGCGTCATGCCGGGCCAGAGATACATGATGATCATGCAAAGGATGACGATCAGCATGTAGGGCATCATGCCGGCAAAGATCTGGTTCAGGGTGACATGCGGCGGCGAAACGCCTTTGAGATAGTAGGCCGACATCGCCACCGGCGGCGACAGGAAGGCCGCCTGCAGGTTGACGAAGACGAGAACGCCCCAGAGCACCGGGTCGATGTCGAAGTGCCTCAGCATCGGCAGGAAGATCGGCACGAAGATGATGATGATCTCGGTCCATTCGAGCGGCCAGCCGAGAAGGAAGATGATCGCCTGCGACAGGAACATGAACTGATGGGGCGTGAGATCGAGCGCGAGCACCCATTGCTCGATCAGCGCCTGCCCGCCGAGGATGGCGAAGACGGCGGAGAAGAGTGCTGAGCCTACGAAGAGCCAGCACACCATGGCCGTGGTCTTCGCAGTCAGGAACACCGCCTCCTTGGTGCGTTGCCAGTTGAGTGTGCGGGCCTGGAAGGCAAGCAGGAAGGCGCCGGCGGCGCCGACCGCCGCGGACTCGGTTGCGGTCGTGATGCCGAACAGGATGACGGCGAGCACGACGACGGTGAGAATGCCGAGCGGCATGACGGAGGAGGCGAGCAGCTTCATCACCTGAAGCCGCTCCGCGCTCATGTTGCGATAGTAGCGGATGAGGACCAGGGCAGCGATGGCTGCGGTGATACCGAAGGACACATAGAAGGCAGTCGTCGGCCCGTTGACGACCGCCGGTCCGCTATCGGCGGCGGGCGCGCCCAACTGCTCCAGCCCCTCCGGCGCTTCCGCCTCGGCCGTGGCCTGCGGATGGATGACGGCATACCACCATACCAGCGCGAGGGTGAAGGCAGTCAGCGAGAATGGCACGAGCGCCGCCGCGAAGTTCTTGACGAGCCGCCAATAGGTCAGTCGCCCCTCGCCGGTCTCCAGCGCCAGCGCCTTCGCCGGCGAGACCAGTGCGCGGAAAAGCCCGGCCAGCATGTTTGGCGAATAGGCGGCCTGCAGTTTGGGCATCCAGGCAGACACCGGAACCCGCGTCTGCTCCTCGGGTAGCGTCGGCGCGATCTTCGGATTGATCGCCGCCCAGCCGAGTATATAAGCGAGATAGAGGAACGACAGGAAGAAGCCCGGCAACATCGTGGCGGCATAGAGCTTGACGACAGACTGCCCCGCCACCGCCGCATAGACGATGATCATCACCGACGGCGGGATGAGGATCCCGAGCGTGCCGCCCGCGGTGATCACCCCGGAGGCAAGCTTGACGTCGTAGCCGGCGCGCAGCATCGGGCTCATGGCGATCACGCCCATCAGCACTACCACGGCGCCGACGAGACCGCTGGCGATGCCCCAGAAGGTGCAGACGATCAGCGTCGCGACGGCGAGCGACGCCGGCACCCGCCGGAACGAAAGCTGGATGCTGTAGAACATCTTGTCGACCAGCGCGCCGCGCTCCATCACATAGCCCATCAGCACGAAGAGCGGGATAGAGATCAGCACGTCGTTGGTCATCGCCCCATAGGTCCGCTGGACCATCAGGTCGAAGACGCGGTTGTCGATCCAGTGCTCGGCCGGATTGTAGAAGGCGTAGAAGCCGAACAGCATGCCGAGCCCCATCAGCGTGAAGGCGGTCGGAAAGCCCATGATGATGACGACGACGATGAGCACCAGCATCGTCAGTCCGAGGAACTGATCGCTCACGGTTCGACCTCTCCCCCCATTCCCCGTTGCCGGGCCGCCTTTTCGATGTTTTGCGCCCGCTCGATCGCCGCTTCGCGGGCTTCCAGATCGACATATTCGCTGTGCGCGAGCTGCTCGGCGACCACGTCGATCTCCTCGACGTCACGCAGCCGCTCCGGCCACTCCCCGGTCCTGATACAAAGGACGCATCGCGCGATCTCGCCAAGCCCCTGCAGCATCACCAGCGCGCCCGCGATTGGGATGACCGTCTTGAAATAGTAGATCGGCGGCCCCTCCGCCGTCACGGTCGAATGCTCGCCGATCCGCCAGGAGAGCGCCGCGTAGTCGTAGCCGGCATAGATCAGGGCGGCGACGCCGGGCAGGAAGAACAGGATGTAAAGCAAGAGGTCGAGCACTGCCTGCGTGCGGGGCCTAAGCGAACTATAGAGAAAATCGCCGCGCACATGGGCGTTCTGCGCCAGCGCATAGGCGCCGGCAAGCATGAACAACGTGCCGTAAAACATATTGCTGGCGTCGAAGATCCATGCCGTCGGCATGTTGAGGATGTAGCGCTTGACGACCTCGACGCAGACGAGCGTCATCAGGCCGATGATCAGCCAGGCGGAAGCCTTGCCGATCCAGACGCTGATCGCATCTATTCTCAGGAGAATATGCTGAACGTTCACCCCGCGCCTCCCACGGCGGCGGCAGACGCAGCCGTGGCCGCATCACCGCTCTCTCTTATTGCAATTTGCAATCGGTGACGTTGCGGTCTTGGGCCTGGAAGCCCAAGACCCTCTCAAACTAAAGCTCCTTGGCCACACCCTCCTGGCCGAAATAGTGGTCGAACGCCATCCGCCGGCCGACGACGGTGTCCTGTTCCCATCGCGTTGCCCGCTCGGCGAAAGCGATCTGTGATTGCAGGATCTCCCTGAACAGCGGGTTTTCTCCGGCCTTCTTTTTCACCACCTCGTCATAAACTTCCAGTTGCTTTTTGAGGATCGCATCCGGTGTCTTGTAGAACTTGACCTTGTCGGTGGTCTGCATCGCCACATAGTCCTGCGAATAGCGGTCGATCGCCTTCCAGGCCATGTCCTGTGACGCCGCCTCGACCGCGTTGGTGATGATCGCCTTCATCTGGTCGGGCAGTCCCTCGTATTTCGGCTTGTTGAACAGGATCTCGAATTGCTCGGCATTCTGGTGGTAGCTCTGCAGCATGCAGACCTTCGAGACGTCGGGGAAACCCAGCACGCGGTCGGACGAGGCATTGTTGAACTCCGCGGCGTCGAGCAGGCCACGGTCGAGTGCCGCGACGATTTCGCCGCCCGGCAACGCGTTGACGGCCGCACCGAGACCGGTGAAAACGTCGATCGAGATGCCGACCGTGCGGAACTTCAGACCCTGCAAGTCCTCGGCCTTCGACACCGGCTTCTTGAACCAGCCGAGCGGCTGTGTCGGCATCGGCCCATAGGGGAACGATACGACATTGGCGCCGATCGATTCATAAAGCTTTGCCAGCAATTCCTTGCCGCCACCGTATTTGTGCCAGGCGAGCAGCATGTTGGCATCCATGGCGAAGCCCGGGCCGGAGCCCCAGAGTGCGAGCGCGGTCTGCTTGCCGTAGTGATACACGAGTACGCCGTGGCCGCCATCGAGCGTCCCTTCCGAGACGGCATCGAGCAGGCCGAATGCCGGCACAACGGCGCCCGCCGGCAGCACCTCGATCTTGAGGTCGCCGCCGGTCATGTCGTTGACCTTCTTGGCGAAATCGAGTGCGAATTCGTGAAAGATGTCCTTCGAAGGCCAGGTGCTCTGCCAGCGCATGTTCACCGGCCCCTGTGCCTTGACGACACTCGGCGCAGCCACCATTGCCGCCCCGGCCATTGCTGCGCCGCTCAGGAATTTGCGACGCGACGTCCTCCCCCCGAACTGGGTTCTGCGTTTCATCTTTTCCTCCCGAAAACATAGGCTTTTTCGCCCAGGCATCGAAGAATACTCCTCAATCGCGCCCCACGCAAAGATTGCAGGGAACGATGGCCGGGCGCCGCTATTAGGAATGAGGTGAGGAATAATGGGGAGCGGCATTTTGTCTTATTCCGAGGTGTGAGTTTACCCCGTTTGGAGGACGCAAGATGAAAATCGGTTCGCTTAGAATTGCAGTTATCGTCCTCAATGGTGCGCTCGTCACGGCTTGCGCCGGCGTTTCGGCACAAGGACGCGTGGAGCAGAGCGGTGGCTACGGTCCCCACCCAAAACTGCCGGCGCCCAGCCGCACGCTGATCCCGACGGTCAACATCGCGGAAGCCAAGGGCTGGCCGAATGGCGCGAAGCCGAAGGCAGCACGCGGGCTGAAGGTGAACGCCTTTGCCGGCGACCTTGACCATCCGCGCTGGCTGCATGTCCTGCCGAACGGCGACGTGCTGGTCGCCGAAAGCAATGCTCCCGCCAAACACGACGAATATTTCAGCATCAAGAAGGTCTTCACGGACCAGGCCCAGAAGCGGGCTGGCGCCGCCACCGAGAGCGCCAACCGCATCACGCTCCTGCGTGATACCAACGGCGACGGTGTCGCCGACAAGCGCAGTACCTTCATCGAGGGTCTCAACTCACCCTTCGGGATGACACTTTCGAAAGGCAGACTTTACGTCGCCAACACCGATGCCGTCGTCGCCTTTCCCTATTCCGAGGGCCAGGCCCGGATGAGAGCGGCGCCCGAGAAGATCATCGACCTGCCCGCGGGCAACCTCAACCATCACTGGACCAAGGACGTCATCGCCAGCCGCGACGGCCGCAAGCTCTACGTCACCGTCGGATCGAACAGCAATGTCGGCGAGAACGGCATCGAGGCAGAGCGAAACCGCGCCGCCGTTCTGGAGGTCGATCTTGCGAGCCGCCGCGCTCGCGTCTTCGCCTCGGGCCTCAGGAACCCGAACGGGCTTTCGTGGAACCCGGACGACGGCAGGCTCTGGGTCGCGGTCAACGAGCGCGACGAGCTCGGTGACGACCTCGTGCCGGATTACATGACTTCCGTGCGTGCCGGCGGCTTTTACGGGTGGCCCTACAGCTATTTCGGCCAGAATGTCGACGAGCGCGTGAAGCCACCGCGCCCGGACCTTGTCGAGAAGGCGATCAAGCCCGACTATGCGCTCGGCGCCCACACCGCCTCGCTGGGGCTGACATTCGCCAACGGCGCGCGGCTCGGGCCGGACTACAGCAACGGCGCCTTTGTCGGTCAGCACGGCTCGTGGAACCGCAGCGTGCGCAGCGGCTACAAGGTGATCTTCGTACCCTTCCGCAATGGCAAGCCCGCTGGCCCGCCGAAGGACGTGCTGACCGGTTTCATCGACAGGGACGACAAGGCGGCGGGGCGCCCGGTCGGCGTGGCGATCGACAGGAAAGGCGCCCTACTGGTCGCCGACGACGTCGGCAACACAATCTGGCGTGTGACACCGGCAGGCGGGCGTTGAACTGCGCTATCGCCCGGTTCCTCACATGCTTTGCGCCGTCGCTGATCGAACAAGCTCCGTAGCAGCGCCTGCCTTCATGGACTCCCGATGCTGCGATTGTTACTCTTCCACAGCAAGTCTCCCTAAATTTTGGGGGCGATCTAAATGCTACAGCGGCCTTCGAGCGCCTGAACGGACGCAAGTGCGCTGTAGGAGACGGAGCGCATGAAGCGGCGGCTGGCAGCAATCCTCGATGCGGACTTTTCCGGCTACAGCCGGATGATGCGGCACGACGAGGCCGGCACGTTCGCGGCGCTGAAGGCCCACCAGACGGAAGTCATTCTTCCCGCCATTGCCGGACACGGCGGGCGGGTCGTCAGGTATATCGGCGACGGCCTGCTCGCCGAGTTCTCGAGTGTCGTCGAGGCGGTCGCCTCAGCGCTCGAGATCCAGCAGGCAATGCTCCGGCGCAACGAGACGGTGGCCCCCGACCGCCACATGCACTTACGCATTGGCATTCATCTTGGTGACGTCATAATCGACGATGATGGCATCCATGGCGACGGCGTCATCGTCGCCACGCGGCTTCAGGAAATCGCCCCGCCGGGCGGTATCTGCCTGTCGCAACAGGTCCACGACCATATCGGAGCAAAGCTCGACCTCCCCTTGACTGATCTCGGCCGCTGCACGCTCGCCGACATTCGCCACGCCGTTCGCGCCTGGCGCTGGACGCCGGACGAAGCGTCCGAGACCCCGACGACGGCTGGAGCCGACAGACAGGCGCGGTCCGACCGGCCCCCGTCCGCTCGCACCCTGCCCGACCGCAAGCGGCCGTCGATCGCCGTACTGCCTTTCATCAACCTGTCGAGCGTCGACGAACAGGAGCATTTTGCCGACGGCTTCACTGAAGAGCTCATCCACACGCTCGCGCGCTGCCGCTGGCTGCAGGTCGTCGCCCGCAACTCCTCCTTCGCCTACAAGGGCAAGCCCGTCGATGTCCGGAACGCAGCCGAAGACCTCGGCGTCAAATACGTGATCGAAGGCAGCGTCCGGCGGTCCGGAGACCGCATCCGCATCACCGCCCAGCTTCTGCGCGCGGAGAGCGCCACCCTTCTCTGGGCGGAGCGCTACGACCGGACACTCGACGACCTCTTTGTGCTCCAGGACGAGATCGCCGGCGAGATCACCGGAACGGTCGGGCCCGAGCTCGGCATGATCGAATTTGCCGCGCTGCGCGGGCAGACGGCCGCCGACATGGATGCCTGGGACATCTACCTGAAAGGTCTCTGGCACCTCTATAAGTTCAACCTCGACGACCTGAGGATAGCAAAGGACCTCTTCGAACGCGCAACCAGCGTCGATCCGGCATTCGCGCAGGCCTATGCGCGGCTCGCCTATGTCCATATCCAGCTCGGCTGGTACGGCGCCCTAGAGGAGCGGGGTGCAAGGATCGCCGATGCCATCCGGCTCGCGGAGCGGGCGATCGCGCTCGACAGCCGGGAGCCCGCTGCCCATCTCGCGCTTGGCCGGGCGTTGGCGCTGCGCGGCCAGCCGGAACGCGGCATCAGATATCTGGGCAATGGGCTCGAACTCGACGCGAGTTTTGCGCAAGGCCACTTCGCCCTCGGTCAAGCCCTTTGCTACGTCGAGCGCCCCGAGGAGGGCATCGCCGAAATCAACGAGGCGTTCCGGCTGAGCCCGCGCGATCCGCATCTCTGGACTTTCTACAACATGCTTGCGATCGCGCATTACCAGTCGGGCCGGCTCACGGAGGCCGAAGCCGCCGCCCGCGCGTCGCTCAGGCAGGAAAACACCACATTCTGGCCGGCAATGGTGTTGACGGCCGTCCTCGGCGCCCAAGGCAACGCCGGGGCGGCACCTGCGGCGCTCACCGAGCTTCTAAAATTCCGGCCGGAGATGACGCTCGAAAAGGCGCGCGCCGAATTCTATTTCGGCGGCATTCCGGCCATGCCGGAACACTTCATCGACCGCTTCGCCACCGACCTCGAGCGGGCCGGATTGCCGGGATAAAAGCATTTGTAGGCGAAGTGTAAAGCGGTTCGCCGTCCGGACTGTCCGAAAAGACAGTGCCGGAGAAGCTTGCAGCGCGAGAAGGCTCGCCTTTTGCCGCTGCTTCTCCGGCTCCCCCGCCTGAGCAATTCCAGGAAAGTGTGTAGCGGTTTCCCCTCCGGAATTGCGTCAAAGAACTATTGCAGCGTGCGCGATGGAACCTGTGCCGGCTGGCCGTTGGCCAACTCGGGCTGTCCCTGAATGTCGCCGGTCGTGCGCGGGCTGTCGAGACCCGTTGCCACCACCGAGACGCGGAAGGTGCCGTCGAGCGTGCGGTCGAAGATCGCGCCGACGACGATGTCGGCCTCGTCATAGACCTCCTCGCGGATGCGGGTTGCCGCCTCGTCGACCTCGAACAGCGTCATGTCCATGCCGCCGGAGATCGAGACCAGCACGCCCTTGGCGCCACGCATCGAGACTTCGTCAAGCAGCGGATTGGCGATCGCCGCTTCCGCCGCCATCATCGCGCGGCTCTCGCCGGTCGCCTCGCCCGTTCCCATCATCGCCCGGCCCATGCCCTTCATCACCGTCTTCACGTCGGCGAAGTCGAGGTTCATCAAGCCTTCCTTGACGATCAGGTCGGTAATGCAGCTGACGCCCGAATAGAGCACCCGATCGGCGATCATGAAGGCGTCGGCAAAGGTGGTCTTGGCGTCGGCGATACGGAAGAGGTTCTGGTTGGGGATGACGATGACGGTGTCGGCGCTCTCACGCAGCCGATCGATGCCCATCTCCGCCGTCTGCATGCGCCGCTTGCCTTCGAAGCTGAAAGGCTTGGTAACGACCGCGACCGTCAGGATGCCGGCCCGCCGCGCAGCCTCCGCAATCACCGGCGCCGCCCCGGTACCGGTGCCGCCGCCCATGCCGGCCGTGACGAAGCACATATGCGTGCCGCCTAAGTGATCCATGATCTCGTCGATCGACTCCTGCGCCGCCGCATTGCCGATATCCGGCAGCGAACCGGCACCGAGACCCTCCGTGACGGCGGCGCCGAGCTGGATGCGCCGCTCCGCCTTTGACATCGAAAGCGCCTGCGCGTCGGTATTGGCGGCGATGAAATCGACGCCCTGCAGGTTCTCGGCAATCATGTTGTTGATAGCGTTGCCGCCCCCGCCGCCGACACCGATGACAGTGATTTTCGGACGCATCTCGGTGATGATCGGCTTCTTGTACTCTGTCATTGGCTCTTCTCCTTGGGCAGTTTCGTGGGGTCTCGTCCGTCCCCGGAAACTGCGACGAAAGCGGTGCGGGCGCGAATCAGTCACATATTTTAGGAACTCAAAAAGGCCACGGAGAAGGCAAGAAGGGCAAAAACGAGGCGAGTCCACAGCTACGTGCGGCCGGCCTCAAAAAAATGGCGAGCGCGTATCGGCAGCGGCCAAGGCTCGCGGGCTATGTCCGCTCGACCGGCGATGGGTTGCCCATCGCCGAACCGGAGGCTCGCTGTGGGCGCGGCGTCGCCGCCTTACGCGTTCCAGCTCGGCCGGCTCCTGACCCGCTCATTCCAGCGCTTCACGTTTTCGAGCGTTCCCGGGATTTCCATGCCGAAGGCCTCGCCCAGCCAGCCGCAGACGCCGGCGGTGATGTCAGCGATCGAGAAATTCTCACCGGCGAGGAACGGCCGGCCGTCGGCAAGCTCGCGATCGAGCCAGGCCCATTTCTTCGGCACGGCCTGCCGCTCAGTCTCCGCGAAGGCCGGAAACTGCGTCAGGCGGTCCTTGAAGAACTCTTCGGAATGGAGCGGGACATTGCCGATCGTGGCGAAGATCACCAGTTCCGCGCGCCGGTTCCACATCTCGACCTTGGCACGGCTGACGGCGCCGGTGCCGAAGAGCGGCGGCTCGGGATGCGTCTCCTCGAGATATCGGCAGATCGCGACGCTTTCGGTGATGATCGTGCCATCATCGAGTTCCAGCACCGGGATCTGTCCGAGCGAATTGAGCTTGAGGAAGTCCGGCGCCCTGTGCTCGCCCTTGAAGAAATCGATGTTCACCATCGGCAGCGTGATGCCCTTTTCGGCCATGAAGATGCGGACCCGATAAGAGTTCGGCCCAATGCCCTGATAGAGCTTCATTGTCACCTCCCTTGTTGATCACCATGGCACTATGACAACAATGATTGCAAAAAGCAACTGGTTTTGTTTTTGAGTCTGTCTTCAGGCGGCGGAGACGCCAACCCTCGCATCCTCCGCGGTCTGATCTTTCCCTTGCCGGCTGGCCCTCCGTGTTCGCTCGGTCGAGTTCAAGCCTATCAACTCCGTCATGCTTGACCCGAGGATCCAAACACAAGGCGTTGAAAAGCGCCGCCGACAAAACCCATTGACGATGGATCCTCGGTCAAGCCCGAGGATGGCGGATGGGGAATTGTGCACCCCGCAGCGGAGATCGTCCCCCGCCTTCACGGCACCGGCGCACCGGCACCCTTGTCCCGTGCTGGGCCCGGGGATGGCGGGTGAGTGGCGGGGCCGACGCACTGAACGCGCAGGCCCAGCGCCAATTTCAAAGCCGCCAACCGCTCGCGATCACGAAGGGCACCGTCTGCCCTTCGGCGATCGCCACGCTGCTGAAGGCCTTCAGCCGCTGGCCATCTCCAAGCGCAAGATCGAGCGCGAAGCGCTCGCCTTCGAAGACGCACGACATGACCCGCATCAGAATGCCGTCCGTGCCGCGGTGGACGTGTTCCGGCCTGACCAGCATGTCGGCAGGGGGCACGTCGGCAAGCAGCCCGCCGCTCGCACCATCTGCACCGCGCGACCCAAGGGCCTCACGCAGCACCGGCCAGCCGAGTTGCCTTTCGCCGCTCTCCGCCAGCGGCAGCCGGAGGATGCTGCCGCGGCCGATCAGTCCGCCGACGATGCGGCCCTCCGGCCTGGCATAGATCTCCGCCGGCGGCGCCACCTGCAGAAGCCGGCCTTCCGACATCACCGCGACGTCGGTCGCGAGCGCCATCGCCTCCGCCTGGTCGTGGGTGACATAGACCATGGTGGCGCCGGAGCGCTCGTGGAAGGCGCGAAACGTCTCCTCCATCGCCTTCCTCAGATGCTGGTCGAGATTGGCGAGCGGCTCGTCGAGCAGCACGACATCCGGCTGCGTGACGAGGCAGCGGGCGAGCGCCACCCGCTGGCGCTGGCCGCCGGAAAGCTCGGCAGGCCGCCGTTCGGCAAGGTCGGTGAGCCTGACCAGCGACAGCGCCTCGCCCACGAGCTTGCGCCATTGAGCACCGGAAATGCCCCTCACCTTCAAGGGATAGCCGACATTCTGCGCGACGGTCATGTGCGGCCAGAGCGCGTAGGATTGGAACACCATCGCCATGTTGCGCTTTTCCGGCGGCAGCGCGCGTTCGGCATCCGAAAGCCGCCGCTCGCCATAGGAGATCGAGCCGTCCGTCGGCTGCTCGAAGCCGGCGATCATGCGGAGCACCGTCGTCTTGCCGCAGCCCGAGGGGCCGAGGAGTGCGAGGAAGGCCTGCCGGCGGAGCGTCAGCGAGACGTCCGCCACCGCCGGCCGGCCGCCTCCGAAATCCTTGGTCACGTGATTGAGGATCAGTTGCGCCACGGCAGCACGCCCTCCGGCAGGTACTTTGCGAAAAATTCGAGCGCCGTCATCAGCGCGATCACCAGGAGGACGACGAGCACCGAGAGCGCCGAGGCGAGATCGGACGAGCCGCTGTCGTCGAGATTGAAGATCGCGACGCCGAGCGTCTGCGTGCCCGCCGACCAGAGCAGCGCCGAGACCGTCAGTTCGTTCGCCGCGATCAGGAAGACGAGGATGACGGAAGCTCCGGCCGCCGGCGCGATCAGCGGCAGCAGCACGTCGCGCATCCGCCGGGAGAAACCCGCACCGGCAAGTCTTGCCGCCTCCTCGAGCGAGGGGTCCATCTGCAAAAACGCGCTCATGACAGGCTTCAGGCTGACGGCGAGGAAGGAGGAGAAATAGGCGGCGAGAATGATCCAGATCGTGCCGTAGAGCGAAACGCCGACGAACGGCAGCCGCGCGGCGAAGGTGAGGATGAAGGCGACGGCAAGCACGATGCCGGGCAGCGCATAGGGGATCTCGATCAGGATGGCGACGAGATTGGCAAGCACGCCCTTCCGCCGAGTCAGAAGATAGGCGGCCGGCACGGTGACGACCAGCAGGCCGAGCGCCGCGGCGGAGGCGAGGAAGAGCGAATTCTTGAGCGCCGTCAGCGTGATCGACTGGCGGAAGAGGATTTCACCATAGGCACTGAGCGATACCGTCTTGAAATTGACCGGCACGCCATAGGCCGGCACCAGCGAGCTTGCGATAAGCGCGAGAAGGGGCGCCACCAGCACCAGCGCCAGCGCGGCCCATAGCAGCGCTTCGAGAGCGATGCGCAAGCGCCCGAGCGCGAAGGCGGCGCGCGCGCCGGAATGGCCGATGAGGCGATAGTCGCGGCCGGAAAGCGCCCGCTGCTGCACCAGCAGACCGCCGGCGGAGATCGCCGCGATCAGCGTCGAGATCAGCGCGATCTCGCCGAAGGTGGCGGCGCCGAAACTCGCCAGCCGGCTGAAGATCAGCGTCGGCAGCGTCTCGATCCCGGCGGGAATGCCGAGGATCGCCGGAATGCCGAAATTGCCGACGCCTGAGACGAAGGCGATCGCCCCGCCGGCAATCAGCCCCGGAGTTGCCAGCGGCAGCACGATGTCGCGGAAGACCCGGAACGGCCCCGCCCCCGCAAGCCGTGCCGCCTCGATGCCGTCGCGCGGGCTCGCCGCAAGCCCGGCCTTGAGCGCCAGGAAGACGAGCGGCGCATGCTGCACGCCCAAAAGAAGCGCGATGCCGGAAAGCGAATAGAGCGGCTGCGGGCTGCCGAGCGGCGGCGCCAGCCCCAGCGTCTTGAGCAACGGGCTCGCCGGCCCCGACATTCCCACCCAGGCAAGCGCCGTCACCTGCGGCGGGATCATCATCGGCAGCATGAAGGCGAAGCTTAAAGTGAGCTTGCCCCTGGTATCGGTGAGCGCCACCGCGAAGGCGAAGAGCGAACCCAGGATAAGCGAGACGGCCATGCCGCCGGTGGCGGTGACGAGCGTGTTGCGGAGCGCCGCGAAGGTGGCTGGCTCGAAGATCAGCCGCGCCGCCTCACCGTCCACAAGCCCGCTCACCCCCGCCCCGGCAAGGCGCGCGAGAGGCAACACGGAGAGCAGCAGCACGGCACAAAGCACGAAGGGCAGCAGCCAGCCCGGCTCGCCGCCGGATGCCGCCCGCCGCTTGCGGGCGCGGAAGGCGCGCCCTGCCCCGGCGCCATGCGGCGGCATCGCCTTGAGGGAGTTATCTTCCGTGACGTAAGGCATCGCCGGCAACTGGACGCGCAACGTCCGCGTCAGTTCGCCGGGCAGTTTTGCGGGAGCCGTTTGGGGAGGCCGGCTTTCCGCCGCCTCCCCGCCGCCGAAGAAAAACCGCAATGGGCCGAAACGCCGCACCCTCGACAGCAGACGCCGAGGCGGCTCCGGGAGTTTCAGCCCGGAGCCGCCTTCCGCGTCAGCTTCCACCGGAGCGCTCGCGCTCCGGCTGCGGGCGATCTCGTCCGCTCGCGTCATGAGGCGATCAGTTCGTCCCGAAAATGCCGGAGAAGGTCTTGAGGTCCGCTTCGGAATTCTTGACCGCCGCCGCGGCATCGACCGGCAGCACCTTGATCGTCTCGCGGGCCGGATAGCCTTCCGGCAGCGCCACGCCGTTGCGGGCCGGGATATAGCCCATCTTCACCGCCACCTTCTGGCCTTCCTCGGAGAGAAGGAAGTCGACGAATTTCTTCGCGGCATCGACGTTCTTCGCGGTGTTCAGAATGCCGACCGGCTCGGTGACGGCGGAAACGCCTTCGGCCGGGAAGACGAACTCCACCGGCGCGCCCTTGGCCTTCTCGCGGATCGCCATGAAATCGACGAGCATGCCATAGGCCTTCTCGCCGGTCGCGACCGCCTTCAACACGCCGCCATTGCCGCCGGCGGCCGTCGCGCCG
Source organism: Sinorhizobium terangae (assembly GCF_029714365.1). Taxonomy (NCBI): domain Bacteria; kingdom Pseudomonadati; phylum Pseudomonadota; class Alphaproteobacteria; order Hyphomicrobiales; family Rhizobiaceae; genus Sinorhizobium; species Sinorhizobium terangae. The sequence continues at coordinate 2,101,846 of NZ_CP121659.1, forward strand.
TTTTCGGCAAGCGCCTTGTAATAGTCCCAGCCGAGGCCGGGAATGCCGGCAAGCGTCTCGGCATGGATCAGGGCAGCACCAGAGGTGAGCGGGCTCGGCATGGTGACGAGGCCCTTGGCCTCGGGCTTCACGAGATCCTGCCAGCCTTCCGGCTTCATCGCGGCGGATGTGTTGTAGACGATGCCTGTCGTGATCATCTTGGTCGAGTAATAGGCTCCATCCGCATCATAGAGCGCGGCATCGTAGCCCGCCGCCTCCGGCGACTTGTAAGGCAGCAGATGCCCGCCCTCCTTCAGCCGCTGCATCGTCACCGTGTCGGCGATCAGAAGCACGTCCGCCACCGGATTGCCCGCCTCGATCTCGGCCATCAGCTTGGCCATGATCTTCGTCGTCCCCTCGCGCACCCACTCGACCTCGACGCCCGGGTTAGCCGCCTCGAACGCATCCACCGTCGCCTGCGCATCCTCATTCGGCTGACTCGTATAAAGCACCAGGCTTTCGGCATAAGCCGTGGTGGACATGAGGCCGGCGACGAGCGCTGCGGCAACGGCGGAGAGAAGCGTTTTCATGGGATTGCCCTCGGTGGGAGAAAGATGGTGCCGAGGGATAGAGCCGGTGTTTTACAGGGGTGTGACAGCGGACTCGCCTACCTTGGCCGCTCACACGTACGGCACGTCGCGCCATATTCCAGCCATCAGGCAATCAATTGCTTGAGAAGCCCCTCGATTGCTCGCCAGTTGTCAGTTGTCGGGACTCCGCGCATCCGCTCCATGATACGTCGCTTGAAACTCCGCATCGGAATCTTCATAGAAATATTTTGCTGCAGTTCCCGAAAAAGCCGCTTTCCATCACAGCGCTCTTTCCATTCCGCGTCCCAAAGCGGCAGCAGTTCCGCCTTTCGCGCCTCGCACATTCTGACGAATTTCACCTGCCAATCCCGCTGGTGAAGACCAGATATCTGCTGCGAAATCTGCTCGAGCCGACCGTACAGAATAGCGGAAACCTCTTCGAAGGTTTTGCCGCTAGTCTCGCGCGGCCGTCGACCCGGGTTTTCGTACGCCATGCCGTCATAGACTTCTTTGACGACTGCATCATCCAGATGCCCCAAAGCGAGTTGCTTTAGAAGTCGGCTGAGTTCGCCCTCACTCGCAATCGGTGTCCTGACAATATCCGTATCCTTTAATAAGGTGGTCAAGATGTCTACGTCGATAAGATAATTTTCAAGACAACGACGATCCCACTGCAATACCTTGATGTTGCTCGAACTCTCCAAATTTGTGGGCACGTCATCTTTATCAAAAATGAAATATCTGGGCGTCAACGTCACGCCGGACTTCTCTGCTTCTTGAAGCTGTCTGATTTGCTTTTCGACCTCTGTTCGGCCTCCCAGATCTTTCAGTTTGTGTTGCCGCAAAATAGAGCCAAAGCCCAACTCGAGCAGCTCAACGTCATGCTCCCCTTCAACAAAAATCGTCGCTTTGTATAAAAGCCCCTCGCTCTCCGATGTACCCAACTGGCGAAGTGCTTCGGCGACGGCCTCTCCATCACTTCTCCGCACGCGGCTTAGAAGAGTACCGGATACCAGGTGAAATAGCGCGCATTCCTCGCGCCCAAATGTGCCAGCAAGTATCTCTGGGGAATGGGAGCACAGAATTACTTGCAGATCTTTTCTGATCGCGTAAGCATCTACCATGAAGGCGAGAATATCTTTGCAAACTGCTGGGTTTAGATGCAGCTCTGGCTCATCAAGTAGAGCGACGCCGCCGTTTGCGAGAGTTCGTTCAATCAAGAGAAATGTGAGAATTAGTCCCTTTTCGCCGCTGCTCATTGCATCAATGTCGAAAACGCGTCCGGATTCCAAATCTCTCACGTTGATCGTCAACAGACCGTACTGATTAACGCCCGCTCCTACTAACTCACGGCCTTTCAGCACGCCGGAGAAGATCCGTTCAAAGTTTTCACGGATCGCGTTTCGTCCTGATTCAGAACCCACTATCGCGTTGAAAATCGTGTTCTTCAGGCGATTATACTTACTTTGCGGCTGTGAATTGTGTGCTTCAAGCTGCTGAACCGCGTCTTGTATTCCAAGTTGTATTGGCTGTTCACCGCGAGGTAGAGCTCGGTCAGCGGGAAAGTAACTAAACTTCGTCTCTTCAGGAGACAAGCGCTCATCAAGGAAAGCGATGATCGCTGCGCCCGTCGGGTCCGGTGTGGAAATTTGCGAAGATCGAAAATCGATTAGCAAATCGAGCCGGCAAATGCCTCTCATTGCCTGGAGTCTTTCCAGCCCTTGAGCAATTTCCTTGCTCGCCTCCTGCAAAGTTGATTGCCCGGCCTGAGAGGACAGAAAAGCTGCGAAATTTGCAGGTGAAAGATTGTCGTTTAATCGCGAACGTATAAGTCGAGTTACTAGTTGCTGCTGTCCATCGGCGACTGTTGCAATCTCATCGGCATTAAGTTGGTAGCCGCATCGGATTATTACGGGCTTTAAGGGGTCGCGAGCGATCGCCTCTGCAATAAGTTGCTGAGGATTGTGGGGAGAAACCGCACCCATAGAAATAAGTGCTTGAGCAGACTCGTTTTGAGTACGCGGAGCCAAGACTGCCTTGGGCAGACGGATCGCCTCCAGAATTGTAGTCTTCCCAACCGCATTCGGGCCAACGACAACGTTAACACGCTCCGTAAACTCAACATCAATTGACTCGATAGCGCGAAAGTTTTCGATGGACAAAGTCCTCAGATGCATCGCTCAATCCTAATTAAACTGATTCTCGTGCAGCGAGTTATAGCAGCAGAATCGAATTCTCCACCATAGGTAGAATCCGATCAAGACGCTTAACAACGATTTGAATTCGATCACTGCTTGCCGCCGCGGCAAACGCGACGCCCTCGCCCCTTGGGCCCCCAGTGCAGTTGGTCTCGCTTAACGCCAACCCTATTGTCCCATCTGTGATTCAGCGCTCCGCCGCCGCAAAGCAAGGCAATCAACTTGACCACCATCCACATCGCCGCTGCCCTCCTGATCCGCCCCGACGGGCAAACGCTCCTCATGCGCAAGCGCGGGGCGAGCGCCTTCATGCAGCCGGGCGGAAAGATCGGCCTCGGTGAAATGCCGGATGCGGCCTTGGCGCGGGAGCTCAGGGAAGAGATCGACCTTGACGTCGAGCCCGCGTCCTTCGAGGTCCTGGGTGCTTTCAGCGCCGAATCCTCCAATGAACCGGGACACCGCGTCCATGCGGATGTCTTCCTCGTTAGGACGGAGCAGCTTCACTTTCACCCCGCGGCCGAAATCGAGGAAGTGAATGGGTTTCGCCGTTCGACATTGACGGCGTGGCGCTCGCCCCGCTCACCGCGGATCACATCTTTCCGCATTACCGGGAGCTGATCGGGGAGCATACGCCGCCGCTGACTGCGGATGGACAGGCAGCGGCGCCAAGCGAATGACAGGAAGAAGTCGGGGTAACCCGAGGATTTTTGTTTCTTGCCTCAGATGCGGTAGCTCGCTGCGTTGAAAACAACGACATCGAAGCTCACGTCGTCGGAGGAGATTCGGCCTGTACTACAGCGCCGCGCGTCTTATCAGACGCGCAAAGGACGCTGTAGCACTTTGGATTGCTGCACGTTTTTATCCTTAAATCGGCTACGACTTAAGGAAACATGCAGGAGGGGTCCGCTCGTCGCCCCCTCTCACCCCGCAAACCCACCCGCGTCGAGAAACCGTTGCTCCTCTTCCGTCATCGTCCGCCCGAGAATCCCGTTCCGGTGCGGGAAGCGGCCGAAGCGGCGGACGATATCGCGGTGGCCTATGGCGTGGGAAAGGCTCGGCTCCCCGAGACGGCGGGCAAGTTCGACGGAGCGCTCCTGGTCGGCAAGCTCTTCCGAATGGCCGAACGGAAGATAGAAGAAGAGCTGCAGGTCGGCCGGTCCCTTGAGATCGTAACCCGCGTCCACGGCGGCGCGTGCGATGCCGAGCGCCAGGGCGTCGGTCTCATACATGCGCGGCGTGCCGCGAAAGGCGTTGCGGGGGAATTGATCGAGGAGAAGAAGGAGCGCAAGCGCCTTCTCCGGCGAAACCGTCCAATTCAAGAATTCACCGCGGGCCGCCGCCTCGTGGCTCGCGAGGAAGCGCTCGCGAAAGGCGCGGTCGAACTCCGGCTCCTTTGCAAACCAACGTGTCGGTCCCGCGTCGCGCCAGAAGTTGATGACCGCCGCCGCCTTGTCCTCGCCGACAAGCGCCTCGCCGGTGAGCGCTTCGCGCAGCCGCGCGTTGACGGCCGCATCGGAACGCGCCGGTGGTTGGCCCTGCCCCTCCGCTGGCTGCAAGCTGCAGAGCGCCAAGCTTTCGATATACCCGATGAAGTCGCTCATTTCGTCCTCCAGTTGGTTGGGAGACCGCAGGGGCCTCCCCGAAGACCTACGACTTTGTGGATACTGAATGAAGTGATATGATTTCAGCATTATGCTGAATGAAATCGACCTGTCGCGCGCCGACCTCAACCTGCTGGTGCTCTTCGAAACAGTGCTTGACGAGGGGAATGTCGGCCGCGCCGCCGAAAGGCTGAACCTCTCCGCCTCGGCCGTCAGCCACGGTCTCGGCCGCTTGCGGCGGCTGCTCAATGATCCGCTCTTCCTGAAGACTCCGAAGGGCGTAGTGCCGACCGATCGCGCCAAGGAACTGGCGACGCCGATAGCCGATATTCTCGCGCGGGTGAGAAGCGTCATCTCCACGGCCGAGCCCTTCGATCCAGCGCGCGCCCGTCGCCGTTTCACGATCGGCACGGCCGATGGCTTCTCGGTTTTCCTGCCGCCGCTGCTCGACGAGATCGCCCGCAACGCGCCGGGCATCGATCTCGTCGTGCGTCACATGCAAATGGAGACGGCGCTTTCCGATCTCGATGGGCGGCTGATCGATGTGGCGATCGCCCCTTTTTACGAGCTGCCGGCCCGCTTCACCGCGCAACCGCTTTACGAGGAAGAGTTCGTCGTCGCAGCGCGGAGCGGCCATCCCTTCCTCGAAAACCCGACGCTCGAGAACTATTGCCGCATGCAGCATCTGCTTGTCGCCCCCAGAGGCGACCCCCGGGGCATTGTCGACGAGCTGCTCGAAAGCCGCGGCCTCTCTCGCCGCGTAGCCCTGGCCGTGCCGAATTTTTTGCTGGCGCTCGATCTCGTCAGCAAGACGCAGCTGATCTGCTTTCTGCCGAAGCGCTTCGTCGCGATGCATGCGGAGCGCTTCGCCGTCGCCACCACAAAGCTGCCGCTGGGCCTCGGCAGCCCCAGCGTCCAGGCGGTTGTGCCGAAGGCGGCGTTGATGGACACCGGTCTCGTCTGGCTCCTCGACGTGCTCGGGCGGCCCGGTTAGCTCGTTTGCACCCCGCTCCCAAACCGCTGCCTGCACACGCCGGCCAGCGTGTCGATGGTCCTCGGAAATATTATCTTGGGTTCCCATCGGGCGCGATCGTATTTCCGCGTCACCCAAAACCTGCTTTCCCGATTAATTTCCGCCCGTCCATTGCATATCCGCTAATAACGTCTATATATGACCCGTCGAACATTGCTTGTGACCTTTGCCTCAGCGCCGACGCGCTCGACAGATTTCCTCTCAAATATCGATCAAATCGGATGAATATTCGTCCGGAAACTCCAACGATTGAAAGGAAATCGTTATGAATTCAGGCACCGTAAAATGGTTCAACAGCACCAAGGGTTTTGGTTTCATCCAGCCCGACGATGGCACGACGGATGTGTTCGTGCACGTTTCCGCGGTTGAACGCGCCGGAATGCGCTCGCTCGTCGAGGGCCAGAAGGTCAGCTACGACATCGTGCGCGACAACAAGTCGGGCAAGAGCTCGGCGGACAATCTGCGCGCTGCGTAATTTGTCATTCGCCGCCGCTGACCACGGATGTACTGGCAGCAGCGCCAAGCGAATGACAGGAAGAGGTCGGGGTAATGCCCGGCCTTTTTGTTTTGCCTCCGGAAGGTCTCGGCAAAGGAGATGGCGATGAGCCGCAACAGCTACAGTGTTGGCGACACGGTCGTACTCAGAGCCGACCTCACCCGGACGGCAAGCGACGATAGAAAATGCCGCATCGTCGGAACCCTACCGGCGGCCGAATACGGCGAGCCGCAGTATCGCGTCCGCTTCGGCACCGAGAACTTCGACCGACGCATCTTCGAGAGCGACATCGATGCCTCCGAAACGGACTTGCCGGTTCGCCACGACGACGGGGCGGCGACGGTGAGCGGCAAACCATGGCTCAAACCGTTGAGCACAAAGGGAGCCAAGTGAAACAATCACTTGAGCCAATCGTTTTCCGGGTGACGCCAGGCGGTGTGCCGTCCGGGATTTTGAACCGGGGAGCCCCCTCTCCGCGTCAGACGAAACCGCATTCGAGCAACGCGTAACACGGCACCTGCCGTTGAAAGGAAGGACAGACTTTGCAAGTACTCGTCAGGGATAACAATATCGAGCAAGCCCTTCGCGTTTTGAAGAAGAAGATGCAGCGCGAAGGCGTTTTCCGCGAAATGAAGGCGCGTAGCGCCTACGAAAAGCCGTCCGAAAAGCGTGCGCGCGAAAAGGCGGAAGCCGTTCGCCGTACCCGCAAGCTGGCCCGCAAGAAGCTCCAGCGCGAGGGCCTGCTGCCGGGACCGAAGAAGGTCGCCCGCGCCCGATAGCGGAAAATCCGTGCCGGGGAAGGGAGTTCGCCTTCGCTCCGGCCGGGCCAATCGATCCAGAAATTCAAACTGCTTAAATGAGCGTTGCGCGCCCCACTACAGCGCCGCGCGTCTTTTCAGACGCACGCCAGGGGCGCTTGTAGCACTTTGAATTGCGGCATGATTTCATCTTTAAGTCGGCGACGATTTGAAGAAACATGCAGAAGGCGCGCCGTAGCCCCCGGCGATTGAAGCTCGCCTTCCGGACGGCGCGTGTCCGGGCGCATCTTCCCGCCACCCGACCCTCGCTGTACACTCCCCTCGCCGCCTGATCCGGTCCTGAACTGAAGTCAGAGCGATTCCAGGAAAAGTGTGCAACGGTTTTCCGTCCGGAATTGCGTCGCTTCAAAGAGCTGGATCACGCGGACTTGCCGACCGTTGCAGGGGCGCGCGGACGGCGGGCGTTTCTCGCCCCTACGGCGCAGCGCGTCTTATCAGACGTGCGAAGGACGCTGTAGCACTTTGAATTACTGCATGTTTTTATCCTTAAATCGGGTACGATTTAAGGATAAATGCAGTGGGGAAGTCGCCATGGATGATGTGCAAGCTCCGGTCAAGGCGGAAGCCGGCGCAAGCGGCTCGGCCAGCCCGGCGTCGATCGAGCCTCGGGTCACCGAATTCCTGCGGCTCGGGGTGCTTGCGCTTTTCGCCTACTTGTCGCTGACCCTCGTCGCCCCCTTCGCGATCATCGCCGTCTGGGCCGGTATTCTCGCGGTTGCGCTCTATCCGCTTTTCAAGGCGCTGACCGCCCTCTTCGGCGGTCGGCCGCGCCTTGCGGCGGCGGCAATCACGCTCCTCGCGCTCATGGTGATCGCCGGCCCGCTGGCGGCGATCGCGCTGAGCTTCGCCGAAGCCGTACAGGCGCTTCTCGGAAAGCTGGCGGCAGGTACACTTGCGGTGCCGGCGCCGCCGGATGCCGTGCGCGACTGGCCGCTGATCGGCGAATGGCTTCACACCGCCTGGACCCAGGCCTCCGGCAATCTTGAAGCGACGCTGCAGCGTCTTGCGCCGTCGCTGCTGCAGGCGGGCGGCACGGTAATTGGCAAGATCGCACGCATCGGCGTCGACCTCATTGGCTTTATCGTTTCGGTCATCATCGCCGGCTTTCTCTTCCGCCCCGGTCCGCGGCTCGGCGAAGGACTGAAAATTTTCGCCCGTCGGGTCGCCGGCGACCGCGGCGCCGGCTTCGTCGATCTCGCCGGCGCGACGATCCGCAATGTCGCACGCGGCGTGATCGGCGTGGCCTTGCTGCAGGCGCTGCTTGCCGGGCTCGCCTTCTCGCTCTTCGATATTCCTGGGGCGAGCGTGCTCGCCTTCGCAGTGCTCATCTTCTGCATCATCCAGATCGGCCCGGCCCCGGTGCTCCTGCCGGTCGTCATCTGGGCGTGGATGTCTATGGAGACCCGCGCCGCCCTCGGCCTGACGCTGATCCTCGCGCTGATCGGGCTGATCGACAACGTGTTGAAGCCGATGCTGGTCGCCCGCGGGCTGAAGACGCCGATGCTCGTCATTCTCGCCGGCGTCATCGGCGGCACACTCTCCTATGGGCTGATCGGCCTATTCCTCGGCCCGATCGTGCTCGGCGTCTTCTATGATCTCGTCGTCGCCTGGATGGGCTCGGCCCGGCGAGACGCCTCGACTCCGGACGCAACTAATCTGTCGACAAGCGATCAATCTGAAGTTGCGTGACTTGCCACGGTGAAGATGCTCTGGTTTCAATATTCCAGCGGAGAATAAGGGCCGCCTCAAAGCTGTTTCGTTCATAGGAGGACGTTGCATGCGTGGTTCGAGGATCCTGGCTGCCGCCCTTTCAGCGGGCTTGCTTGTCGCAATTCCATCGCAGACGGCCTTCGCTCAGCAGGCACAGGCACCGGCGCCCGCCGTCGTGGTCGCGCCAGCCGCGATCATGGATCTGCGCGAAAGCGCGGATTTCACCGGCAAGGTGGTGGCGATCCAGAGGGTCGATATTCGCGCCCGCGTTTCCGGCTTCCTGGAGAAAGTCAACTTCACCGAAGGCGATAAGGTCACCGCCGGCACCTTGCTCTATGAGGTCGAGGACGGCACCTATCGGGCTGCCGTCCAGGAGATCCAGGGCTCGATCGAGGCCGCCGAGGCAGCCCGCGACCTCGCCGTCCTCGAGCGCGACCGCGCGCAGCGGCTAATCTCCAGCAACACGGTCGCACAGGCAACGGTCGATACCGCCAATGCGCAGGTGAAGAAGGCCGAGGCCGATATCGTCCGCCTCACCGGCAGCAAGCAGGCGGCCGAGCTCAATCTTTCCTATACCCGGATCGTCGCGCCCTTCGACGGCGTCCTCGGCCTTACCAGCGTCGATGTCGGGGCGCTGGTCGGTCCGGATTCCGGCGCGCTGGTAACATTGACGCGGCTCGATCCGATCAATGTCGAATTCCCGGTCTCGACCGCCATCTTTCTCGAATATCGCCAGCGCGCGCTGAGAGGCGAAGTCGGCCGCGATGCCAATGTCGAGCTTCTGCTGCCGGACGGCACCACCTATCCAAAGAAGGGCACGATCAACTTCGTCTCCAGCAATGTCGCTGCGGGCACCGACACGATCACGGTCAGGGCCGAGTTTCCGAATCCCGACGCCCTCCTGCTCGACGGCACGCTGGTGCGCGTGACGCTCGAAGCGACCGACAAGCAGGAGGTGCTCGCCGTTCCCCAGCAGGCGATCCAGCGCGACCAGCAAGGCGCCTTCGTCATGGTGGTCGGGGACGACTCGAAGGTCGAGCTTCGCCGTGTCGACGTCCAGCGGACCGCTCGCGGCCAGGCGGTGATCGCCAAGGGCCTCAAGGAGGGCGAACGGGTGATCACCGATGGCGTCGGCAAGGTCAGGCCAGGTATCGCCGTCGATGCGGCACTGGCAACGGGCGGCTGAGCCATGATCTCCGAGATCTTCATCGATCGTCCCCGTTTTGCCGCGGTCATCTCCATCGTCTTGACGCTCGCCGGGCTGATCGCGCTCACCGCGCTACCGATCGCGCAGTTTCCCGATATCGTGCCGCCGCAGGTGAGCGTGACAGCCAGCTACCCGGGCGCCGGCGCCGAGGTGGTCGAGTCGACCGGGGCGCAACCGATCGAAAGCCAGATCGTCGGCGTCGACGACATGCTCTACATGAAGTCGACGAGCGGCGCCGACGGCTCCTACACGCTCACGGTGACCTTCGCCGTCGGCACCGATCCGGATATCGCCACCGTCAACGTGCAGAACCGCGTCTCGCTCGCCGAGGCGAGGCTCCCCTCCGAAGTCAGGCAGACCGGCGTCAGTGTGCGCAAGAAATCCTCCGCGCTGATGCAGGTGATCGCCATCTATGGCGAGGGTGAGAACACCAACTTCGACAACCTTTTCCTGTCGAACTACGCCACCATCAACGTGATGGATACGATCAAGCGCGTGCCTGGCGTCGGCGACGCCTCGCTCTTCGGCGCGCAGGATTATTCGATGCGGGTCGTGCTCGACATCGACCGGCTGACAAGCCTCGGCATGACGCCGACGGACGTGATCAACGCCCTGAAGGCCCAGAATATCCAGGCGGCGATCGGCCGCATCGGCGCCCAGCCGATGACGAACGATCCCCTCTTCCAGTTGAACCTGCAGACCCAGGGGCGACTCACCGATCCGGCGCAGTTCGAGAATGTGGTGCTGCGCGCCGAGCCCGACGGCTCTTTCGTGCGCATCCGCGACGTCGCCAAGGTGGAACTCGGCGCGGCGAGTTCAGATTCGAGCGCCCGCTTCAATGGCAAGCCGGTCGCGATGATCGGCACTTATCTGGCGCCCGGCGCAAACGCGCTTGAAGCCGCCGAGGGCGTCAGGGCCGCACTCGACCGCCTGGCGCAAGCCTTCCCGGAAGGCCTCACCTACAAGGTTTCCTACGACACCTCCGAATTCGTGGAGGCGAGCGTCGAAAACGTCGTGCACACGCTGGTCGAGGCCTTCGTGCTTGTTATCATCGTGGTCTTCCTTTTCCTCGGCAACTGGCGCGCGACGCTGGTTCCGCTCGTCGCCGTTCCGGTGGCACTCATCGGCACCTTCGCGGTGATCCTCGCCATGGGCTTCTCGCTCAACACCGTGTCGCTGCTGGCGCTGGTGCTGGCGATCGGCATCGTCGTCGACGACGCGATCGTCGTCGTCGAAAACATCGAGCGGGTGATGGAGGAAAATCCCGGTATGCAGGCGCCGGAGGCCGCGCGCCTTGCGATGGGCGAAATCACCGGCGCGATTGTCGCCATCACCCTCGTGCTGCTTTCCGTTTTCGTCCCGGTCGCCTTCATCCCGGGCTTGAGCGGTCAGCTCTTCCAGCAGTTCGCGGTCGCCGTTTCGGTATCGATGGTGATCTCCGCCATCAACGCGCTCACTTTAAGCCCCGCGCTCTGCTCGATCCTGTTGAAGCCGCATCACGGCGAGAAGCGCGGCGTTCTCGGCTGGCTGTCGCGCCGCATCGACAACGGCCGTGACGGCTATGTCTATGTCGCGGAAAAGATCGCGCGGCGCGCCATCATCGGCCTCGTTCTGATCGCGGTCGCGATCGGTGCCACGGGCTGGCTGTTCCGCATCGTGCCGACCGGCTTCCTGCCGAGCGAAGACCAGGGCATGTTCTTCACGGAAGTGCGCCTGCCCGAAGGCGCCTCTTACAATCGCACCAATGTAGCGCTGCGCCAGGTCGAGAATTTCCTCCGTGGCATCGAAGGCGTGCAGGACGTGACCAGCGTCGCCGGCTACAGCTTCCTCGACGGCATCTCGAAGTCGAACAGCGCCTTCGCAGTCGTCACAATGAAGCCCTTTGCCGAGCGCGAGGCGGTCTCGGCCTCGGTCAACAGCGCGGTCGCGACGGCCATGGCCAAGGGCGTGACGATCCGCGAGGCACAGGTTTTCGCCTTCAACCTGCCGCCGATCCTCGGGCTCGGCACCGGCTCCGGTTTCGAATATCAGCTGCTCGACCTGCAGGGCCGCCCGGCGGCCGACATCGCCGCGACAGCCGGCGGGCTGATCATCGCCGCCAACCAGAACCCGAAGCTCGGGCCGACCTTCACCACCTATTCGGCAAGTTCGCCGCAGCTCTATCTCGACATCGACCGCGACCGCGTGCAGGCGCTCGGCGTCTCGATCAGCGATCTTTTCGCGACGCTGCAAGGCACGCTCGGCTCTTACTATGTCAACGACTTCAACCTTTTCGGCCGCAGCTGGAAGGTGAACCTCCAGGCGGCCGAGGCCGACCGCGATTCCGTCAACGACATCCAGCGCCTGCATGTGCGCAATGCTTCGGGCGGCATGGTGCCGGTCGCGTCCATCGCGCGCGTCGACTATATCGTCGGCCCGCAGTCGATGGTGCGCTACAACAACAACCGCTCGATCACGCTCAACGGCCAGCCCGCCCCCGGCGTCTCCTCGGGCGAGGCGCTGCAAGCGATGGCCGCCCTTTCCGCCACCACGCTGCCGCCGGGCTTTAGCTACGAGTGGACCGGCACCGCGTTGCAGGAACTCGAGGCCGCCGGACAGACGACGGTGATCCTGGCGCTCGCCGTGCTCTTCGCCTACCTCTTCCTGGTCGCGCTTTATGAAAGCTGGACCATCCCGATTCCGGTGCTCCTGTCGGTGGCCGTCGGCGTCGCGGGCGCCCTCGTCTCGGTGCTGATCGCCGGCCTCTCCTTCGACATCTACGCCCAGATCGGCCTTGTCGTGCTGATCGCGCTCGCCTCCAAGAACGCGATCCTGATCGTCGAATTCGCCAAATTCCGGCGCGAGAAAGGCGCCGGCATCGTCGAGTCCGCCGTCGAGGGCGCGCGTACCCGCTTCCGCGCGGTGATGATGACAAGCTTCGCCTTCATCGTCGGGTTGATTCCGCTGGTGACGGCGCAGGGCGCCGGCATGCTCAGCCGCCGCGCCGTCGGCACCGGCGTCGCCGGCGGCATGCTCGCCGCCTCCCTCCTCGGCATCTTCATCATCCCCGCCCTCTACGTCGTCTTCCAGTGGCTGCGCGAACGCGGCCATAAGCTCGCCGGGCTGAGGGAGCACGGAACAAGCGTACCGCCGGCGGTAAGGGAGGCTGCTGAGACGCGGGACGAGCATGGCGACGAGACGCGCCCCCATGCGTCGATCGGGCAGGATTGAGGGGCAGTCGCGGCCAAAATCCCCACAACCCCAAACATTCTCCCTATTCCTTTCACCCGCCCTTAACGCGCGTTCGCTTACTTTCGGCTGTTCGATCGGATGCATCAGGCATCGTTCCGTCCGCATCACGCGGGATCGAAGATCCTTGCCGCCATTTTTCCGATCCGAGGTTTCCGCTTCATGCGTTCCCTCCCCGTCGCGCATCAGACGCTTTTCTTGAAAGGTGCCGCACCATGGCTGTCGTGAGCCCTTCGCCGAAACATATTGCGCAGCAGATCCGCCGGGATGTCTATTACAATGCCTTCGCAACGCTGGAGCGGCTGCAGATCGATGCCTCGCCGGTCAATTACGAGCTGATGTGCGAAATCATCAGCGGCAACAATCCGGAACTGCGCGAGAAGTTCGCGCGCCTCGGCCGCGACGTGACCGAGGAGGATCTGGATGTCTTGGCGCGCATGTACCTGCCGCACCATTTCGGCCAGTCGAAGGTCGAGGAGTCGACCACCCGCATTCAGAGCGAACTCTCGACTTTGAAGGAGTCGCTGCAATCGGGCCACAGCTCCCTTTCGAGCTATTCGACCATGCTCGGCCAGGCGAGCGGCAATTTCTCCTCGATCGATCCGGGCGATACCCAAAGGATCCAGTCCGAGCTGCAGGCGATCCGGGCGGCGACCGACATCCAGCGCTCGAAGAGCGACGAGATGCTGGAAAGCGTTTCGACCCATATCTCGGCGGTGACCGCGATTACCGGCGACCTCGACGAGTTCGAGCGGGCGAAGTTCACACACGCCGCCACTAATCTCGCCAACCGGCGCGGCTTCAACCGCAAGCTCGCCGAGCTTTACGGTGGCGAGCGCTATCCGGACGGCGCGGCCCTCATCCTCTGCAATCTGCTGGCGCTCGAACCCTTCGAGAAGAAGGAACTGATCAAGCACAAGGAAGCGATCCTGCAGCGCCTCGGCTCCGTGGTCTCGCAGACCATCCACGCCACCGATTTCGCCGCCTGGCTCGACCGGCCGCAGATCGGCATTCTCGTCGGAACCACCAGCGAAGCGGAAATCCAGCGGGTCGCCGAGCACATCCGCATGAACTGCCTGCGCGCCTTCAGTGGTCAGCGACCGGGCATGCCCGCCGTCACGGCCCATTTCGGATGCAGCACGACCTATGACGCCGACACGGCGGCGAGCCTCTTCATCCACGCCGAAACGGCGCTCGAAACCGCCACCGAACAGGCCGACGAAGCCGTCGTCTTCTTCCTGGACAGCAAGGCTGGCGGCCAACGCAAAGACTGGTCGCTCTACAAGCGCTGACCTTTCTGCCCTCACCACGCGTTCATTCGCGCGGCTCCCCTTTTCAGACTGCATCTTCCCTGACCGGATCGGTCGAGGGCAGTTACTGCTGTTTCACAGCCGCGATCGCAAACTTCGGGACCGCTTTGCCGTTTCCGGCCGATTATCGTTTGCTAATTCACCAGTCATTAATGGACGAGAGCTTACTCTAGGTTGTCCGACGGGACGCGGTCGCGTCAATCAAATCGCATGAATGGCGGAGTCGGACGCGATACCACTCGCTGCTGCATATCGATACGAGGCTCCGGCCCCCCGCGTACCTGTCCGACCGTCGTCCCAGGTGCATTTGCCTGTGACGCTTCATGCGAAAGGCGCTGCACCATGGCGATTGCGAATTCCTCCCCGAAACAGCTTGCGGATCAGAGCCGCAAGGAACTCTGCTACACCGTTTTTGCCACGCTGAACCGGCTGGAGATTCATGCCTCTCCGGTCAATTACGAGCTCATGTACGAGATCATCAGCGGCAGCAATCCGGAGCTCCGGGAGAAATTTGCCCGCCTCGCCAAGCCGATCGCGGAGGAAGAGGTCGATGCACTCGCACGGGCCTATCTGCCGCATCATTTCGGCAAGTCGCTCCTCGACGAATCCACCAACCGCATCCAGAGCGAGCTTTCGACCCTGAAGGAGTCGCTGCAATCGGGCCACAGCTCGCTCTCCAGCTATTCGAGCCTGCTCGGCCAGGCGACCGGCAAGATCTCTTCGATGGACCCGAGAGACACGAAGTCGATTCAGTCCCACCTGCAGGCGATCCGGCAACTGACAGAGGTGCAGCAGTCGAAGAGCACGCAGATGCTCGAAAGCGTTTCGACGCAAATCACGGCCGTCGCGGCCATTGCGAGCGACGTCGAGGAATTCGAGCGCACGAAATTCACCCACCTCGCCACCAACCTCGCCAACCGCCGCGGCTTCAACAAGAAACTCGCCGAACTCTATGGCGGCGAGCGTTATCCCGAAGGCACATCGCTCATCCTCTGCAATCTGCTGGCGCTCGAACCCTTCGAGGCCAAGGAACTCGTCAAACTCAAGGAAGCGATTTTGGAGCGGCTCGGCTTCGTCGTGTCGCAGATCGTGCAGGCGACCGACTTCGCCGCATGGCTCGACCGGCCGCAGATCGGCATCCTCGTCTGGACGAGCGCCGAAGCGGAAATCCAGAAGGTGGCGGACCAGTTGAAGAAGAGCTGCCAGAGCGCATTCGATAACCGCCAGCGCCGCATGCCGGTGGTCCTCGCCCGCTTCGGGTGCAGCACCACCTTTGACGCCGGCACCGCCTCGGAACTGGTCGGCCACGCCGAAAAGGCCCTGCAGACCGCCACCGAAACAGCGAGCGACCGGGTCGTGTTCTTCGCCGGCAGCGAAGGTGGCGGCACCCGCAAGGACTGGATGCTCTATCGGAAGTGAGGCTTGCGTGCGGCGCAAGCGAGCAAAGCGACGGCGCGATTCTGGATCCTCGGGTCAAGCGCTACAGCGCCGCGCGTCCAATCGGACGCGCAAAGGTCTCTGTAGCGCTTTGAATTGCTGCATGATTTTGTCCTTAAATCGATTCCGATTTAAGGAATCATGCAGTAGGATGACCGAAAGAGAAGGCCCGGCGGCAAAACAACAATGCGTCGTGCTTATGCGAACCCGCAGCAAACCACCACAATGCGCTGGTTCAACCTAAGTACGCTCTACCCTGTCACCTCTGACCGCGCACATAACTAATGTAGCTGCGAACGTCTGCCGCCGGCTCGCTATAGGCGCTGCCGAGCGCCTCCTCCATCGACGCCATATAGGTCTTCGCCCAATCCGGCAGCGGATAGTCGATCACCGCGAGGAACTCGAGCGTCGCAGCAAGCCTGATGTCGGCGATCGAGGGTTTTGCGCCGCCGATGAAGGACCTGTTGCCGATAAAGAACCTGTGGAACACCTCGAGCGGCTCTGCCAGCGCCTCGGTCGCGGCCATACGCGCATGCTCCTTCGCCACCGGGTCGGCATCGCTGTAGCCGACCTCGCCCGGATATTGCGGGAAGTTGAGCGCCGGATAGGTGGCGCGGGCGAGATAGGGATAGAAAGTGCCGATCAGGTAGAACATGGCGCTGTCGATCATCGCGCGCGCCTCGGGGTCTTTCGGATAGAGGTCGTCGAGGCCGTTCTTGTTGCAGAGATACTGCATGATCGCACAGCTTTCCCACAGCGCCCCCATCGGCAGGTCCCTCATTTCGATCATCGGCGTCAGATGCGACGGCGCCTTCGCCAGATATTCGGGCGTACGCGTCTGGCCGAAGACGTCGGTCTCGTTGAAATCGAGGCCCGCCGCGCGCATGAAGACACGCGCCGTCATGTTGTTGACGCTGGGCTTGATCACGTTGAGCTTGATTTCAGGCATGATTGCTCCTCCCTTTTGGTCCCACTCTCATCAGTAAGGGTTCTTCGGCGTCCGATCCTCCGACAGCGAGCCCCGCGTCCGTTCGGTCAGCGCCTCGATGGCGTCGGCAAGGTGCACCTCGGCGATGTTGTAGTCGCCGCGCGCCACTCGCACCTTGTGCGCCTCCATCAGTACCTCGGCGTGGGTGTGGCCGGCCGGCGGCTCGAAACGATAGGAGGCGAGTTCGACAAGCAGCCCGAGCGGATCCTCGAAATAGATCGAATCCATGAAGCCGCGGTCCTTGACCCCGCTGTGCCGGATCTCCCGCTCATTCAGGCGCTCGACCGCCTGCTGAAACGTCGCACGCGAGACGGCAAAGGCGATGTGGTGCACGCAGCCGATGTCGGTCGAGGTCCGCTTCGAGTCGGGCTTGCGGTTCTCGTCCGTGAAGACGGTGATCAGCCGGCCGTCGCCCGGATCGAAATAAAGGTGACTTTCCGTCGCCCGGTCGAGGTTCGGCTGCTCGAACACAAAGGGCATGCCGAGCAAGCCTTCCCAGAAATCGATCGAAGTCTGGCGGTCCGCGCCGACCAGCGTGATGTGATGAACCCCTTGCGATTGCAGCTTTCGCATCGTCATCCTCCCGTTTTTTTGCTTGGCGGCGCGTCGACGCAAGCCGCACAAGTCTGATCTTACTCCGCTCTCTGCACCAGTTTCGACTTGTATTCGCTGCGCTGAAGCGACCCCCAGGGCAGGATCTCCACGCGCGTCGAGACGACCAGCACCTCGCGGATGCGCTTCTCGATGCTTATGGCGAGCCCCGCGCGGCCTTCGCTATCCTTGCCGAGTTCCACCGAGACCGGCAAGGGCGGCCTGTCGCGGCCCCCTCGCTACGGGCCTCACCAGGATCATGCCGCTGACGGCCGGCGCAAATTCGCTGACCACGTCGCGGATGGCCGAGGGAAAGATGTTGACGCCGCGTACGATGAGGAGGTCGTCGGTTCGGCCGATGCAGCGCACGCGCGGCGCCGTCCGCCCGCAGCGGCAGGGCGACGTCCACATCTCCACGTGATCGCGTGTGCGAAACCTGAGCATCGGCGCCGCCCGGTGCTGGAGATGCGTCAGCACCAGTTCGCCGCGCGCGCCGTCCTCAAGCGCGACGGGCGCGGCGGTTTCCGGGTCGACCAGTTCGGCATGGACGACGCCGCGGCCGCCGAGATGCATGCCGCATTGCTCCTCGCATTCGCCCCAGAGCGACACGCCGATATCACCGATGCCCATCGCCTCGGTAACCTTCGCACCCCACGCCTCTTCGAGCCGCGCCCGAAATTTCGGCTCGCCGCCGCCGGGCTCGCCGGCGACCAGCAGTCGCCTGACGCTCGATCTCTTCAGATCGAAGTCGCGCTCCGCCGCCCATTCCGCGAGATAGGTCGCATAGGAGGGCGTCATTACCGCGGCCGCGGGCCGCAAAAGGCGGATCGCCGCCATCAGCCGCTCGGTGTGTCCAGTGCCAACCGGGATATGGCACAGGCCCAGCCGGTCGAAGGCGGCGAGCGCTGCGCCGGCCACGAACGGGCCGGCGTTGTAGGTGGAAACGATCGCCTCGCCCGGCCGGATGCCGGAGGCGGAATAGCTGCGCGCCGAGGTCGTCACCCAGTTGTCGAGGTCACCCGCCGTCAGCGGAATATAGCTCGGCGTCCCGGTCGTTCCGCTGGTCGAATAGATCCGCACAATCTCGCTGATCGGCGCGGCCACATGCGTTCCCATCGGATCGGCCGCGCTGCAGCTTGCGCGGATTTCGCTCTTCTCGGTGAGGGGCAGATCGACGATGGCGGCGAGACCGCCAATCTCGGCAGTGGTGTGGAAGCCGGCGGTCTCCAATTTTGTCCGATAGAAGCGCGAACGGGCGAGCAGATATTCGATCTGTTGTCGATAGAGCGCGTCGTCGAGCCGGACTTGCTCGCGCCAGGGCAGCGTTTCGATCTCGGGATCAAGCATGGTCAGCCGCCCCCCTCCTCTTCGTCTGTCCTGTAGGTAACTGATGCCTCCGCCGCCGACGCCATGGCGAAGCCGATCGGGTTTACCCGCTCTTCCGTCAGGTGCGCGAGAATGCCGCCCGCCCGGGCGAGCAGCGGGATCGCCTTGACCATCGTCACCGGGAACCCGAGGTCGAGAAGCACGGCGGCGATCGGCATGGACACGTTCATCACCAGCGGTTTACCCCAGACTTCAGCGGCGGTCGTGCGGGTAAGCCGCGCAAGCTTCACATGCGTGCCGCTCACGCCGCGCTCATCGGCAAGTTCGAGAATGCGCTCGGCGCGCGGATCGACGGGACGGTGCACCGGATGGCCGAAGCCCGGCAGCTTGCCGTCCGCCTCGCGAATGTCGGTGACCAGCGCGCGCACCGCAGCATCGGCATCCTCGCCGGCAGCGATGCGCGCTTCGGCCTTCACCAGCAGCGCGCCGCAGAGCTCGGCGGTTCCGACCAGCACCGGCCCGCAGCCGAGAAGACCGGCCGCCAAGGCGCCCTGAAGCGAATCCGGGTCGGCCGCGAGCGTCATCCGCGCCGCCTGCACGGTCGGCATCATGCCATGCTCGGCTATCGCGATCAGCAAGAGGTCGAGAAAATAGCGCTGGTCCTCCGTCGGCTCCCGGCCGGTCGTCAGCAGATGGAAGTATTCCGTGAACGTCAGCCGCCCCATCAGGTCGCGGCAGAGATCGCGGCCGCGCACCTCGACCCGATCCGCACTTACCGTTGAGATCCGGCTCGTCGCCGCACGCTGTTTGCCGATTTGCATACGTTCCTCCGGCCGCATGAAACTGCGCTAACGGCTAGCCGCCACGACATGGGCCCTGATGCGCCCGTCGATTGCGCCTTCGCCATAGCGCTGGTGAAGGGCGTCGGTTGCCGCCCGCGTCGCCCCGCCGAGGCCTGAAGGATCGCGCGCCTCGATTTCGTTTCTGAGCGGCGACCCCTGGCAGAAACCGGTCGCGATCTCCTCGGCCGAAAGCGCGCCGTATTTCTTTTCCAGCGTCTCCAGCGTGATGTTGCGGAAACCGGCCGCCTCCAGGTCGGCGCGGATTAAGGCGGGGTCACCATAGCCATGCGGCGTTCTCGCGAGGAATCGCGGCGGGTCGGCGGGAAAATGCGCGGCCAGCGCTTCCGTCACCACGTGCGCCAATTCGTTCGTCTCGATCGCGTCCCAGACATTGAAGAGGAAATAGCCGCCCGGCTTCAGGACGCGATGGGTCTCTCGGTAAGCCTGCACCCTGTCCGGGAAGAACATCACGCCGAATTGGCAGAAGACGACGTCGAAGCTCCAGGCTTGGAATGGCAGCGCCAACGCATCCGCCTGTCGCCAGGTGATGCGCGGATCGTCCCCTTGCTTTTGTGCCGCGAGATCAAGCATCGGCTGGTTGAGGTCGGTCGCGACGAGCCGCGCGTTGGCGTCCATTTGCGGCGCGAGCGCGCGGGTGACGACGCCGGTTCCGGCCGCGATCTCCAGTATGTCGTGGGGTTTCAGCCGGGCCACGCGCGCGGCAAGATCGCGTGCATAATCCGAGAAGATAAGCGGCACCAACAGTCGATCGTAGAGCTCCGGTATCGCCCCCGCAAACACCTTGTCGATTTCCGCCATCGTGCCTGCCCTCCCGTCAAACAGATGTCGAAGGCGCGATCATACGCCGGTCGAGGGGAGCGCGGAAGGTGGTGGTCAGACGTCGATGGCCTTATCGATATCCCGTCGCGTCCGCCGGTTTGCCGGGATCCATCACCTCGTCCATGTAGCGCCAGCAATCCGGCCGGGAGCCGTCGATATCGGTGAAGCCGTAGACCTTGGCAAGGCCGCCGCTCGAAAGAGACTTGCCGTTCCACCGGGCCGTGTCCGGGTCGGCAGCGAGTGCTGCGACCGCGCGGCCGACGAACTGCGGCGTCTCGGAGATGACGAAGTGCGGCTGCTTCTGAGCCGCGTCGCGCCAGTTGGCCTCCGTGACGCCGAAAGCCTCCAGCATCATTTCCGAGCGAAGCCAGCCGGGGGTCAGCGAAACCGCCGTCGCGCCGTGCGCCACAAGATCCTTCGCATGCGCCCAGGCCATCCTGTTCGCCGAGACCTTGGCGAGATCGTAGAAGGGCGAGAGCCGATAGTGTTCGGCATTGTACTCCGCCGTTCCGTCCGTCACCTCGACGAGAAGACCACCCGGCCGCTCGATCATCAGCGGCAACGCGTAATGCGCGGTGATCAGGTGCGTGTCGATCGCAAGCCTTAGTATCCTCAGCCCGTTTTCGAGATCGTGGTCCCAGACCGGCTTGTTCCACTCGAACAGCCGCTCGCCGCCCCAGATATCGTTGACGAGGATGTCGAGCCGGCCCCGTTCCTGGCGGATGCGGTCGACGAGCGCCCTCACCTGCTCCGCCTGCAGATGGTCGACCTGGACTGCGATCCCGACGCCGCCTGCCGCTGTCACTCGCTCCGCCGTCTCCTCGATCGTCTCGGGCCGTTGGTACTCCGATTGCTCCGTGCGCGTCGTCCGCCCGGTGACATAGACGGTCGCACCCGCTGCCCCGAGTTCAACCGCGATTCCGCGCCCGGCGCCGCGCGTTCCGCCGGCCACAAGCGCCACTTTTCCCGTAAGCGACATCGCTTCCTCCCATCGAAATTGATCTGGCATTTGGCGTGAGCTCTATATATAAACGCTTATTCGGTTATAAATAAAGGTCCAAAATGCCTCGCCCCAAAACCTTGCCCGACGAAGACGTGCTCGACATGGCGCTCGCGATCATGCGCAGGCAAGGGCCGGACGCGTTGACCTTCGCAGCGCTCTCTGCCGGCTGCGGCCTTTCCGCCTCGACGCTGGTGCAGCGTTTCGAAAGCAAGACCCGCCTCATCCAGGCGGCGCTCTCGCAGGCCTGGGACCGGCTCGACCGCCTGACACTTGAGCTGGCCGAGAGCACACCGAAGGCGCCTGAAGGCGCGGTGGCGCTCTTGGTCGGCCTTTCCGGCGATTATGGCGGCATCGAATCCTATGCTGACGATCTCATGATCCTGCGCGAGGATCTGCGCGATCCGGCGCTCCGCGCCCGTGGCGCGCACTGGCGTGGCGTGCTGTCTGACGCGATCGATGCGCGCTTCGCCGGCGTGCCGGCCGCCCCCGCCGGCATCGGCCTGATGATGGCCTCGCAATGGCAGGGCGCCCTTCTCTGGTGGAGTTTTGACCCGCGCATGCCGGTGCAGGACTACGTCCGCCAGAGCCTCGACCGCTTCGTTGCCGCGTTCACGGGATCGTCTTCGGGGCCATGACGGCGTCGGTTCTCTCTTCATCTTCGTACTCCACCGTCATCCTCGGGCATGACTCGAGGATCCAAGCACAGGCAGCCGACAACACGTCGCGAGCCCGAAGTGGCGGCTGGATTCTGGATCCTCGGGTCAAAGCCCGAGGATGACGGAGCAAGGGGAAGCCGCGGATAAAAGCAGCCGAAGCCCTAGTTGCTCACGGCGAGACGCGCCGCGGCTGGAACCCTCCGGCTCCCCTTTTTCCCACCGCGATTGCGCCCTATAGTCATGGCGCGACGGCATCGGCCCGAAGACAAGGGATTTCGACATGGCGCTTACCCTCTATCTCCATCCGCTCGCCTCCTTCTGCCACAAGGTGCTGATCGCGCTCTATGAGTCCGGAACACCCTTCGAAAGCCGGCTGGTCGACCTAGCTGATGCGGACGAGCACGCCCACTTCCTCGATCTCTGGCCGGTCGGCAAGATTCCGGTTCTGCATGACGACGCCCGACACCAGACGGTGCCGGAAACCTCGATCATCATCGAATATCTTGAGCGGCACTACCCCGGCAGGAGGCCGCTTATTCCGCTCGACGCCGCGCAGGCCCTCGAAGCGCGGCTCTGGGATCGCTTCTTCGATCTCTATGTCCAGGTGCCGATGCAGAAGATCGTCACGGACAAGCTGCGGGCGATGGGTGAAAATGACCGGCGCGGCGTCCTCGATGCACGTGCGGCACTGCCTGTCGCCTATGACATGCTTGAGCGGCAGGTGGCCGACAGGACTTTCGTGATCGGCGAGAGCTTCACGATTGCCGATTGCGCCGCCGCCCCCGCCCTCTTCTATGCCGGCATCGTCGTGCCTTTCGACGGCACGCATCCCAATCTCGCCGCCTATTTCGAGCGGCTGCTCGAGCGCCCCTCTTTTCAGCGCACGCTCGCGGAGGCGCGACCTTACTTCCCCCTGTTTCCCTACCATGACGCGATTCCCGCGCGCTTCCTTTGACGTCGCGCGCTGTGTGACATCATGCGACGGAATGCACAGGACGCTGTCGAAAACCACGGAAGGATCGGGAAATGGAATACCGTCTGCTCGGCCGCTCGGGCCTGAAAGTCTCGACGATCACCATGGGCACCATGACCATCGGCGGCGAAGGGAAGTTCGCCCAGGTCGGCAATGTCGGCCTCGACGAAGCCCGCCGCTATGTCGACCTCTGCCTCGATGCCGGCGTCAACCTGATCGACACCGCCAATATCTATTCCGCCGGGGCATCGGAGGAGATCATCGGCGAAGTCCTCGGCGGCAAGCGCAAGAACGGCGTGCTGATTGCCACCAAGGCGCGCTTTTCCATGGGCCCCGGCCCGAACGACGGCGGCCTCTCGCGCCATCACCTGATCAGCGAATGCGAGGCGAGCCTGAAGCGGCTGAAGACGGATGTCATCGACCTCTACCAGGTGCACCAATGGGACGGCCAGACGCCGCTCGAAGAGACGATTGCCGCGCTGGACACGCTCGTCAACCAGGGTAAGGTGCGCTACATCGGCTGCTCCAACTATTCCGGCTGGCACATCATGAAGGCGCTCGGCGTCAGCGCCCACGAGCATCGCCAGCGCTTCGTCAGCCAGCAGATCCACTACACGCTCGAAGCGCGCGAGGCCGAATACGAGTTGATCCCGATCGCGATCGACCAGAGCCTCGGCGTGCTCGTCTGGAGCCCGCTCGCCGGCGGACTGCTTTCCGGCAAGCACCGGCGCGGCCAGACGCCGGAAGGCACGCGCCAGCTCGCCGGCTGGAACGAGCCGCCGATCCGCGACGAGGAGCGGCTTTGGAAGATCGTCGACATGCTGGTGGCGATCGCCGCCGAGCGCGGCGTCTCGCCCGCGCAGGTGGCGCTCGCCTGGCTTATCGGCCGCAAGGGTGTGACCTCCGTCATCATCGGCGGGCGCAAGGAGGAACAGTTCCGCGACAATCTCGCCGCCGCCAGCCTCAAGCTTACCGAGGAGGAGCGCGAGCTGCTCGACGCCGTCAGCCTGCCGCCGGTCATCTACCCCTATTGGCACCAGCTATGGACAGCCAAGGATCGCCTCGGCGAGGCCGACCTGTCGTTGCTCGGGCCGCATGTTTAAAGGGCGTCCTACTCCGCCATTTTCAGAAGCTGCGCGTAGCGCGGATGGGAGCGGATGGAATCGAGATCGGTATCGTTGCGGAACCAGGCGCGAAGTTCCGGAGAAACGAACGGCAGAGACTGTTCCAGCAAATCGATGGCCTGGTCCTGTTCTCCAAGCAGCGCATAGACGCAGGCGATATTGTAGCGTGCGTGCGTATCCTCCGGATCGATCGTCTTGACCCGCGCGACCAATTCCAGCGCACGATCGCGATCGCCCATCACCGCGCATGCGCACGCGCCGAGTTGGGCGGCGTCCGAGCTTTCCGGATGCTGCACCAAGCTCCGCTCGACGCGCTCGAGGCCGATCCTGCTTAGCCTTTCCTTCTTGTCGAGCTGCCCGAGGTGATCGAGCGCGTTTCCTGCAAGGATCGGAGAGCGGTAGTCGTCGGGTCGGATTTCGGCGGCGCGCTCGAAGTGCGCGACGGACTCTTCAAAATTGCGCCGGACAAAACAGTGGCGTGCATAGAAGTAGTGAGCCTCGTGGGAATTCGGATCGAGCGCAAGCGCGCGCTCGAAAGCAGCTACCGCTTCCTCATGGCGTCCGATCGTCGAGAGCGCGTAGCCGTGCGATGCGTGCACCTCCGGCAGATCGGGATCGAGCTCCAGCGCCTTGGCGCAGGTCTCAAGAAGCGATTCCGGCGGAACATGCTCACCGTGGAATCCGCACAGGAAGGAATCGCAGTCCGCGATACCGGCGTAGGCACGCGCAAAACGCGGATCGAGTTCCGCCGCGTAAGTGAACATCCGCCGGGCATGCTGCAGGGATGCCTTCGTCATCGTATAGAAGAGCTCTCGCCCCTTGAGGCAGTAGTTATAGGCCTCGACACTCGCCGTGACAGGCTGTTCGATCGCCTTCCTTTCTTTGGGTAGCAGCCTGATCTTCAGTTGCGTGACGATTGCCTGCGTGATCTCGTCCTGGATGTCAAAAATGTCCGTGAGGTCCCGATCATAACGTTCGGCCCAGACGTGCCGTCCGTCGCTGCCATCGATCAATTGCCCGGTGATGCGGACGCGCTGGCCCGCCTTGCGCACGCTTCCTTCCAGCAGGAAGCTGACGCCGAGTTCGGCCGCCACGCGCTGCGCGGTAACCCGCGTGCCCTTGTAGGCGAAGACCGTGTGCCGGGCGACGACGGAAAGGCCGGAGATTTTCGAGAGATCCGTGATGATATCCTCGGTGATACCGTCTGAAAAATACTCCTGTGCGGGATCATCGCTCATATTGTTGAACGGCAGGACGGCGATGGACGGCTTTTGCGCCACGGCCGGCACCCGATCAGACCGGTCGCTTGCCGCTTGCGGAGCATCAAGAACGACGTTGTACACCCGGACCGGCCGCTCGATGTTCTTCAGGAGCTGTTCGCCGGCATCCTCGAAAATCAGATCGAGCCGGTTGCCGACATGCTCGCGCACCGCGGCCGACACCGCCACACCACCTGGTTTCGCGAAATTCTCGATCCGAGCCGCGATGTTGACGCCGTCGCCGAAGATGTCGTCGTTCTCGACGATCACATCACCGATGTTGACGCCGATGCGAAACTCGATCCGCCGGTCCACCGGCACGGCCGAATTGCGCGCACGCATCCCCTGCTGGATCTTGGCCGCGCAATCGACGGCGCTCACCACGCTCTCGAACTCGACCAGCATGCCGTCGCCGATCAGCTTGACGATGCGCCCCTGATGGTCCGCGACCATGGCGTCCACCAGCTCCGCCCGGTGCGCCGTCAGCGCCGCGAGCGTTTCAGCCTCGTTCGTTCCCATGAGGCGACTGTAACCGGCCACGTCGGCCGAAAGGATCGTGGTGAGGCGACGCTTCATCGAAAAACCTCTCCTTCCGAGAGATGAAACTTATCAGGTTTGAACCCGGAACGGCACCAGATTTAGGATTGCGTTCTTGCTCACGCCCCGAGCAGGCGCGGCGATGCATGTGCGGCTGCCAAGCACGGCCGACCGGGATGCGGTCAGTCCGGGTGACGATGGCGACCGACAACGTACACCACCCGTCAAGTCAGTTGGGGCGCCACAACCGACTTGGCGATGAACTCGCCGCCCCTTGAAATGCTCTGTTGATATCATATGATATAGATGAGCAAATCAGAGGAGACGATCATGTCCAGCCCGCAGCCCGCAATAGTCCCGGATCGGGGCGCGGCGAAACAGGAAGAAGCCGTCATCGTCAAGGCGGTGGTGCGCGCCTGCGAGTTCTGGAAGCTGACCAACAAGGAGTCGGCCGAGCTCTTCGACGTGCCGATCGCCACCTGGAACCGCATGAAGGCCGGCGACTTCCGGGGCAAGCTCGACCAGGACAAGCGCACGCGCGCGAGCCTGATCGTCGGCATCTTCAAGGGACTGCGCCTCTTCTTCAACGGCCCCCTCACCTATGATTGGCCGAAATCGGCCAATACCGGCCCGGTTTTCAACGGCAAGACGCCGGTCGCCACGATGATCGAGGGCGGCATCCCTCAGATGCTCCGCGTCCGCCGCTATGTCGACGGCCTGCGCGGTGGGCTATGATCCCCGAAATCGACTTCACCGATCCCGCCACCGTCCGGCTGATATCCACCGCCTATATCGACGAACCGGCGGTCACTCCGCTTTGCGACAACGAGGATGAGATTGAAATCCTCAACCGGCTGGAGGCGCAGACCTCGGCACGGCTGAGTCCCGTCGCGCTGCCGTCGGGCGTCAGCCCCGCCGAACTGCTCAACGAATCCTTCGGCTATGGCTGGTCGCTCATCAACGCCGCGTTCTGCCATGCCCGCCCGCCGGGCAACCGCTTCAATGGCGAGGAGCGCGGCGCCTGGTATTGCGCCTTCGGGGCGCTCGCAAGCGAGACCTGCCAGGCGGAAATCATCTTCCACCGTACGCGGGCGCTCCGCGACGCCGGAAATTTCAACGACCTCGGCCATTATCGGGAACTGATCGCCGGTTTCCTCTGCCGCTTCCATGACGTGCGTGGCGAAAGGGGTGCGGCCTATCTCGATCCCGATCCGGCGATCGCCTATCCGGCCGGCCAGGCGCTCGCCGGCACCATCCTCGCCAAGGGAGGCAACGGCGTGATCTATCCCTCGGCCCGCCACCCCGAGGGCGAATGCCTCGCCGTGTTCCGCCCCTCCGTCATCCAGAACATCCGCCAGGGCCGCACGATAACCTTCGAATGGACAGGCTCGCCGGCGCCCCGCATCTTGTCCCAGATGTAAGGCCTAGGCGGCGAGAAACGCACGGGCAAAGCCCGGTTCCGTGACCTGGATCGATCCTTCGGGGAGCTTCAAGGTCCGCTCTACGGCCAGACCATAGCTTTGCATCCAGCTATCGAGCATGGCCGCCGCGCTCTCGACGTCGCCGGCTTCCGCCTGCTGCAGGGCGCGGTGCATGACCTTGGCGACACCCAGTCGTAGGTTAAGCAGCATCAGCGCCATCGCTTCGGGATCGGGCGCATCGAGGCTTCCCTCCTCTTGGCCACGCCGCAGGATTTCGGTCATGAACGGCAGGGTGACGGCGGTCAACGCCTCGTCGATGCGGTGGTAAAGCACGATGTTTTCCGGCTTGAACAGCGCATTGAAGGTGTTCTTCAATTGCGGGGCCATGTCCACCTTCATGCGCCGGGAGCTGGCAAAAAGCGCGTTCAGGCGGCCAACGGCGTCGAGCGATGGATCTTCGAGAAGCGGCCGCATTTCGTCCAGGCTCTGGCGGGCCATTCGCGCCGCCACCGCCTCCAGCAGCGCCTCTTTCGACGCGAAGTAGTGGTAGAAGGCACCCTTGGACAGGCCCACCTCCCGGATGACGTCATTGACAGTCGTATTCTCGTATCCGTGTTCGAAAAAGAGACGCTGCGCGCAATCGATCAGCTCATTCGTTCGAACATCCGGCGATTTTTTAATTCGAGCCATCGGTCGTCCTGGAATGGGAGCGTTAGCGATATCGGGCCGCGCGAAACCCGCAGTGGAAGTATGACTTGATAATAGACCGACGGTCGGTCTATTACTAGAGTGCGTCTGCGTTAAAGTGGAATGCTCCAGATCAAAGTCTTCTGCGCCGTTTGCGCGTTTAGATCGGCAAGGCGCAAGGCATTCGGGTTCGTGGAGAGATTCGTGCGGTTGAAGCGTTACGCAATCGGTATTGCAATGGCCGCGGCGGTGGGTGCGGCGGCTTATTGGTACATCTCCCGTCCGGCACCCGTGACCGTGGTCAAGCCCAAGCGTGGCGATGCGGCCGAAATCGTCTATGCGAGCGGCGTCGTGGAACCTCGCATCTGGGCCAAGGTTACCCCTACCGTGCGCGAGCGGATCGTCGAACAGTGCAATTGCGAGGGGGAGCGCGTGGAAAAGGACCATGTGCTCGCACGCCTCGACGACACTGAGGCGCGCGCCACGCGCGGTGAACTCCAGGCGCGGCTGTCGCTGGCGCAGGAGGAGTATCGCCGCAAGCTCGCGCTTTCGGCACGCAACACGGCCAGCGTCCAGGAGGTCGACAGGGCCCGTACCGAAGTGGCGCAATTGGAAGCGCTGGTGGCCGCCCAGCAGGCGCGGCTCGCGAATTACGTGCTGCGCGCGCCGAGCGCCGGCCAGGTGCTGCGCCAGGATGGTGAGATCGGCGAGGTCGCGGAGCTCGGGACCGTGCTCTTCTGGGTCGGCGAACCGAAGCCCCTGATCGTCACGGCCGAAGTGAACGAGGAGGACATCCCGCGCGTCGAGGTGGGCCAGCGGGCGCTGCTGCGGTCCGACGCGTTTCCCGGGCGTGAGTTGGAGGCGGTCGTCGACATCATCACGCCGAAGGGCGATCCGGTGACGAAGACCTACCGCGTCCGCTTCCGCCTGCCCGACGACACGCCGCTCAGGATCGGCATGTCCACCGATGTCAACGTGATCGTGCGCCAGTCGCCGGACACGTTGATCCTTCCCTCGGGCGCCATCAGCGGCAAGCGTGTCGCCGTGGTCGAGGGAGGTGACGTGCGCTTGCGCGAGATCGAAACCGGCATACGCGGCACGGGCGGCGTCGAGGTACTTTCGGGACTTGAGGAAACGGCACAGGTCATCTCCCCCTTCCCCGCCGAGCTTGCCGAGGGCACGCGCGTGACCATTGCGGGAGGCAGCGGGAACTGAGGCCATCATGCATCTTATCCTCGATATCGCATGGACGCACATCGCCGGTCGCGGACGCCAGACCGCCGTCGCGATAGTCGGCGTGGCGGTCGGCGTCGGCTTCTCCATCGCGATGGCGGCGCTGATGCAGGGCGGCCAGGACGATTTCGTCCGCCAGCTCGTCGACACCATGCCGCATGTCGAGGTCAGCGACGAACAGCGCTCGGCGCGCCGGCAGCCGGCGGAAGACGTCTTCGAGGTCGCCGCCATATCGGGCTTGCGGCCGCGCGACGACCGCCGCGGCATCATCAACCCGACGGCGGCGCAAGCGTGGCTCGAGGAATGGATACCGGGACGGTTCGCCGCAACGCTCCACGCCGAGGGCGTCATCCGCTATTCCGGCCGCGAGGTGGGCGCCGTGGTGATCGGCATCGATCCGGAACGGGAAGCAAGCGTCTCGCCAATCGTCGAGGATTTCCGCGAAGGGAGCTTCGCCGCGCTCACCGCCGGCGGCAACAATGTCGTGATCGGCGATACCATGGCTTCGAGACTTGGCGCCGGGCTTGGCGATACCATCACCGCGGTATCGTCCGAGGGTCTTACCCGCAACTTCAAGATCGTCGGGCTGTTTCACACCGGGACCACCGCGCGCGACGAAGGCGAGGCCTATGTGTTGCAGAAGAATGCGCAGATCCTTTCTAACCGGCCGAACGCGATCAACCGGATCAGCGTCAAGCTCGACGATCCGAATGCCGCGCCCGCGATTGCACGGCGCGTCGAGGCGGAACTCGGCTACAAGGCGGTTGCCTGGCAGGAAGCGAACGAATCCATCCTGGAGGCGCTCGTGGTGCGCAACATCATCATGTATACGGTCGTGGCGGCCATCATGCTGGTCGCCGGCTTCGGCATCTTCAACATCATCTCGACCATCACCCACGAGAAGGCGCGCGACATCGCGATCATGAAATCGCTCGGCTTCTCGGAGGCCGACATGCAGCGCCTCTTCGTTCTCGAAGGGCTCGCAATCGGCGGCGCGGGTTCGCTCTTCGGCTGGGCGCTCGGATTTTCCATCACCTATGCGCTTTCCCTCGTGCACTTCGAAATTGCCGCAACCGGCCAGGAAATGACGCGGCTGCCGATCGCCTGGAGCATGCTCCACTACCTGATCGCGACAGCCTCCGCGCTAGGCTCTGCGGCGGTCGCCGGCTACCTGCCGGCCCGGCGCGCGGCCCATCTCAATCCGGTCGACATCATACGGGGCGCGACATGACGAGCCTGATCGAGGCGACGGACCTCACGCGTATTCTCCACGAGGCCGTGCCAGTCACGCTGGTGAGGGATGTCACGCTTAGTATCGGCGAGCGAGAGTTCGTCGCCGTGACCGGCCCCTCCGGATCGGGAAAGTCGTCGCTCCTCTATCTCCTGGGTCTGCTCGACCGGCCAACCGCGGGAACGATCAAAATTCGCGGCCGTGATGCTGAACCGCTGAGCGAGAAGGAGCGCGCCGTGACGCGCCTTAGCAATATCGGCTTCGTGTTCCAGTTCCACTTCCTGCTGCCCGAGTTCACTGCGCGCGAAAATGTCGAGATTCCGATGCGCAAGCTCGCCCACCTCACCCGCGCCGAGATGCGCGAGCGGGCGACAGCACTGCTCTCCTCGCTCGGGTTGGAGGATCACCTCCACAAGCGACCCGACCAGCTTTCCGGCGGCCAGCGCCAGCGGGTCGCGGTCGCCAGAGCGCTCGCCAACGATCCGCCGCTCATCCTCGCCGACGAGCCGACCGGCAGCCTCGACAGCAAGAGTTCGGAACAGGTGTTTACAATCTTGGAAGCGCTCGTCAACGAGCGCGGCAAGACGGTCGTCGCCGTCACGCACGACCTCGACATGGCCGCCCGCATGCATCGGCGCATCCATCTCGTCGATGGCCGGATCAGCGAGGAAGAAGGCGCCAAGCCGGGACTTTAAACAACGCGCACGATACCAGCGTGCAGCCGACAATGCGGTCCGGTCCCGCTCGGTACCCTCCTCAATAGAGCGGCCGTAGCCCTACTCCGTCCTGACCCCGCCGTCGACAGTTTCGCCGAAGATCGCGCGTTGAAGGCGAGCCGCAAGAGATTCCGCATAGGGCGCGGCGATGTGATGACGATCGCGGAACGTCAATTTCCCGTCGATCACGGCGGGGCAAGTGGTTTTGTTGCAGAAGAGATCGATGACGTCGACATAGGACGCATGCCCCGCTTCCGAAACGACCTTTCGTTCCGCCGCCGGAATCATCTCCTCCACGGCCTCGCTGCGCGGTGTGTCGCAAACGCTGGGGCTCTCGTCCTGCCACAGGGCGCGCGCAACGCATTTGTCCAGATAGGACTTGTGCAACGGCCCGTCCCGAAGCACGACGACATCGCTGCCGGTGTCTTTCAATGTCTGGACCGTGCGCTTGATGCCCTTCGCCCATTCGCCGACGTCGATTTGGTAGCTCGATATGTAATTGATGTCGTTTTTGACGTAGCTGGAGGAATATTGCGAAAGGATCACGACATCCGGCTTCAGCGAGGCGATCTCGCCGAACACCAGCTTCCTCCACTGGTCGCACTCGCTGTAGTTCCGTGCCAACACCGAGTTCCAGGTCGTGACACTTGCCGCTGGGCATGACGACTTCAGATAGGTGACGAGCCGCCAGCCGTTGTTTTCGGCAATTCGCTTGAGCGGCGTCGACCAGTGGTCGGCATGGGAATCGCCGAAGAGAACGATGGTCTTCTTCGGATTCTTGGCGCCGAATTCACAGGCCTTTGGCGCAATCTCGTCCCTTTCGAGCACGCAGGCCGAATCGAATTCCCGCGCAGCCGATTTCCGCTCGGCGCTTTTGAGGACCTGTTGTTGCTCGGAGTCGAGGTTGAAGCTCGCCAAAGCTGCGCTTCCGTAGGCAACCGTCGCTCCCGTCGCCGTGAGCAGCGCAGCGAGTCCCAGCGACCGGCTCGTCTTGGCCGCCAGCCAGCCGCTGTGGCGCACCGGATTTTCGATGAAATGGTAGCTCAAAAGCGAGAGGACGAGCGTGAGCGCCAGGCACAGGAGCCGCTGGGCGATGGTCAGGTCCGGCTCAAGGATTCCCGCATAGACGATGACCGGCCAGTGCCAGAGATAGAGGGAATAGGAGAGCTTTCCGATCTCCTGGAACGGCTGAAGGGCGAGAACGGACCTCGGTCCGATGCGGCTTTCATGCGCGCCGCTGAGAAGCACCATCACCGTGCCCAGCACCGGCGCGAGGGCAATCGAGCCCGGAAAAGGAATCTCTTCCGTGACGGTCAGATAGGCCGCCGCGATCAAGGCGAGCCCCAACCAGCCGAGCGCTGGCGAAAAGCGGAACCGCCTTGCCCACTCCTGCGGGACCGCCATCGAAGCCAGGCCACCGGCGGCGAATTCCCAGGCTCTCAGCGGCGAGAAATAGAAAGCCCAGGGCTGAGCAATTGCAGTTACCCGCCAGCTAACAGCAAAGGAAACCGCGGCCACGCCGGCGAGCAGCAGGAACAGACCGCGCTTGCCGGGACGAAGCCGCGCAAGGACCAGGAGGAGCGCGGGCCAGACGAGATAGAACTGCTCCTCGACCGACAGAGACCAGTAATGGATGAAGGGGTTATTCGACGCGTCCGACGCAAAATAATCAACCGTCCAGCGGATGAGCCACAGATTGATCATATAGGACGAAGCAAACAGCGATCCTTTCGAATAGAACTGCTGCTCGGACGGCGAGAGAATGAAGTAGCCGAAAAGCAGCGTCAACAGGATGACGAACAATGAGGCCGGCAGCAGGCGGCGGGCGCGCCGACCGTAAAAGCGCCAGAGATTGACCGTGCCGCTCCTGGCAATCTCCTGCTGCAGATGCCGGGTGATAAGGTATCCGGATATGACGAAGAAGATATCGACGCCTACGAAGCCGCCGGGCAGGCCGGTCATGCCGAAGTGAAAGGCGACGACGCCGGAGACCGCCAAGGCGCGCAGTCCTTCGATGTCCGGGCGAAAGGTTCCTGGGGCCGCTTGCATACTCATACCACTGGTTGCATTTCTCTCAGGCGCCCCAGTCATTCATGGCACGAACAGATCTGGAGGCAAACGGTGATTTTGATGCGACGCAGCATCTTGCGCCGCAATGCAGCACGTCGTCGCGGAGGTGATCCTGACCGAAAATGAGGCGGCAATATGGGGCTTTCTTCAATTCTTTCTGAAGTTTGCGCGCTTGCCCGCACGTTTGCGGCTCTGAGGCGACTCAGAGGAACCGGACCATTGCCGTGCAGACGCCCCTCCGTGGCACACCTCCGCGTCGCAACCACGGATTGATGGAACCGACAAACACGCCCCCTCAAAAACGAAGGGTCGGCGCGCCGAAAACGCAAGAAACTCAGCGGTCCGAGATGACCTGTCCGGCCCGGCGTGGAAGCGCAATTCTCTGTCAGCGGCGCTCAGGTTTATGCCGTCAAGGAAGGGAAAATGGAGAGCCACCGTTACCTGTGGGGACGCCCGCGGATCGCGGGCGTCATTCCAGGCGTCAAGAACATTTGTTTTCGAGAGCGGGCCGCCGCACGGACCAGGTTCGCCGATTCGGCGCGGATTGAAACCGCCGTAGCCGTGCTACGCGCCCGCTTGTCCTGACACCGCGATGCCCTCAGGCCGCAGGGTGGTGTCCAGAGGCTTGGTCACCTCCAACAGTTGCAGCGTATCGACGAACTCCGTGATCTCGACCATCAGCCCGTCCCTGAAGGTGATTTTGTCGATGAACTCGGTTTCGAAGCGGGCATCGCCCGGAACGAAACGGATCTCGCCGGCGCGATGAGCGATAACCGTCTCGCCATCGATATGAAGGGCGAGCGTTTCCACCCTAGAGAGATCCCAGACGTCTATCAATTCCTTGAAATTGAGGCGCACGGCGTCGCCGCCTTCGATCTTCCGGCACATCGGGCCGAGCCCAGCGCTTCCGGCGATACGGAAGCTGCAGTCGGGATGTACATAGGCCATCAACGCGTCGAGGTCGTTGTCGGCCCGCGCCTGGTAGATCGCCTGCACGATGCTTTCAAGTTCGCTTCGATCGGTCATGGCAGTCCTCCCCTTTCGGTTACTGCACAACGCGCATGAATCGGAAACGATGACAGCCCACTCTCTCGTCAGGCGAGAAGCGTGGGCTGCCCATAAGTTTGCCGCCAATCACCATTGCTCGCAACTGAGAATGAGGCCACGGGCCCTGTCACGACCGAGCGCTGGACAGTTCCGCCGATAAGCAGGCCGATAAGCAGAAAGGCCCGACGTTTCCGCCAGGCCCTCTCGAAAAATGCTCAGGTCGTTCCTTGCGACTCAGGCAGCCTCGGCCACCTCGCCGCGGATCAGGTCGCCGAGCCGGCGGATGCCCTCTTCGATCATCTTGTCGTTGGCGCAGGAGAAGCTCAGGCGCAGCGTGTTCTCGCCGGAACCATCGGCGAAGAAGGCACGGCCGGGGACGAAGGCGACCTTCGCCGTCTGGATCGACTTCGCCAGCAGCTCGGCACCGTCCGTGCCCTTCGGCAGCGTCACCCAGACGAACATGCCACCTTCCGGCTTGGTCCAGGTCACCCCTGCCGGCATGTATTTTCCGAGTGCGGCCAGCATGGCGCTGCGGCGATGCTTGTAGACCCTATGGATCTTCGCCACCTGCTCGTCGAAGCCGCGTACGGCGACAGTGCAGATTGCCATCTGGTTGATGGTCGAGGAATGCAGGTCCGCTGCCTGCTTCATCAGCACCAGCTTGCGGATCACCGCTTCGGAGGCGCAGACCCAGCCGACGCGAAGCCCGGGCGCCAGCGTCTTCGAGAAGCTGCCGCAATAAATCGTCCGGGCGCTGTTGATGTCGCCCTTGCGTGCGATTTCCAGCGCCAGGATCGGCGGGATCGCCTCGCCGTCATAGCGCAGCGACTGATAGGCCGCGTCTTCGATCACGGCAACGTCGAGTTCCTCCGCGAGGTCGAGCACGCGCTCGCGGCCGGCGCGGTCCACCGTCTCGCCGGTCGGGTTGGCGAAATCGGCGGAGAGATAGGCGAACTTCACCCGGCCACCGGCCTCAGCCGCCTGCTGGCGGTAGGCCTCCGGCGTGCGATTGCCGCCGGGGTTCAGCTGGTCGTAGTTCGGCTCATAGGCATTGAAGGCCTGCAGAGCACCGAGATAGGTCGGCCAGGTGACGAGCGCGGTATCCTTCGGCGACAGGAACAGCTTGCCGAGATAATCGAGCGCCTGCTGCGAGCCGGAGGTGATGAAGATGTTGTCGACAGTTGCCGGAATGCCGAGGGCCGCCATCTGCTTGGCCAGCCACTCGCGCAGCGGCCGGTAACCTTCGCTTACCGAGTATTGCAGCGCCGCGCTGACGGCCGGGCCGCCGAAGATCTCGGCATAGGCCGCCTTGAATTCCGCGTCGGGGAAGAGTTCGGGATCGGGAATGCCGCCGGCGAAGGAGATGATATCGGGACGATCGAGCAGTTTCAGAAGCTCACGGATTTCGGAGGCGCGCATCCGGCTCGAACGCGTCGCAAAGATATGGTCCCAATGCAGCATGGGCGGTTTCCTCGAGGTCGTGGGAACGGGACCGCGGAAGATGAAGCGGCTTTCCGATGTCCCGCGTTTCTTTGTCGATTGTCCAGCGACAGGATCACGTCCGCTAATTTATGTCAACGTTATTGACCTAAATCAGTTCTTTTTTCGTGGTTCCCGACTTACGAAACCAGTTTCTGCCGCATGGTTACTTGCATGACGTAACGTGAGATATAGGCGCGCTGTGTAGCGCGCGCGGATGTCGCGCGCTATGCTCCCTCTATCCGTGGGAACCGCGTCGGGAGGTTGCGTGAACGGCATGTCATCAGCGTCCACTTCACTTAAGATTCCATCATTCGAGGACGTTCAAGCGGCGCGGCAGCGCATTTCCGGTGCCGCGCATCGCACCCCCGTTTTGACATCGCGGACGGCTGACGGAATCGCTGCGGCGTCTCTGTTCTTCAAGGCGGAGAATTTGCAGCGCGCCGGTGCGTTCAAGTTTCGCGGTGCCTACAATGCGGTCGCGGCACTCGACCAATCGTCCCGGAGAAACGGTGTTGTTGCCTTCTCCTCCGGCAACCACGCCCAAGCGCTGGCCTATGCGGCAAGACTTCAAGGCGTTCCGGCAACGATCGTCATGCCGACGGACGCGCCGGAGATAAAGATCGCGGCGACGAAGGCCTATGGCGCGGAGATCCATTTCTATGACCGGTACACCGAGGATCGCGAGGAAATCAGCCAACGTCTCGCCGCCGAGCGAGGCGCAACGCTGATCCCGCCCTTTGATCATCCGGACGTGATTGCGGGACAGGGCACGGCCGCGCTGGAACTGATCGAGGACGTCGGAGAACTTGATCTGCTCGTCGTGCCGCTCGGCGGAGGCGGTCTGCTCGCTGGCAGCGCGCTCAGCGCCCGCGCGCTCTCACCCGTCTGCAGGATCGTCGGCGTCGAGCCGGAGGCGGGCAATGACGGCCAGCAATCGCTAAGGAAGGGCGAGGTCGTGCATATCCCGCCGCCGAAATCCATCGCCGACGGCGCGATCGTCACCCATATCGGCGAGCGCAACTTCGCCATCCTGAAACGCACGGTCGACGAGATCATAACCGTTACCGACGCCCAACTGGTCGAAACCATGCGATTCTTCGCCGAACGCATGAAGATCATCGTGGAGCCGACCGGCTGCCTGGCCGCTGCAGCCATAATGCACGGTGTGCTGCCCTGCCCGGGCGCAAGAGCAGGCATTCTCTTGAGCGGCGGAAACGTCGATCTGAAAGCGTTCAATACGCTGCTAGGCACGCGCTAGATTCCGTCACCCGCGCGTCTCCCCTCGGCGCTTGTCCGAACTGACGGCGCGCCTTATAGGCACCATGACGTTCGATGAAGGAAATGAGATGCCGCCGCTCAGCGACGAGACGAATGCCTTCTACCGCGACAACGCAGCAACCTATGCAAATCGGCAGCGCAAGGCGCCGGCGGCACGCCTCGACCGGTTCCTCGCCAGACTTGAACCCGGCGCCAGGATTCTCGAACTCGGCTGCGGCGGCGGACAGGACAGCGCCTATATGCTTGCCAGGGGTTTCGATGTGACGCCAACCGACGGCTCGCCGGAACTTGCGGCGGAGGCGGAGCGGCTACTCGGGCGGCCGGTCGAGGTCGTCCGGTTTGACCAGATCGGATGGCACGACGTCTTCGACGCGGTCTGGGCGGAAGCCTGCCTCCTGCATGTGCCGCGATCCGATCTATCCGGCGTCCTCACGCGCATCCTGCGCGCGCTGAGAGGCGGCGGAATACTCCATGCCAGCTTCAAGGCAGGAAACGCCGAAGGCCACGATCGCTTCGGGCGCTATT
The DNA here is from genome assembly GCF_029714365.1 of Sinorhizobium terangae. Classification (NCBI taxonomy): domain Bacteria; kingdom Pseudomonadati; phylum Pseudomonadota; class Alphaproteobacteria; order Hyphomicrobiales; family Rhizobiaceae; genus Sinorhizobium; species Sinorhizobium terangae. The sequence continues at coordinate 2,139,282 of NZ_CP121659.1, forward strand.
ACAACTATCCCTCGCGGGACTGGTTGATGCGACAGTTCACAAACGGTTGGGCGAATATCGAGATTGGCGAAGCTGACGGCGGCGGCTACGACGGAGAGCCGACCCGCTGGTTGCATGTGTCGGCTGCAAAACCGATTTCAGCAGAACAATAGTAAAGAAGGCCGGACGCACCCGGTCTGCAAGGCCTTTTAGTTCGACTGTGCCGCTCAGACCTCCCCTTCGTCCCAGTAGCTGCAGATCAGCAGGAAGCAGATTCCAGCCAGAATGAAGAAATCGAAGAGCGCGAAGTGCTGCAGAATCGTCGTCATTACGCTTCCTCCCGCCAACCAACACATCAGAACACGAATTGGTCTCCAGAGGAAGAGAAATGCAGAATAATATTTCGGAATACCTTGGTTTAGGAAGGTAAGATTTGCGTCGCACAATAGTATTCTGCGGTGCACAATGATATATTCACGGAAACTCAAACAAGATCGGACCGCTTTAATCTGGTCGCCTCTTCAGCAGAGCCATTCAGATTTCCGATGCGCCACTCTATGGCGGAGATGAAAAGCGGAACGTGATGGCGCGGTCGCGCCGCAAGTTGTTCGGCAGATTCGTTGAAACAGCCGAACGCACTGATTTTGACGCGACGGAATGGCGGATGAAAACCGCTACCGGATTTCCCGGGATAGGTCTTAGGCGGGCTGCACCGATTTGACGCTGCCGCTGCTGTCGACGACGCAGTTGAACTTGCGCCCGCCGGCATCGACATCGACGGCGTAGGTCGTCGCATCGAGCTGGCGCGAACTCGTTGGGAGAACCCTGGCGCCGCTGGCTTGGGCGACAACCGCATTGGCGCAGATAAGCTGCAGATCGGCGGGCGCAGTTTGCAGGCTTGTGCGGGCCATGTTCTGCGGCTCAGGCGCCGATGACTGGCATCCGCCAAGAAGCGAGACGCCGGCGGCAACAAATGCGCCGCGCGCGATCGAATATGCGTTCAACCTGGTCGTCGACAAAGCCTCACCTCCGAATGTCGCTTTCGCTGGCGATTTTCAAACGCCCCCATTCACACACCCTTGTAGAGCGCCGCCCCCTGCATCAGCACGATGACCTTCGCGCCGATTTTCACGCGAGAATGCAGATCGATGATGTCGTCATTGTTCATCCGGATGCAGCCGGAGGAAACGTCGAGACCGATCGTCCAGGGTTCCACCGTGCCGTGGATGCGATAGATCGTGTCGTTCTCTCCCTCGTAGAGATAGAGCGCCCTCGCGCCGAGCGGATTGTCCGGCCCACCCGGCATGCCGGCTGCCCACTTCGCCGCATTCGGGTCGCGCGCCACCATCTCGGGCGGCGGCGTCCAGGTTGGCCACTCGGCCGTGCGGCCGATGCGAACGATGCCGGCCCAGCCGAAGCCCTCGCGCCCGACGCCGATGCCATAGCGGATCGCCTGGCCGCCGGGCTGGACCAAATAGAGAAAATGCTGGTTGCCGTCGATGATGATCGTGCCCGGCGGCTCGGCCGTGCGAAACGGTACGACCTGGCGGCGGAAGGCCTCCGGCACCTGTTTGTTGCGCGCAAAATACTGCCGTGCCTTGCGCTTGTCGTAGTCGACCCATTTCTTCGTGCGGGCATCGTAGATCTGCGTCGCGGCGAGCGCCGCCAGCGGCCCGAGGCAGAGGCCCGCGGCAAGCGCGATCAAGCCGATTTTCCGCATCCTTCGGCCACCTTTTACCTGGGTCCCAAGGCCGTCCCGGATCGTCGTCATGGCTTTGCCCACCCGTCTATGCGCGCCGCGTTGCCGTCGACCCATTCCTTCGCGTAGTCCGGAGGCGTCTGACGCTCCACCTCCACCGCGTAGCTCATCGCCGTCACTTCTTCCGGAGAGAAGTCCACCTGTTCCAGGAACTTCGCGATATCGGGGTGCTTTTTGCCGAAGGCGGCGGCATAGGCGATGTGGAAATGCGCGGTGCCCCAAGCGGTGGCCGCGCTCGACTTTGTGATCCACAGCGGATCGTCCGCCGGTACGATCTTCCATTTCGCCGGGTCATGCACCGGCTCCTCGATGCGCGTGAGCTTGTGCAGCTCGAAGACGTGGTGCGGCGCGTAACAATAGAAAACCATCGGCCGCGCGGTCGCGACCGCCGCATCGACCGCCGCCATCGCCACCTCCTCCTCCGTCTCGACGAGCGTCACGTTCGCGGCATAGCCGTAGCTGTTCGCCCTCACCCGCTCGATCCCCGTCGAAAGCCACGTCGGCGCGCCGATCCAAACTTCGCCGCGCCCATCTCCGTCGGTGTCTAGCACGGCGGTCTTCGCCGGGTCGCTGAGATCGGCGATCGTCTTGAGGCCGGCAGCGACGGCTTCAGGCGTCGCGCAAAGACCCTGCCAGGCCGGCACGGCGCGCCCGCTCAAGACGACGGCACCCTTGTCGGTCACGTATTTCTTGATGAGATCCTCGAAATTCGGCCGCCAGACTTCTGGCTGGATGTCGACCTCGCCTTTGTCGAGCCCGACGAAGGCGTTGATCGTTCCGAGTTCGCGCACTTCCGCATCGAGACCGAACTTCTTGGCGATGCTCAATTTGAGGATGTTGGCCGTTGCCTGTCCAGACGGCCAGTTGGGCATGGCGATCACCAGATCGGCTGCCTCGGCCGCAAGGGCAACAGTTGTGGCGAGCATGGCTGCGAAGGCGGCCACGCGAAATTTCGTGCTTCTCTTCACAGTGCCCTCCGAACAGATTCCCCGAATACAGCGGCTGATTGTGAATGAACGCTATGAGTCGAAGTCTGCAGCGTCGCGCCATGTCGGACGCTACGTACGCAATGCGCATGCAGTTGATCTGTTTGCGGGGTCCACGCGACCCGGAATGCTATACAGGCATGTCTTGATGGCCGGCAGGATGCACCAGCTTATTCCCGTCCGTCAACTTGTCGTTGTCGGGCCCGTCGCAAAACCTCGCTTCCTGCGGCTCTTGAGGAGCACGACCACCGCGGCAATGAGGATCATGAGCTCGACGGCAAATGTCCAATGCAGAAGGAAATTTAGAAACCAGGGGCTATAGCGGGCGGGGATGTGGACGAGGTTCAGCCGCGCCTCCGACAGCGGATAAAACCATCTGATATCCGCGGCCACAGAATCCATTGCGAGATGCAGCAGGATGTTGAGGAGGCCGGCCCATACGAATATCAGCCGTTCGCGCTTGCCGGAAACCAGAAGTACCAGACCGATGACCGCCGCGGCCGCAATCCAGAATAGCGGGGTGTGGGTCCAGTAGTCGTGGTGCAGTGTTCGCCGATGATCGACTACATAAAAATAGATGAGATCGAAGTCCGGCAGGACGGAGCAAAGCAGACCGACCGCGAGCAGTCCGCGCCAAGCCGTTTCGCGCTTCCTCGCCATCTGGCGCGTCAGCAGATATCCGGCGGGCAAATGTGCGATAAACAAGGGGCGGCGTCCTTGATAATCGGTCCTCGCAACGAGAACCATAGGTGGTAAGCGGGAATTGCCAGCTGCAACCGCTTTTGTCAATTCCGCGGATGCACCCTCTGCGCCATCGCGCGACTGTCGTGCCCGTGCTGAGAGCACATTGGAACGCCGCCTCGGGGTTGGCCTTCAGTTGCATCACGACAAGAATCTTGCTTTCGCGGCGGGCGCCCCAACCGCGCACGGCGCCAGTCTCCAAGATCAAGAACGTGGGCGGCTAAATCTCCTGTTCCACGACCAGCCTGTCGACATAGCTCTCGACGCCGTTGATATTCTCCATCAGCACCTTGATGGCACGACGCTCCAGCTCGCTCTTCACCTTGCCTTCAAGCACGGCTTGGCAGGCTTCCACGGAGACCTTGATTTTTTCCGGGTCGAGGCCGAGTTCGGAGCGTAGGCGCGCGCGGATCGCTACGGCGAGCGCCTCGTCTCCCCTGACCGTGCCCTCACCCCGAACGTCGACGATCGCGCGCAACAGGTCGACGCGGCTGATGATGCCGACCAGCGCACCATTTTCCACGACCGGCACGCGCTTTATTTTGTTCTTGAACATCAGTTCGGCAACGGCGCCGATCGGCGCGTCGCGGCCAACCGTGAAGACCTCGGTCGACATCAGATCGCTGATGCGCCAACTGTTGCTTCGGATGTAGCGGTCGAGATCGACCAGGGCGCTCTCGGCCGTCGCGCTACCTCGCCCGGTTCCGAGCTCGATCCTTCGCAAGAGATCGCCTTCCGTCAGCATGCCCGCCACCGCGCCATCGTCATCAATGACAGGCAGACCACTCAGCCCCTTCGCTACCATGGTTTCGATCGCGTGACGCACGCTGCTTCCCGTACTGATCGTGGCCACGTTTATCGTCATGATTTCATCGGCGCGCATGTGGGCCTCCACCTGTTGCGGGAGAAACGAAACCATTCGAGCCGTCGCAGCTGAGTCTATGCCCCGGACTCATCCATTCTGCCTGACGGATTTGGTCTGAGAGGAGGAAAGATGCAGGAAATGCCGAACATTTTCAAATTTTTCCGATACACCGAAGCGCGAAAATCGGCTTCGCTGATCCGGCGGCTACGGTGCAACGGCGATGCCCGCCTCCCTGGAGGCATCCAGAAATGCGATCCGGGCGACATAAGGCGCCAGATGGCCGCTCAGCACCTCCTCGCATGCGCTAACAGCAGCGTGATAGGCGGGTCCTTTCCGTCGCGGCCAAGCCTCCTGCAGCATTGCGAGAGCCTCGCTTGTGGTGGACACAAACACCAACGTGCCGTCGCCAGACCTCACAACAACACACTCGCTCCAAGGACCGGCACTCATAGTTCGTCTTCCCGTCGGGCAACGCTACTGGACGCTATAGTAGGTAACGTAGCAATCGTCTTTTTGAAGTCGTGCCCGGGAGCGGCAGTGCTGAAAAATCTTTGAAACCCGACGATTCTCAGGACCGTCGGCCGTTCATCGTTCGAGGATGCGGCGGGCAGCGCACAGACGCAAGCGGCGGCATAGCGCCGCCGAGCGTCGGCCTATTTGTGCCTTCAGCCCAGTTGCAGGCCGGCCGCCCGGGCCGCCTCGCGCAGGAACGGCAAGCCGACCTCGATGACGTCGCGCGGGTCTTCGGCAACCGGTCGCCATGTTGCCAGCCCTCCCGCGATGTCCTGGTCGACATGGTTCATGCTCTCGAGCGTTATCGGGCCTTCGTAGCCGATGTCGGCGATCGCCTTCATGCAGGCCTGCCAGTTCAGCATGCCGCGTCCCGGCACGCCGCGATTGGCTTCGGAGACATGCACATAGCCGAGATGGGGCGCCGCCGCCTCGAAGCCGGCGGCAAAACTCTCCTCCTCGATATGCATGTGATAGGTGTCGAGATGAATGAAGATATTGTCGGCACCGATCCGCTCGATGATCCGCGCGGCGTCAATGCCGCGGTTGATGAGGTGAGTCTCGTAACGGTTGCAGGGCTCGATGCCGAGTTTCAGGCCGTGCGACCTCGCCGCCTTCGCCGCCCGTTCGAGAAACCGGCACATGCCATCGATCTCCCTGGTCGTCGCCGCACGGCCCGTGGTCTTGCCGATCGAGCCATAGGTGACGCCGGCAAGGCCAAAGCTGCCCACTTCCTCGCAGACCCGGAAGGCGGGCTCCAGGAAGTCGAGCCCGTCCTGCGGGTGTGCGACGATATCGAGCGCCCGGGGCAGCCCGAGCGACGGTATGAGTTCGACGCCATAATGGCCGGCAAAGGCACGCGTCCGCCGGGTGTCGATTTCCCGCGGCCTCAGCAGCGGAATTTCGAGAAGCCCGATGCCGAGCTCCTTGAGCCGGTCCATTTGCGGCTCGATACGTGCGAGATCCCAGACCGGCGCGATCGCGAAAGTGTGCAATCCGAAGATGTTCATGAAGTCAGCCCCGTTGTTCGTGCATGGCCGCAGCCGAAAGGTCGCCGCCACCGACGATGCGGCTGACGACCTCGCTCATGTTGGTTCTGGCGGTGGCGAGATTTGCGTCGGCCCGCCCGTGACGCAGGACGACGATTCGGTCGGTGACCGCAAGCACGTCGTTCAGGCGGTGGGAGATCAGGATCACGGCAATGCCTTCCGATTTCAGCCGGCGGATAAGATCGAGCACGCTTTGCACCTCCCGCACGGCCAAAGCTGCCGTCGGCTCGTCCATGATGACGAGCTTCGGATTGAAGGTGAGCGCCCGGGCAATCGCCACGGTCTGCTGCTGGCCGCCAGAAAAGGAGCCGACGGAACGGTTTATAGACGGCAGGTGGGCGCCGAGCCGCGCGATCATGCTTGCCGCCTCGCGGTCCATCCGGGCCTTGTCGATGAAGCCGGGAAACAGCCCCAACAGCTTTCGTGTCGGCTCGCGGCCGAGGAAAATGTTGCTCGCCACGTCCTGCTGTTTTGCCAGCGACAGGTCCTGATAGATCATCTCGATGCCGAGTTCGCGCCGCGCGCCGGGGTCGAGCGGCAGCACGTCCTTGCCGTCGAACTCGATCGAGCCGGCGTCGGCCCGGTAGATGCCGGTGATCGTCTTCATCAGCGTCGACTTGCCGGCGCCGTTGTCGCCAACGAGGCCGACGACCTCGCCCTTGTCGACGGAAAGATCGACGCCATGCAGCACGTCGACCGCGCCAAAGCTCTTGCGGATGCCGGAGAGGGTGAGAAGGGTCATACGCGGCTCTCCTTGCGCACCTGATATTGATCGATGAAGACCGCGAGGATCAGCACCGCGCCGATCGCCATCTGCTGATAGTAGGATTGCACCGCGAGCAGGTTGAGCCCGTTCTGCAGCACGCCCATGATCAGCGCGCCGATCATGGTGCCGAGAATGGAACCGCGGCCGCCGAAGAGATTGGTGCCGCCAATGATAGCCGCGGTGATCGCCGTCAGTTCGTAATTGAGGCCCGCCGTCGGATCGCCGGAGTTGATGCGCGCCATGAACAGCATGCCTGCGAGCCCCGCGAGCGCGCCGGAGAGCGTGTAGAGGATGCGCCTGTGGCGCTCGACGCGGATGCCGGCGGCGCGCGCGGCACTTTCGGAGTCCCCGAGCGCCATGGTGTGGCAGCCGAACTTCGAATAGGCGAGCACACAATGGGCGACGATCGCGGTGATGACGAAGATGATCACCGGCATCGGAATGCCAAGCGGCCGCCCCTGCCCGACATAGACCATCACCGCTGGCAGGCCATAGATCACCCGGCCGTCGGAAATGACCAGCGCAAGCCCGCGCGCAAGCCCCAGCATGCCGAGCGTCACGATGAAGGCCGGGACAAAGGCGCGTGTGATCAATTGGCCGTTGACGCAGCCCGCGGCCGCCCCGGCCAGGATACAGGCGGCAAGCCCCACGGGCGACGGCGCGCCGAGATTGACGGCGACATAGGCGCCCGCCACGCCGGAAAGTCCCATCACCGAGCCGAGTGACAGGTCCAGTCCGCCGGACCCGATGACATAGGTCGCAGCGATCGCCAGCACGCCGATCGTCGAGGTGGCAAGCAGAATGTTCAAGAAATTGCTGAGCGACAGGAAGAACGGTGACAGGATGGCCATGACGGCGCTGAGCACGATCAGGACGATGAAGGATTCCAGCCGTATGTGCAGTTGCTCGACCGATGTTCGTTGCGCCCGCGCCCAGAGGCCGGGCTGCGACGTTTCATGTGCCATGATTTCCACCTCTACAGCGCCGTGCGTCTTTCCAGACGCACAATGGTCCATGTAACACGTTGAAAGTCCGGCTGGCGCGGGATGGCGCGCCAGCCGGGTTCGGCAAAGATCACTTGACGTATTGAAGCATCGGCTCCTTGCCGGCGTCGAGCACGTCCTTGGTCAGCACCAGCGTCGGCACCGCGATGTCCGCCGTGACGCTTTCGCCGGCGATCGCCTTCTTGACGTTTTCGACCGCCTGTTTTCCGACGAGATAGGGAAGCTGGGCGACCGAGGCGTTGAGCCTGCCGTCCTTGATCGACTTCACCGCGTCGGAATTGCCGTCGACGCCGATGATCGTCACCTGGTCGCCCTTGCCGGCGGCATAGACAGCCTCGACCGCACCAAGCGCCATGCCGTCATTGGCGGCGAAGATGCCGACGAGGTCCGGGTTGCGGGTCAGGATGTCGTTGGTGATCGAGGCCGCCTTGCCGCGGTCCCAGTCGCCGGGCAGCGAGGCGACGACCTCGAGGCCGGGCGCCAATTCCTTCAGCCGTGCCGCAAATCCTTGCGCGCGCCTCTGCCCGGTAACGTTGCCCGACAGGCCCTCGATCACCAGCACCGGACCCTTGGCGTCCTTGCCGAGCTTCTCAACCAAATATTCGGCGCCCTGCGCGCCCGCCGCGACATTGTCCGAGCCGATGCGGAAGGTGATCTTTATGCCCTCCTTGTCGAGCACGGCCTGGTCGAGATTGCCGTCGAGATCGACGACCTTGATTCCGGCGTCCTGCGCCGCCTTGAGGCACGGCAAGAGGTTTGTCGAGTTGATGGCCGCAGTGATCATCGCCACCGGCTTGCGCTCCAGCATCGTGTTGCAGAGGTTGAGCTGCGGTTCGGCCGCCTGGTCGCTCTCGGCGGCCTGCAGGAAATACTTCACGCCGGCTTCCTTGGCGCCGTCTTCGACCCCCTGGCTCATGGCGCCCCAGAACGGATTGGCGAGCGTTTTCATCAGGACGCCATATTCGCCATCTTCGGCGATAGCGGGCGCGGCGAAGGCCATTGCAACGCCCAACGCCAAAGTAAATCGATTTATCTTTGCGACAAATGGTTGCATCGTTTCCTCCAGTTGATGTCACGCACCGTGAGTTTCAGCCAGATCCGGCGCTTGCCTTCCGTCTTCGACAATCGGGGTCATTGTCGTTTTCCTCCCCCGGAATGCGGTCCGCTACCTGGCGACCCAACGGATTCCCGCATCAAGACCTTGCATGGTTCGAGCCGCGCCATGGGCGGCCCCCCTTCCCCGCCGATCCGGCGAAACAGCACGTCCATGGCCTCGATGGCGATCTGCCTGACGGGCTGAACGACCGCGGCGATCGCCGGCCATGTTACCTGCATCCACTCGGCATCGTCGAAGCCGACAAGCGAAATGTCGTTCGGGCAGTGCCATCCCCGCCGTCGGAATTCGCTGAGCGCCACCAGCGTGCCCCTCAGGAACAGCGAATAGACGGCGGTCGGCCGCTCGCCCTTGGCGAAATAGTCTCGGAGCGAAGACCGCAGCGGCTCGACATCGCTTTCCGAAAGGATCACGTCGACGCGTGTGTCCGGGGCGAGCTGCAGCGCGCGCTCGCGAAAACTCTCCAGCCGGGCGCGCACCGTCGCCGCCTGTTCGCCGAGACCGAGCACGAGAATATGGCGATGGCCTCTCTCGACCAGCTCGCGCGCCACCGCGGCGCTCGCCGAAACACTGTCGGCCGAAACGGTATCGAAGGCATCGTCCGCAAGCACCCGGTCGATCAGCACACCGGTCATGCCGTTCTTCTTCATGAAGCCCGCCGCCGGTCCGTGCTCGTTGCGCACCGGCGCCAGCACCACGCCGGAGACGCGCCAATCATGCATGCGGGCGAGGATTTCCTTTTCGCGCGCCTCCGACTCCCGACTCGACGCGGCGACCAGCGCATAGCCGCGCTGCTCGGCCAGCCGTTCGAGCTGTGTGATCATGGAGCCGAAGAATTCGCTTTCGAATTCCGGAACGATCGCGCCGATGATCCGGCGTTTGGCCCGCCTCAGGTCCGAGGCGAGCGGATCGACGCGATAGCCGAGCAGTTCCACCGCGTCGAACACGCGCTGGACGTTCTCGGGCTTCACCGTCGCGACACCTTGCAGGACTTTCGACACCGTCGCGGCAGAGACGCCGGCGCTGTTCGCCACGTCATGGATCGACGGCCGCCGCGCATGCGCTTCCCGATGAACCATCCTCTCCTCCCGAGAGCAAGCAGTCTGCCGAGTGTCGCACAACAAGCGATAAATCGATTTTTTCGTATTGTAAATCGTTTCATTCGGCGTACAACCTGAGCGTCAGCGGTACATGTACCGAATGCATCGGAAGGAGCCGACCGGGAGGAAGAAGCCATGTCCGACAATTCGCTGCCGCTGGTGATCAGCGCGCCGGAACCGCGTACACTCGACCTCATTTTCACCCCGCCCGCACTCGCCCGGCTTCGCGCCGGCTACCGGATCGTCGAGACAACCGACAGCGGTATTGCAGGATTGCACAACGATATCCTGGCCGACGCCCGCTACATCATCGGCCAGCCGCCGATTTCGGATGCGCTGCTGGCCAGGATGCAGTCGCTGCGCTGCGTCTTCAATGTCGAGACCAACCTGATCAACAACATGCCCTACGAGACGCTGTTCGAGCGCGGCATCCATGTGGTGACGACCGGCGCGGTCTTTGCCGAGCCCGTGGCGGAGCTTGGTCTTGCCTTGGCGATCAACCTTGCGCGCGATATCGTCGATGCGGATCTAGCCTTCCGCGAAGGCAAGGAATTGTGGGGCGGTGACGGCAACCGCACGGCTCGACTCATCTCCGGCGCCGACGTCGGCATCATCGGCTTCGGCGACCTCGGCAAGGCGCTCAACCGCCTGCTTTCGGGCTTCCGCACCCATACACGGGTTTTCGACCCCTGGCTGCCGCCGTCGATGCTGATCGAGCACGGCGTGGAGCCGGGCTCCCTGGATGAGGTTCTGTCCGGGAGCGACTTCGTTTTCGTCGTCGCCTCGGTCACCAGCGAGAACCAGGGTTTTCTCGGCGCCGACGCCTTCGCGAAGATGCGCAAAGGTGCTGCCTTCATCCTGCTCAGCCGGGCTGGCGTCGTGGATTTCGAGGCGCTGATGGAGGCGGTCCGCAGCAAGCACATCGTCGCGGCCAGCGATGTCTTTCCGGAGGAACCACTGAGCCTCGATCATCCCGTGCGCGCGCTTCCCGGCTTCCTGCGCTCGGCCCACCGCGCCGGCGCGCTAGATATCGCCTTCAAACGCATGGGAGACATGGTGCTCGAGGACATGGACCTGATGGACCGCGGCCTGCCGCCAATGCGCTGCAAGCGCGCCGAGCGCGAAACCGTGTCGCGCATGCGCTCGAAGCCGGTCGACAGGAACTAGCCCCTGCCCCACAAACAGGCCTTGTTGCCGCCGGTCGCGTTTGACTTCCCTTGCCCGAAACCTAGGTAGAAGGCGACCTGCAAACGATCGTTCCGGATCGACCCGTTCAATCCCACCTGCGAGAAAAGCCATGCACTACAGAACACTCGGCCGTACCGGCCTCAGCGTTTCCGAAATCGGTTATGGTGCCTGGGGCATCGGCAACAGCGGCTGGAGGGGTGCGGACGACGAGGAATCGGCTCGCGCGCTCAACCGGGCGATCGACCTCGGCCTCACCTTCATCGACACGGCGCTCGGCTATGGCGAGGGCCACAGCGAAAGGCTGGTCGGCAGGCTGCTCAAGGAACGCTCCGAGACGATCTACGTCGCAACCAAGATCCCGCCGAAAAACAGGATATGGCCGGCCCGTCCCGGCACACCGGTCGAGGACGGCTTTCCCGCCGACCACGTCGTCGCCTGCACCGAGACCAGCCTCAGGAACCTCGGCGTCGACACCATCGACGTACAGCAGTTTCACGTCTGGTCGGACGAGTGGGTCGGCCGCGGCGACTGGCTCGAGGCTGTCGAGCGGCTGAAACGGGACGGCAAGATCCGCTTCTTCGGCGTGTCGATCAACGATTACGAGCCGGCAAACGCCCTCGCCCTCATCGAAAGCGGCGTCGTCGACAGCGTGCAGGTGATCTACAACATCTTCGAGCAGACGCCCGAGGAAAAGCTGTTCCCGGCCTGCAAGCGCCACAATGTCGGCGTGATCGTCCGCGTCGCGCTCGACGAGGGCGGCCTGACAGGACAACTCCGCGCCAACTCGGCCTTCCCGGAGGGAGACTTCAGGGCCAACTATTTCCGCGGCGACCGCAAGCGCGAAGTCGAGGAACGCGCGCAAAAAATCGTCGAGGACCTGGCAATCGCCCCCGACGCGCTCGCCGAGACGGCGCTCCGCTTCGTGCTCAGCCATCCGGCCGTATCGACCGTCATCCCCGGCATGCGCTCGGTCCGCAATGTAGAACGCAATTGTGCGATCGGCGATGGACGCGGCCTTCCCGCCGGTCAGCGCGAGAAACTGCGCGCACACAAATGGCCGCGCAATTTCTATCGCGATTGAGCCTCCTATCAAGGGTTTGCGAGCCCGAACCGCTTCCTCGTTGCATCTCGAGCGCGCATCGCGGCACTTAGGCGCGTCTGGATGGAACCGAAGTCGAGGACGATGGTTGGAACTCCACCTATTGCACGCGAAGTGCAGTTGAGAACATCGGAGGTTCCACCATGTTGAACAAAGTGTTGGTTGCGGCTGCCATGCTCACGGCTGTTGCATCGCCCGTCTTTGCCCAGGCAGATATCAAGTGCGATCAGGCGGCGATGACAAAGCTCGAAACCGACGTCGGCCAAATCACCGATGCAATGAAGAAGGATTATGCCAAAAAGGAACTCGCCATGGCCAAAGAGGCCATGAACGCGAAGGACATGGAAAAGTGCAAGACGCATATGTCCAAAGCTATGAAGGGCAACGAGCCGATGTAGCGTCCGGCAAGCGCAAGGAAGCGCCGGGCTCCGTGGAGGCCGGTGCTCCCTCGCGCTTTTAGAGCCATCCGGTTAGCTCGAGCGTCTGGTAGCCGGCCAAAAGCGTGATCAGGGAGCCGACGAGCCGCAGGAGCGCATTTTCTGGCAATGCCTTGACAACCCATCCTGCAAGAGGCGCCGCAAGAACGCCCCCGGTGATCAGTCCGCTGACAGATGTGAAGTAATTGCGGGTTTCGCCGGCTTGCTCCCAATGGCCGGTTACAATCGTGGCGAGGAAGCTCAACGAAACTGAAAGTGCGATCAGGAATTCGGTCGCATTGACCGTCCCGATTACGTATCGCGGCTGTCCACCGGCGCCAAGTAGACCGGTGGTGGCGACAGGGCCCCAGCCGCCACCGCCCGCCGCATCTAGAAATCCGGCGACTGCGCCCAGCGGCGCCACAATTCTCAGCTTCACGGGGTTGGTGGGGATACGACGAAACGACCGCAACAACAGCCAGCTCCCAATGACTGCGAGATAGGCTGTGACGAATGGCTTGACCTGATCTCCCTCAAACGAGGTAAGGACAAAAGTGCCGAGCATACCCCCGCCAACGCCAAAGGGTATCAGTCGCCGAAACAGCTTCCAGTCGACGTTGCGATGATAAAGGTGAGCCGAACC